>CP050295.1:327941-655882 GCA_014189435.1 Mesorhizobium loti
CTCGTTCGCGCCAATGACCACTCAGATGTATGCGCGCCCAAGCGCGCGTCGCTTGATAGGAAACTGTCTCCGGAATGCGACCAAAGCAAACGTCCAAAATCCGCAACTGCATCGGAAGGTGCGTTGTTCCGGTCAGCCTACTCTTCGGTCCCATCGCGTTAGCGCTGGGCTTGCTGCTGCTAACTGCCTCGGAAGGGGACAATGAATGCTCGCCCGGTGCTTCACTATCATCTTCATCGCCGCGTGTCCGCGTTCGCAATCATGCTTTCCGCGTCGGTTGCGACTTCTCAGCAGAAAAAGCTCTTGCCGGAGCCATTCTCGGTCCAGGTCGATGAGAGTCAATGCCGTTTCCGCCGCACGACAGGGCAAAACAATGTCCTCAGAGAGCGGAGGTGAGCGTTGATGAAGGGTAAAAGAAGGGTGCTTGTCTGGTGCCTAGGGATCGCCGCGGTGGTGTTTGCCATTGCATCCGCGACCGAAGGTTTCGAACACGAGACGCGCGATCCTGTCGTCACGCAGCGCGTGATACTCGGTTCGGTCGAGGAGACCGTTCTTGCGAACGGCGTTTTGGAGCCTGCCCGTACGGTTAGAGTTGGTGCCCAGGTATCGGGCCAACTGAAGACATTGTATGTAAAGCTCGGTCAAACGGTTAAGTCTGGTGACTTGATCGCCGAAATTGACCCTACGAAAGAGCAGCACAAACTACTCACTGCCCAAGCCAACCTCGCCAGTGCCAACGCGGATCGCAAGGAAGCAGGAATACGACTGAAAGAGGCCGAGATGGATTTCCGGAGAAAGAAGACACTGAGCCGGAACAAGGCAGCATCGGCCGCCGACCTGGAGAAAGCGCAAGCGACGTTTTTTGCGCAGGAGGCGAAAGTCGAGCAATGTGAAGCGCGGATCGAGGAGAAGACGCTCGCGGTTGAGGAGGCCCGCGCAATCCTCGACCATACGAAGCTCAGCGCGCCCATGGACGGCGTCGTTGTTGCTGTGCTGGTTAAAGAAGGTCAAACGTTGAACTCAAGCCAGGCCGTGCCGGGGATCGTGGTTCTTGCACAACTCGACGTCATGCGGGTGAAGGTGCAGATTTCGGAAATCGACATTGCCCGTGTAAAGCCAGGTCAGAACCTCCGCTTCACGCTCCTGGGGGACACTCGAGTCCCTATTTCAGGCGTACTGGAAGAGATAGAGCCCGCGCCTCCGTCGATTGCTGATGATCTCAGTGCGGAAACCCAGGCGTCAGCAGTCTACTACAACGGCCTCTTTTCCACATCGAACCCGGAAGGGCGGCTTCGGCCAAAGATGAACGCCTTGGTTAAGGTTGTTTCCGGCCAGGCCGAGAACGTACCGCTCGTAGCATGGTCAGCTCTGACGGAGCCAGATGCACATGGTCGCTACCGCGTGCAGATTCGCACGCCAAGCGGCGAACTCACGGAGCGCCTGGTGACAATAGGCTTGACCGACACGCTCAAGGCGCAGGTACTCGATGGCCTCTCTGTCGGTGATGAAGTTGTCATCCCTGCCGCTGGAAAGGGAACCAATGTTGGGCCGCGGTGATGAAATGAATGCACTCCTTGAAATCGAGAACGTTTCGCGGGTTTTCCACGCCGGAGACGAGACGATTATGGCGCTGGCCGGCGTCAGCCTTTCCATCGCGGGTGGCGAACTGGTGGCGATCGTCGGCGCAAGCGGCTCAGGCAAGACGACGCTAATGAACATCCTGGGTTGCTTGGACCAGCCGAGTTCTGGTGACTATCGCGTCGGCGGCCGCAGCGTTGCCGGCCTGACCGCGGACAATCTTGCGGCGTTGAGACGGGAACATTTCGGCTTCATCTTCCAACATTATCAGCTTCTCGGAACGCTGAGCGCGGCCGACAACGTGGCGATGCCCGCCGTCTATGCCGGCCTCGACGCCGGCTCACGCCGGGAAAGGTCGACATCTCTACTGCGCAGGCTAGGTCTCGGTGATCGTCTCGACCACCGTCCGAACCAGCTGTCCGGCGGCCAGCAACAGAGGGTTTCGATTGCCCGCGCGTTGATGAATGGCGGTCGCATCATCCTCGCGGACGAGCCGACAGGGGCGCTAGATAGGAAGAGCGGCGAAACCGTTCTCGATACCTTGAAGGCACTTCATGCCGACGGTCATACCATCATCATCGTGACTCACGACATGGAGATCGCAAGTCACGCTGACCGCATCATCGAAATCCGAGAAGGGGTCATCCTTTCCGACCGCCGGACGCGGGACCGGAAGACTGATGGGCCGCCGGCGTTACACGACAGCAGGCCCGTCGGTTCGCTCTCGGCGTTCAGGCGCCGCCTGGTAGAAGCCTTTCCGATGGCGATACGATCGATGGCAACCGATCGCGTGCGTACCTTCCTCACGATGCTCAGCATCATTATCGGCATTGCGGCAGTTGTGACGGCCTTCGGTTTCGGCGAGGGCGCCCGTCAGGAACTTCTGCGCCAGTTGGGAGGATTTGGAGCCAGCACTCTCGAGATCTCTCCCGGGCGCCATTTTGGTGACAAGGGTGCTTCGAGCATCAAGGCCCTGGTCGTCTCGGATGCCGATGCGCTCGCCGACCAGTCTTACGTCGACAGCGTGACCCCGGAAGTCCGGACATCCGCACAAATTCGTTTTGGGCACACTTCCGTCGCGGCGACAGTCACCGGCGTCGGCCAGGATTATCTTAAGGTCAACGCTCTCAAGTTGCTGAAGGGCTCATTCTTTTCAGCCGAGGCCATCACTGAGCGCAGCCAGGAAGCAGTGATCAATGACAGGATGGCCGCAACTCTCTTCCCTAACGACGAATCGCCGCTCGGAAACATCCTCCTGATCGGGCGTGTTCCCGTCGTCATTATTGGCGTCTTTGCGCCCCCCACCGGCGCTACGGTTTGACAGCTCGCCGAAGGTCTTACTTCCTTATACGGCCGTGAAGGGCAGACTTGAGGGTGCCGGTCCAAGTCTTCATGCCCTGACGGTGCGGGTCGCCGATTCTGTCGACACGACTGTCGCGGAGCGCGCCGTCGTCGGCCTGATGACTCGTCGGCACGGCACGAAGGACTTCACTGTTTTCAACCAAGATCAGTGGCGTAAGTCGGTTGAGCACACATCTCAGACGATGTGGCAACTGACCTCCTCCCTGGCTGCGATCTCGCTGGTTGTCGGAGGCATTGGTGTCATGAACATGATGCTGATCACCGTCACTGAACGGACCCGCGAGATCGGCTTGCGCATGGCTGTTGGAGCGCGCCGGATCGACATCATGCTTCAGTTCCTGATTGAGGCCGTCACAATGTGCATCGCCGGTTCAATTCTCGGCGTGGCACTCGCGCTCGGCATCGCAACCGTATTGGGCGAGCCGGGCAGCGAGTTTCCGATAATCATCTCGGTCAAAGCTATTGTCGCTGCCTGCGCAGTAGCGCTCTGGATCGGCCTGACCTTTGGCTTCCTTCCCGCCCGTAACGCATCCCGCCTGAATCCCGTAGATGCGCTGTCAAGAGACTGAAAAATGACGCTCATCAGACGGATCTTACCTTGTTCCTTTGTCTTGCTCGCGGGTTGCACCAGCCTGTCGAGCACATATCCTGGCCCCGAACTCCCTCCGGGGGCCCTGCTGGCCAACCGGCGCGGCAGCAAGTGCTAACCACGCCACGGCAGACACTGCTGGCTGACGTTCGAGCTGATCGGCGAGGTCATCAACGAAAACGACGATGTCCTCCTCGTGGCTGCTTGCGCTAATCACGCCTCTTATTAGCGCTCTGCATCCACCTGGTCTTCGGCTTTCCCGACCGTAACGCCTTGTGCCAGCCCTCAAGAGATTGAAAATGAAGCTCATCAGACTGATCGTACCCGGTTGCCTTGTCCTGCTCGCCGGTTGCAGCCTGTCGAGCACATATCTTCGCCCCGAACTTCCAGCCGGGCCCCACTGGTCGACCGCTGCGGTAGGGAGCGCTGTGCAGGCCAGCACAGACCGCTGGTGGCTGGCGTTCGGGAACGCCAATCTCGACAAGCTTGTCGGCGAGGTCATCGGCCGAAATAATGACGTCCTCATTGCGGCTGCTAACGCCTATCCCGCCCGACTTCAGGCAAATACAGCTGCGCAAGCCTTGCTCCCCCAGGTGAACGGCCAGGTCGGCGGGAGCGACACATCCATCAGTGTGTCTTATGAGATTGATCTGTGGGGCAAGCTAGCGGCAAAGAGGGACAAGGCGGATTTTGAGGCTTATGCGACAGCGGAAGATTACGAAAACGCGCGCCTCCTCGCTAGCGCAGGAACCGTCGAGGCGTATTTCAACATCGCGTACGCCAATCAGTCGCTCGCGTCGGCGGAAACCAGCCTTGCCCATGCCAAGCAGACTTTGGCGCTTGTGCGCGCCCAGCTTGCGGCCGGTGCGGTTTCCGATCTGGATCTCAGCAGGGCCGAGCAGCAGGTCGAGGAGCGGGCATTGACGGTTTCGAAGGGCAAGCAGTATCGCCTTGTACAGCGGAACGCCCTGGTTGTGCTCTTGAATGGCGCACCTAACCCTGTTCCAGAGCCGCAGCGCCTGCCGAGCAAGAAGCTACCCCCGATCCAGACTGGGTTGCCGGCCGACCTGCTCGCGCGTCGCCCAGACTTGCGAGCCGCAGAGGCCAGGCTCCGTGCCATGCTGAAGAACGTCGACGCAACTCAGGCCAGTTTCTACCCGGCGATTTCCCTCACCGGATCCCTCGGCACCGCCAGCGGGCAATTGCTCGCGTTCATCTCCAATCCCGTTGCGACGTTAGGTGCAAACGCTGCCTTGTCCCTCCTCAATTTCAAGGACATAACGCTGCAGGTTGCGGTTTCCAGGGCACAGTATGAAAAAGAGGTCCTCGGATTCCGCACTACTTTGCTCACTGCCTTCTCCGAAGTTGCCAATACACTCGGTGCACAGGCCGACTATGCCGAACAGGTCCGACGCCGCCGCCATGTCCTAGGGGCCGCCCAGGAAACCGAGAAGCTGCTCGAAGCCCGTTACCGGTCGGGTGCCATCAACCGCATTGACTGGCTCAATGCCCAGGAGAGCCGCTGCGCAGCCGAGATGGCGCTTGCCCACGCCCGCCACGACCAGTTGCTCAACGAATCGAAGCTGTACCGCAGTCTGGGCGGCAGTGCGGGCAGTGCGGGGCCGGATCGCCGGAGGAGCAATAGGGAGCAAAGGCCCTAAGGTGGGCTAGCTGAATGGCGTAGCGCCGAGACGGCAGCTATCTCGCGAACTGCCCTGTGAGTCTTGAGGGACTGTCCAACGAATGAACAGCCTTTAAAGAAAAAACCCTGGCAACAATGTTGTTGTCTATGGAATCGCAGACGCTGCTGGCTACGCGCAGGCGCGAATCCGATCGTGACACTGCAACCGTCCAGCTAAGGATGCCCCACCAAAGGCTGGGGTCAAACGTCCAGCTGATGCGCGAAGAAGAGTTCGCCTGTCGCCTCGGCGCCCTGCGGAACACTCTCGGCCGATTCCTTGCACCGGTCACCTAGACTAGTTTCCGTCCAGAAACGCCAACACATTGATATTATTACGTGAATCGGCACTTTGTGCAGGCAAGGCCCGGCGGGTTCAGATATACTTTGGTTTCATGCCACTGATTCCAAAGCACAATCTGAAACCGCCGGAGCCGACAATGCGCCAAGAACGCACCGTCCAAGCCAGATCCTATGAGGAGGGTGGATAGCGACCTGCGCTGTGGCAAAGTGAGGTCGCGTAATCAACACCTTATCCTGGAGGCAAGCATGCCCGTAGCAGCTCACCAACCCAAAGCGCCGACCGCTATCCGCACCGATCTTGGCGCGATTTTCGTCTCGTTGGAATTGAGTCGCTCGAAATGGTTGATCACCTCGCTGTCGCCGGGTGGCGGCGAGAAGATGTCGAAACATGCGGTGGCGGCCGGCGATGTCGCCGGCATGCTGGCGCGATTTGCCGAGCTCAACAGGATGGCGCAAGCGCGGACCGGGCGGCACTTTCCGATCATCGCGATCCAGGAGGCCGGGCTCGACGGCTTCTGGATCCATCGCGTGCTGCAGGCCGAAGGAATCGAAAGCCACGTCGTCGATGCGGCATCGATTGCAACCTCGCGCCGACGGCGCCGGGCCAAGACCGACAAGATCGACGGTGAGGCGCTGGTCAGGGCGTTGCTGGCCTACAAGCGAGGCGAGCCACGGGTGTGTGCGATGCTCCGGGTGCCGACGCCCGAGGAAGAAGACCGTCGCCGCATCTCGCGTGAGCGCAAGGCCTTGACGAACGAGCGCGTGCGACACGTCAATCTCGTCAAAGGCCTGTTGTTCGCCCAGGGCGTGTCCGGCTACGAGCCGCTGCGCCGCGACCGGCGGAAGAGATTGGAGGCGCTCAAGACCGGCGACGGCCGACCCTTGCCGGCCCATCTGCAGGCGCAGGTCGGCCGGGAACTCGACAGGCTCGAACTGCTGCTCGAGCAGATCAAGGCGGTCGAGACCGAGCGCGATGCCATGCTCGCGGCCACGCAGGTTGTCTCGCCGGCACCGGCGATGCTGCTCCACCTGAAGGGGATCGGGCCGGAGTTTGCCGCTGTCCTGTGGTCGGAGGGGCTGTCGCGTCACTTCGACAACCGACGACAGGTCGCCGCCTATGCCGGCGTGGCGGCGACCCCCTGGCAGAGCGGCTCGGTCGATCACGACCAGGGGGTATCGAAAGCCGGCAATCCAAGGCTGCGAACGACGCTGATCCAGACGGCCTGGCTCTGGCTGCGCCATCAACCGCGATCGGCGCTCACCTTGTGGTTCCAGGACCGGGTCAAACACAACGGCGGCCGTCTCAAGAAGGCGACGATTGTGGCGCTCGCCCGCAAGCTGCTCGTCGCGCTGTGGAAATACGTCAGCGCCGGCGTCGTCATCGAGGGTGCAGTCATGAAGACCGCCTGATGCGTTAGCCGAACTGAATTCTGCAAATCTTCCAGGACCCGATCAGTCCTGGCGGATCCAGTGGGACGAACCGAGAATATGCATGGCCGTGAAATGGCCGTAAGCCAGAATGGTCTCGTCCTCCTGAGCCCTTGTCCGCCGCAAGCGGGATATTGGTGCAGCCGTCCTGAACGGCGACCGCATGTGAGGTTGATCGCGCTCGGAGACGGCCGGTCATGCAATCGGGCTCAGACCTTGGATGCCGAAACAGTCCCGGAGTTCTGCTCATGCGTTGCTAATTTAACCCTTGACCCCAAGAAGCCCATGTGAGGCCAGGTACCAGCGCACGCAAAACAGGATCACAGATTGGTCGAACTGGCGGCCTTTGAACATCGCAATCCTCCGAAATGGTTGAAGGATCCCTTGCCACTCCCGAGTAACAAAAACGTTGCAACACATCCGCTGCCCTTGCACAGCTCTATTCGACGGTTCGGCTGTTCGTGAACTTCTTCCAACCTCTCCTTCAAGCTGGCCGGAAAGGAACGGGACGGCGCCCGCGTGCGCAAGCGCCACCCTGCGGCAACACCGTGCCAGCGACTGCTGGCAGATCCACGCACGCCTGAACCGGTTCGTGCCAGGCTTGCGCGGCTTCAAATTCCGATCGTAGATCTCGCTCGCCCAGGCGATCGGCCTCGATCCGAAATGGGCGTCGACGCCGACACACCGTGAAAGCCAAGCCCCGGAACGAACACACCCCGGTTCGTGAGGAAGACCGCGAACTCATCGGCATTGTGTCCGAGCGCACTGTAGAAGACCTTTCCAGCCCCATAGCGACGCTTCCAGACGACCGGCATGACGAGACCGCCTATCCCGGGGAAATGCGCGTCGGTGAAGGTGGTCGTGGCCAGCACCTCATTGCCCGGATCGACATGCATGTAATACTGCTCCGACCGATAGGCGAAATCACTGATGCCGCTGGTGATCGGATCATCCGGTCTGGTGACGGCGACCGTGTAGTCGATGATGTCGCCGGGATGGGCAACCCATTGGCCGCCGGTCATGAACTGATAATCGGTTTCGCTGCGGAAACTGTCGCACATCGTGCCATGAAAGCCGCCAAGCCCGCTGCCCTGGCGAACCGCGAGAACCAGGTTCTGAAGTTCGGCCTTCTCGATCGTCGACATCGTAATCACGGGCACGATGAAGATCGAAGGAAGCAAGCTTCGGATCGGCGAACATCCCCGTGCCCTCGCCGAGCGTGACGTCGAATCCGTTGCGTTCAAGCAGCGCGCGTACGATTTTCGCGCTCTGTTCCGGTGTGTGTCCTTGCCAGCCGCCCCAGGCAATCAAGGCCTTCTTCGGCATCTTGTCTCTCCCTGCACTATCCGCCCTGATCAATCCGAGTTCAGCGCCAGCCCAGCGCCGGAGCGACATGGGTCAGGATCGCCTCGATGACATGCGCGTTGTAATCGACGCCGAGCTGGTTGGGCACGGTCAGCAGCAGCGTGTCGGCCTCGGCGATCGCCTCGTCTTGCGCCAATTCCTTGACGAGCACATCCGGCTCGGCCGCATAGCTGCGCCCGAAGATCGCCCTGGTATTTTCCTCGATGAAGCCGATCTGGTCGCTGCTCTGGTTGCCGCGCCCGAAATAGGCCCGGTCGCGATCGTCGACCAGCGCGAAGCTACTGCGGCTGACAGAGACGCGCGGTTCGCGCTGATGCCCGGCCGCCTTCCAGGCCTCGCGGTAGATGCGGATCTGCTCGGCCTGCTGGACGTGGAACGGCTTGCCGCTCTCGTCGAATTTAAGCGTCGAGCTCTGCAGGTTCATGCCAAGCTTCGCTGCCCATTCCGAAGTGGCGTTGGTGGCAGCACCCCACCAGATCCGCTCGCGCAGGCCCTCGGAATGCGGCTCAAGGCGCAGCAGGCCGGGCGGGTTGGGGAACATCGGCCGTGGATTGGGCTGGCCAAAACCCTCGCCGCGCAGCGTGTCGAGGAAAACCTCGGCATGATGCCGCGCCATGTCGGCGTCGGTCTGGCCTTCCTGCGGCACGTAGCCGAAGTAGCGCCAGCCATCGATCACCTGCTCGGGCGAGCCGCGGCTGATGCCAAGCTGCAGCCGGCCGCCGGCAATGATGTCCGCTGCACAGGCGTCCTCTGCCATACAGAGCGGATTCTCGTAGCGCATGTCGATGACGGCGGTGTCGATCTCGATGCGGATGGTCTTTGCGCCGACAGCCGCCAGCGGCGGGAACGGCGACGCGAGCTGGCGAGCGAAATGACGGATGCGGAAATAGGCGCCGTCCGCGCCCAGTTGCTCGGCGGCGACGGCAAGGTCGATGGACTGCAGCAGCGCGTCCGATGCCGACCGCGTCTGGGATTGCTATGAGGGCGTCCAGTGCCCGAATGAAAGGAAGCCGATATTTTTCATGCCCGCGATAGGTTCGGGCTGATCAAATGCAAAGCCGTTTCACGCCGATCTGCCGACAGTGCGTTCATCAAATAAAACTGATGCGCGCCGTCATTGATGGCGCTCCATCAGCGAAACCGACTAGAAGTGGTAGCTACTATTGCCTACAAATAAATCAACTTGATTTGTTTTCTGCGGAAAGTTTTGTTGGTAATGCGCACATGACCCTCAGGAAAGCCATCGCTGGCACCAATCTCGAACAGGCCAAGTCCCACAATCGCCGCGTGGTGATCGAAGCGATCAGGACCAACGGTGCATTGTCTCGGGCGGCGATCGCGCGCCTGACGGCGCTGAGCACGCAGACCATCTCCAACATCGTCGAGGAACTCGAGCGCGAAGAACTGCTTCGCGCGCAAGCCACGCTGAAGGGCGCCCGCGGCCAGCCGGCGGTGCCCTATTCGATCAATCCCGACGGTGGCTATTCGATCGGCTTGCAGCTCGACCATCAGCTGGCGGTCGGCGTCATCACCGATCTCTCCGGCACGGTTCGCGCCCGCATCGAGCGCTCGGTCGACAGGCCGACGCCGGCGCAGGCAATGCCCTTGCTGGCCGCGATAGCCGGCAACCTGATGCGCAAGTTTCGCTTCGACCGCAATCGCTTGCTTGGCATCGGCATGGCTATGCCTGGCCCGTTCGACGTCGAGGGCATGACCTCGGTCGGGCCGACCGCACTGCCCGGCTGGCAGGATTTCCCCGTCGCCGAAGAATTGCAGCGGTTGACCGGCATTCCGGTGACGGTCGAGAACGACGCCACCGCCGCCGCCATCGGCGAGCGGCTCTACGGCGTTGCCCGCAACCTCAGCAGCTTCGTCTATCTGTTCATCGGCACCGGCCTTGGCGCCGGCTTGTTCCTGGACGGCCATCTCTACAAGGGCAGCCGCCACAATGCCGGCGAGATCGGCCACATGATCGTCAGGCCCGGCGGCCTCGAATGCGGCTGCGGCAAGCGCGGCTGTCTTGAGCGCTACGTCTCGTTGCGCGCCGCCTATGAGTGCCTGGATATCCCCCATCCCGATCATGCCTCGCCGGAATTGCTGGAAGCGTTGCTGGCCAATGGCGACAGTCTGGAAGCATGGGTCGCCCAGGCAATCGATCCGCTGCGCCAGGCGATCAACATGCTGGAACTCGCGCTCGATCCCGAAACCGTGGTCCTCGGCGGCTTCATGCCGGTCGGCGTCATCGAGCTTCTGGCGAGCCGGCTCGACCCCTTGTACCTCTCGGTCAGCTCGACCAGCGCCCGCACCGTGCCGCGGGTCCTTGTCGGCGCCGCCGGCAAGGACACTTCAGTTCTAGGCGCCGCAGCGCTGCCGATCTTCTCCGAGACCAATCCGCAATTCGACGTTCTGCAGAAGCCGCATTCCCGCTAAGTCTTTACGCCGGTCCGTAGAGAACCGGCATCAGCCCGGCCAGCGCCTTGAACCGCTCGCAGGATTTTCGCTCCGGCTGCGTCCAGCCGGTTTCCGCGAGCGCCGAGATGCGGGGAAACACCAGCCGGTCGAAGACGGCGCGATCGGTAATCGGCTCCGACCAGATACAGGCCTGGACGCCGAGCAGTTTGGTCTTCTGGGTATCCGTCCAGCCTCGACGGGATCGAAGCCGTGCAGCTTTTCCGGATCGGACCAGCCGGCCCACGCCGCACCCGGTTCCGACCAGTCCGGGCTGTTGGCCATGTCGAGACAATAGACCTGGCCGCGGCAGACCACCATCGCATAGCCTTCGCCCGCAAGGGCCGCCGAGGCTTCGACCGTTCGCCAGCCGCAGAGGTAGCTTCTCTGCTTGTCGATGACGTTGCCGTGCGCGGCCTCCTGCCAGCCGCCGGTGATGCATGCGCGGGACGCATGGAACGACTGAATGCGGCCGAGAAACTGGGCCTGCAGCACCGCTGGCTCCCGAGCCGTCGATCTCATCGGAGCCAATGCGTGTTGGTGGCCACGTTGAGACGCTCGGCATGCGCGGCCGCAAGCCCCTGCCCACCAACCTCAGTGAGCCGCGCCAGCGCCTGCGGCGAGCCTGACCAAGCGCCCATCGGCACCATCGTCGGCGCCGATGTGGATGGTCCTCGCCATAGCCTATGTGGCTTTCCTTGCCTGGGCGCGGCGCAAGGGCAGCTTGCCTGGCAGGCGTGTGGGCCTGGCAACCGCGGTGCTGCTGGGTGGCATTGTGCTGGCTTTTCCGCTGACGGGCGCCGGCGCGACCTCGGAAATACCGGCGCTGGCCGGACACGGCCTCCGCTGTCTATCAGACCTTTCCAGCAGTCGAGGCGCGTCGGATCTTGCGACGCCTGGAGTTCCACTACACACCCAGGCACGCCAGTTGGCTCAACATCGTCGAGATCGAAATCGGCGTTATGCGCCGCCAATGTCTTGATCGCCGCATCGCTAGCCGCGACCTCCTTGAAACAGAGATCCGGACCTGGGAACGCCGCCGCACCGAAAGTGGCGCCCGCATCCGCTGGATGTTCTCCACACAGCAGGCCCGAGCGAAGATGGCAAAATCCTATCCCACGCCATCTCTCAAAGAGTCATAATCACCGCGACGCGACACTAGTAACCTCCCCGATCTCGTACGCGAAGAGGGCCATGATCTCTTGGCACAAATCGGTGAAAAGACCGTCAGAATTGACAACAAGACCCAGAAGCTGGCCTCTCTCGCCAAGCAGACCGATATGGCGCGGCGTCTTCAGACTATGCCGGGTATCGGGCCGATGACCGCTGTGGCGGTCGAAGCTTTCGCGCCAACGATGGAAAACTTCAAATCGGGGCGCAACTTTGCCGTCTGGCTTGGCCTCGTGCCGCGACAGTTTTCGTCCGGCGGCAAGGAAAGACTGGGTAAGGTCTCGAGGGCCGGCCAGGTCGACATTCGTCGGCTGCTGATCATCGGTGCCATGGCTCGCGTAAATTGGGCGAGCCGCAAGGCAACATCCACTGATCCCTGGATGATGCGTATGCTTGGAAGAAAGCCCCGAATGCTGGTGGCGATCGCGCTGGCGAATAAGATGGCGCGTATGATCTGGGCGATGCTGATGTGGCAGGAAGATTATCGGAATCCGGGGTTGCCGGCGGCTGCATGAACGCAGCTATCGTCAATGTCGGCCAACAGGTGTGAGAAGTCGATGACCTGAATGGGCACAAGATCGAACGATCCGGCTCAGGAAAACCAGCACTGCTCTTCGAGCTCAGAGCTCGTGAACAAGATTTGGACCTGATCCGCTGATCACCATCCCGGCCAGCGGTCGCTGAAAACGCCGCAAATGAAGGCCTGACAGAAGACCGCATTCGATCACACGTTCAAAAGGTAAGAAACGACTTGCACAACGGGCGGCAACCACAGAAGAGCAGTGCGAAATCGTACGCGGCCTTTATCAACCAAAGACAGCGACGGCTGATTTGATGATGATGCCGCCATCCGGGCTTCGGCGCATCTGACGACCCGTGGCGGTGCGAAAAACATTCGTCAATTGCAGCGCAGGCGGCACGCGCGACCACAGGGTTCGCACACTCTCCCGGCCATGCCGGGTTTTGCGAATGACGTTTCCTGTGACGACGCGCTGCGACCATCGGAAGCCGATCTCGTGGAAATACAGGCCGGCATGCTGCGGGCTGATATGATGAAAGACGCCGGCGATGTTACGGCGGACGCGGGAGTTGAAGCCCTCCACCGAATTGACGTGGACGGCGTCGCGAACATACTCACCGCTGGAATGCTTCACTGTCTCATGCTTGGCAAAGCTCTCACCAATGGCCATGAATGCCTTCCACTCGTCGCTCATCAAATGAGCTCCCAATTCGATCTGCGCTTCAATGACGCGTTCGCTTGCTCGCGCCGAGAGACCGGTCACGACCGCAGCACGCGCGTCACCGGCCAGAGTGCCAGGCATGACGTCAGTCGGCCGCCGCACCATCGCCATGACTGGCGTTTTGTCCGTATTCGCCTGGCCTTTCCGGCCGCGGCCCGGAGGCGGGTCATCGGGATTCTTTCTGGGCCTTCCACCGAGATGGAAATGGTCGATCTCCCCGTGCCGACGAGCATGTTCTCCCGCGCCACCATGAGACGTAGTGCATGTCCCATCCTCCAGGCCGTTGGCTGGCTCACCCCGAGCGCCTCGGCCAGGCGCACCGACGACAAGCCCTTGTCGGATTGCAGTAACAGCCACATTGCCTTCAGCCAGGAAAGCGCTGCAAGTATTTCAGGCATCTCACCTCCTTCAGACCAGCCCGAAGAATCGCATGAAAAGCTATAGGTCACAAGGATATTGCGGTCTTTGGTAAACACGCTAGGGAAGCTTCGTGGAGTGCAGAGGCGTGTGTGTCGTTACCGTGAACTGGAACCGGCAATCGCCGCTGGAACATTGATAAAGACCTGGTCGGGCGCGCCGCTTGCCGGCATCGCGTCCGGCAAGCGCGATCGAGCGTTTGTATCCGCAGGCGGGGCAGATCCGGCCATCCGGCCACACCATGCTTTCCAGCAACCGACGGCAATGCTGCTCATCCCGGAAAGGCCGCGATCATTTCTTCAACAGTCCGAATGTTGTGATAAAGGCCGCGTACGATTTCGAACCCCTCTTGTTCCGACCCCAACAATTGCGGCAGCCCGTCGATCAACTCTCCATTACGGCCAAGCTGGCAGCGGGGAAAGCGTACGCCACGCTTCGCGCCCTCCAGGCCAAGAACTTCGCGACGCTTTCGCTTGCGATTGACGGTCTCACGGGTCGCGCCGATCTCCTCGGCAAATTCGTCAGCCGATATCATATCCGCGCCCTTCAGGATCTCGGCGACGCGCTCCGCGCCTCGTATCTTTGCCGTCTCGAAGGTCGAGTGCATCGGGCTGCGTTGGAGCCGCATCCTTGACTTCGATCTGCGGCTCTTCCCTGGCGGGATTAACGACAAAGGTCAGCCGCACCGTCCTGCCGGTTCTCTTCGCGCGTTTGACCGCATCCAGACAACCGGACATCCGCCGTCTCTTGGCAGTTTGTCAGATTGGCTTCACTGCCCTGCTAATCCTTCCAATCTCTAACTAGCTGAAAAACAGCCACAAATTTTATCCCTTATCTGTCTACTAGGGTGGCACGAGATTTACTTCATTAGCTAACAGGCATCGGACCCGTATTCATGTCGCGAGGCACAGCGAAGGAAGGAAACAACTTGCCAGATCTGCGACCGAAAAACACTTTATGTGGCCGGTAACATCATCAACGGCATTCTGAAACATGCCAACGCAGGCGGCGGTACCGCGCAGAAGTGGGAACATCACGGTAGTACGCCCGACCTCCACAAAGGCGCGCAGTGCGCGATGCAGTCCGACTGCCCTACGGCTAGCTTGAACAGGTACCCGCGAGCGGCTGCCGGTCGGTGCAGGGGCGTCCACGTCATCAAGGCTGTCTTTTGGAGGCAGCGTTGGGCGAGCGGATTGGGGTATCGGACGAGGAATGGGCACTGATCGGGCCGCTGCTGCCAGCAGAGCGGGGTCGAGGGTGCCGTCCGGCGCAGGAAAATCGGCGCTATTTCGAAGGCACGATATGGATAGCCCGAACCGGGCGCAATGGCGTCATCTGCCCGATGATATGGCAAATGGAACAGTGTCTTCCGCCGATACCGACGATGGGTCGCGATGGGGGTGTTCGATTCGTTGCTCGAAACGCTCGCCGAGATGGTGGAACGCGATGCCACCGCCGACATGATCGATAGCACCGTTGTCCGGGCACATCATTGTGCAGTCGGCATAAAAAGGGGACTCAGGAAACTGAGGCGCTTGGCCGATCGCGCGGCGGCTTCACCACCAAACTCCATGCGCGGTGCGACGGAAAAGGCCGACCTCTCGGCTTCGTCCTGACACCTGGCCAGGCGCATGATATTCAAGGCTTCGACCCGCTGTTTCGAATGATCGCCGACCGTATCGAGGCGCTCCTGGCGGACAAGAGTCATGACTCCGACGCTATCCGTGAAGAGATCGCCAAAGCCGGCGTGGCAACGGTACGGTCACCCGTTGCGGCCGGACGTCAGACTCGGTTGAGTTTCAACACTATCCAACGCGATAGAAGCCAATACAGCGTGTCGTGAAATTCCTCTATCGAGCCTCGGTCGATCACCGGTATGTTCGTGGGCGGAGACCGCTCGATGGCATTTCGATTCGTACACACGGCCGATATTCATCTCGACTCGCCACTGCGTTCGCTGGCGATGCGAAACCCCGACCTTGCCGAACTTCTCGGAGACGTCAGCCGTAAGGCATTTGTCTCGATCGTGGATCTCTGCCTTGCGGAACGTGTCGATGCCCTGGTCATTGCCGGCGATCTCTATGATGGCGATCAGACGTCGATGAAAACGGCGCGGTTTCTGGCCTCACAGATGACACGGCTTCACCAGGCCGGCATCAAGGTTTTCAAGATTCGTGGCAATCATGACGCAATGTCGCGGATATCGAAACAGCTCGTGTTCCCGGACACGGTCACGATCTTCGGAGGCCGTCCCCAGTCAGTGCCGCAGACAGCCGGGGGGGTCGACGTCATGTTCCATGGCTTGAGCTTTGCTAACCCCAAGGCGCCGGACAGTCTGCTTCCCAAGTATTCAGCTCCGCGTGAAGGCGCGGTCAATGTCGGCATCATGCATACGAGCCTGGCCGGATCGCCCGGCCACGACGTCTACGCTCCCTGCAGCGTCGCTGACCTGCACAGCCATGGCTTGGACTACTGGGCCCTTGGGCACATCCATGTCCGCCAAGTCCATCCCGGGGCGAGCACCGTGGTGATGCCAGGAATTCCACAGGGCAGGGACATCAACGAGGCAGGCGATAAATCCGTCACCCTGGTGACGATACGAGACGACCGCACCGTCGAGATCGAGGAACGGCCAACCAGTATCGCGCAATTCGAGCGGGTGAGCGTCGACGTGACCGCAACGGGGAATGGTCCGAAGTCGTCGGGCGAGTCCGCTCCGCGCTCGAAGATGTTCGTGCCTCTGTCAGGTCCCGTCATGCTGTGGTCCGTCTCGGCGTGACCGGGGCGTCACCTCTATCCTGGGCGCTGATCCGTGACCGCGACCTGCTGCTCGCAGAAGCCGAGCAGGTCGCGGAACAGACGGGAGACACCTGGGTGGAGAAGCTCGAGCTTAACGTTGCTCCATCCGCAGCCGAAACATCCGAGGGCGTCGCTGATCCGATTTTCGAACTCGCTCAATCCATGCGCGCCGATGCCAGCTCGGAAGCTTTCCGTGCCGAGGCGAGGGCGTTGGTCCAAAAGATGATCGCGGATCTTCCGCCTGACGGGCGCGATTTCGCCGGCAAAGACGAGGCTGAGCTGGAGTCGTTCCTCGACAGGGTGCTTGCCAACGGCGCCGACCTGGTCACCGCCCGCCTCAAGGCCGGTGGATCACAATGAGGCTCCGGCGACTTGATCTCATTCGCTATGGCAAGTTCACCGACAGGACGATCGACTTCGGGCCGAAACCGGAATCCGGTCCCGACCTGCATATCGTCTTCGGCCTGAACGAAGCCGGCAAGTCGACCGCGCTTTCCGGCTATCTCGATCTGCTGTTCGGCATCGAGGAACGCAGCCGTTACAATTTCCTGCACGAATACAGCGCAATGCGCATCGGCGGGGTACTCGAACTCGGCGGCGCGGAGCACACGTTCACACGCACGAAACAGCGCACCAACCCATTGTTGAACGCGAATGGCCAACCGGTCAGCGAAATGGCGATATCAGCACATCTCGCCGGGCTGTCTCGCGACGCATACGAGACCATGTTCTCGTTGGACGACGAAACGCTGGAAGCAGGTGGAAAATCAATCCTGGAATCGCGCGGCGACCTAGGCAAGCTGCTGTTCACGGCCAGCGCTGGCCTCGGGCACGCAAGCGATACATTGAGCGTGCTGGAGGCCGAAGCGGACAAGCTCTATCGCAAGCAGGCACACGGAACCGAGCTTGCGCTGCTCAAGAAGCGGCTTGCGGAACTGAAGTCCGGGAAGGAGGCAATCGACACCTTGGCGTCGACGTTCGAAACTCTCGAGACAGAGCGTCTGGACGCGACGGAAAAATACGACCGCAGCATCGCCGAACGGTCGGTGCTGTCGGCTCGGCTCGATACGATCGCGAAATATCTTCGCGCGATCCCGATCCTTGCTGATATCCGACGTAAGGAAGCCCAACTAGCCGAGTTGCCTGAGATCGCTTCACCGTTACGGACCTGGACGGGCAGCATCGCGGACATGATCGAGACCGACGCCAGTCTGAGAACGCGGCTATCCGCGAGTGGGGACGAGCTCGAGCGGGTGACGACGAAAATCGCCTCGGTCGATGTGGACGCGGTGATCCTTGCGATCTCCGAACGGGTTCGCGGCCTGGCCGACCGCAAGGTGCGCCACGTCTCGGCCGGTCTCGACCTGCCAAGTCGCAGGACGGAGCTGCAAATCCTCGACAATGCCGTGGCGACCTGCCTTGCCGCTCTTGGAAGGTCCTCCGAGCTACACCCTGCCAAACTGCTCTTGCCTGCTGCAACCATTGGCGCTGTGCGCACCATGGTCGAGCAGCGATCCGGGATCGTTACCAGCCTGCGCGTTGCGCGTGAGGAGGCCGCGGCAGCTGCTGATGCGCTCCAGGCGGCACGCGAGCGGGTCGGCGAAGAACGGGCCGTGCCGGAGCCTGCCAGGGCAAGGCTGGTTTCGGCTTTGTCTACGGCAAAGGCCAGCGGGTACATGAGGGAGACCAAGGCGGCACGCGAGGCCGCAGATGCAGGTGCAATTCGATGGGAAGCTGCGATCGCGCGCTTGCATCCCTGGTCGGGAGATGCTCAGGCATTGGCCAGGATCGCCATTCCGAATGCTGGGCGGCTTGGCGCATGGAAGGCGCTGGCAGCAGAGCTCGGGATGAGCAGGGGCGTCCTTTCCGAACGTCTTGCCGAGCACCAAGGCCATCACGACTTGCTTTCGGCGCGGCTGGAAGCCCTTCGTGCCTCGGTCGATGTCACCGACGATGACGCGGCGGACGCTATTCGGCGCGCCCGGGACGACGCCTGGGCAAGGCATCGCGATGACCTGACTGGCGATACGGCGGATGATTTCGCGGCAGCACTGGCTCGAGACGACAGCGTCGCGGCAGGCCGTCTAGCCAACGCCCGGGAGCTCGTTGAGATCCGCAGCACAAACCGCAACCTCGCAGAAACCGCCGCCACCATCGCGCATACGCGCGACCAACTTGAACGCAACAGCTCAGATCGGGAGGCTGTGCCCTCGGAAGTTCTTGCAGTCGCAAGAGACCTGCTTGGAGAAATCCCCGAGACATCCCCCGAACAGCTGATCGAACTGATCGAGGATCGCATTGCTGCCCGGATCGATGCGCTCGCGGCCTGGGAGGAGATCGAGCTTTCCCGCAAGAAGACCGAGCGGGCGGTTGATGAGGAAGGCCGAATACGCCTGGAGCTGAGCGGCGCACGGGCGAGCGTTGGCGTCGGTTCGGATCCTGGTGACAGCCTGGAGACGGCCATGGCCGTGGCAGAGCTGTTCCTTGAGAGACAATTCAAGGTGGACGCTGAGCGCACCGAGGCGCTCAAGACCGTTGGCACAAGGCAAGAGGATCTGGCCGCTAGACGCCGAGCCATCGAAGTCGCTGAGCGACGTGAGGATGAATGGCTAGCCGGCGTTGCCGAAGCGCTCAAGGGCACCTGGCTCGAGAGCGGCATCTCGGCGACCGGCGTCGGGGGCGTCCTCGATCAATTGGCTGAACTGTCCAAATGTCTTCAAGACCGGGACGCCATGCGACTCCGTATCGAGAAGATGGAGGCCGACAGGGACAATTTTCTGGTCGAGGTTACCGCCGTTGCAGCCGAAGCGGGCGAGGCGGCCAACGACGACGAACCGGAACAGCTGGCGGTTCGGCTTGCCGAGCGCCTGGAGCGCGCCGAGCGCATGCGCGAGGCCAAGGCAGGCCTCGTCAATGACCTGCAGCGCCTGCAGGATGGGCGTGAGACCCTCGATGCCGAGATTTCGGTACATGAGCGCCGCAGGAACGAGGTCCTGAGCGTCTTTGGCGTGGCCACGCTATCCGAAGTCGTGCAACGCGACGAACTGCTGCGCGACAGGGATCGCCTGCGCACAGCCGTGGCCGGACTTGAGGAGCAGCTGTCGTCCGAGCTCGCGGTGGAGGGGTTCGAGCAGGCGCGTTCGATATTGGATGCTGTCGATCTCGACAGTCTCGCAATCGAGAAGGCTGAGGCAGAGCAACGGCTTCGCGCTTCTGACGAGGCGATACAGCACCAGCTCATTCGGCAGACGCGCGCGACCGACAAGCTGGACGCGATTGGCGGCGACAGCGCTGTTGCCCGGATAGATGCCGAACGGCGCACCGTCCTTCTGGAAATCGAGGAAAAGGCCGTCCGCTACATCGAGCTGAAATTGGGAATAATGTCGGCTGGAAATGCTCTGCGTCTCTACCGCGAGCGTCACCGCTCCGGGATGATGGAGCGCGCATCAGACGCGTTCGCCCTCATGACGCGCGGCCAGTACTCTGGCCTGACAACTCAACCTGTAAAGGGTGGGGAAGTGCTCATCGCGTTGCAGCGCGATGGGCAATCCAAGGTCGCCGACGCGCTGTCAAAGGGCGCGCGCTTTCAGCTCTACCTGGCGCTCAGGCTTGCTGGGTACTACGAATTTGCGCAATTTCGACCCTCAGTTCCATTCATCGCCGACGACATAATGGAAACCTTCGACCATGTCCGATCCGAGGAGGTTTTCCGGCTGTTTGGGGAGATGGCAAGTGCAGGGCAGGTTGTCTACCTGACGCATCACCAGCACCTGTGCGAGATCGCCAAGGCTGTTGTGCCGAGCGTAGCGATTCACGAACTTGGAGAGTAATGGGTGATTGTGTCGTAACCGCTCTACGTCGATGAGGGCGTTTTGCGCTATCAATCATTTGATGAGGACGTCGAGCTCGGCAGCTACTTGGATTGTTAGTAGCAAGTTAGCCAGGTTGTTGGTCCGAAATATGTGGATTTTTCGGACATTCCAGGGCTTGGCGTTCGTCCGAAATACGTACGAGACTGTTGAAAAACTCGGCTTGAATGGCCTCCCAACACGTGATTCCATCCCTCTGCTGAGCGCTGGAGATGATTTGTCATGATGGGCAGGCTCGATCTTCAAGAACAACTCTTCTACGAGTTTCGGCTTGATGAGCACGTACCTGCCGGTCACCTACTCAGACGCATCGATGCGACGCTTAATCTAAGCTTTGTGCATGAGCACCTCGCCTCAAGCTACAGCCACACTGGCAGGCCTTCGATCGATCCCGAGTTGATGCTGCGAATGCTGCTTATTGGTTACCTGTACGGCATTCGGTCAGAGCGGAGGCTTTGCGAGGACGTTCATCTTAACTTGGCGTTCCGCTGGTTTTGCAAGCTCGGCCTCAACGGAGCTGTGCCGGACCACTCAACGTTCAGCAAAAACCGCTACGGCCGCTTTCGCCAAGGGGATCTGTTTCGAAGGTTGTTCGAGGAGATCGTCGGTCATTGTGCCACTGCTGGGTTGGTCTCAGGCACGGATACTGCAGTCGATGCCAGCTTCATCGAGGCGGATGCGAGCTGGCAGAAGAAACTTCCTGGTGACGCCAATGCAATCGCCTGGTCCGACGGTGGCACGATCTCGCGGCCAGTGCATGAGTATCTAGCCGCACTCGACGCAGCGCTGCCGCAGGCCCCAGATGAGCGTGAACCTTCGACGCCGAAACATTTATCGCCGATTGATCCGCAAGCTGGCTGGTCAAACAAGCATGGACGTGGCCGTTTCGGTTATTCAACCAACTACTACATCGACACTGAAACGAGCGTCATTCTTGACGTCGAGGCCAGTCCGGCTCGCTTCGCTGCGGAGGTGAACACAACCAAGACAATGGTGGTGCGGACGCGCGAGCGTCTCGGACTGACGCCTGAACGGCTGGCAGCTGATAAGGCTTACGGCAGCGCCGGGCTTCTGAGCTGGCTTCTCGAGCAGGGTATCGAACCGCATATCCCGGTGATTGAACGCCAACACCAGACCGCCGGCAAACTGACCCGCGATGCTTTCTCCTATGATAGGCAGAGTGACAGCTTCACCTGTCCTGAAGGTCGGCAATTGACCTATCGGGGAAGGGACATCGGCGCGCGCGCCAATGTCTATTTCGCTCGCCCGTCCGACTGCGGCGCCTGTCGTTCAAAGCTGAGTTGCACAGACGGACCAGCGCGACGAATTACACGATCCTTCGACGAGGATGCACGTGATCAGGTACGGGCGCTGCGCGAAACACCTGGCTATGCCCGCTCACGGCGACTGCGCAAGAGGATCGAGCGGCTCTTTGGCCACTTCAAGCGCAACATCGCGTTTCGACGATTGAGGCTACGAGGCCTGAGCGGGGCAAAAGAAGAATTCCTTCTCGCCGCAGCGGTTCAGAACCTCCAACTGTTGGCAAGACGACCGGCCGCTGCATGAAGTGGAACGGTTCGGCAGACATCGCGCCAACATATCGGCTCCAGTGCCCTGCGGTCGTTCCGGCTAGTTATTCAACAGTCTCGTACATATTTCGGACATGAGCGAGACTCGATCTGACCTGCAGGCTCTCATCCAAGATCACATGGCGACAAGTCCGCCACGCATAGTCTGGAACGCCTGCGGATTTTCTTAACCTCGGCAATCGCGATGCGGTGGACAAAGTGCTGCAGCGGATGGTCAAGGCCGCCGAACTGCGGCGGATTGATCGCGGACTTTACGATCGACCAACGTTCACACCTTGACTCAACAGAAAAGCCCACCAGCCCCCCGTGGCGTCATCGACGCCGTGGCGCGGCGTGATCAGATCCGGGTTCTCGTTGACGGCAAGACCGCAGCAAATGACCTCGGCCTGACTGACGCTGTACCAGCCCGCATCGTCGTACACGCCGATGCGCGGTTGCGGCCGATTCGACTTGGCAACCTCGACATCACCTTCCGGCCCACGTCGGCCAGCAAACTCTACTGGGCTGGGCGTCCGGCAATGCGCGTCGTCCAGGCGCTGCATTGGATGCGCGATATGCTAGGCCAAGATGAAGGGAACCAGAAACTGTTACGGCGCCTGCGCCGACTGCTGAACGATCCCGACCAAGGTGACCGCCTCCGTGCCGACTTGGCGGCTTGAAGCCCCTACTGCAGGACGCCGCTGAGGTATCCCAAGGCCGGCTCCAGCCGAGCGGGACTATGCCTCCGAGAATGCTGAGCCAATGAATTCTGCTTACGACCAGGTCCTGAGCGCCGACACCGAGACAAGAATGGGCTTGTTTACAACAACAGCTCAGCGTCTTAACTCCAGGCCGCAGAATATCGAAAAGGACTTCTGGGTCTGCTGGACCTTGGACGCCCTGTTCAATGGCCTGCCTGCCGATAGTCCAAGGCTACTCTTCAAGGGCGGCACTTCCCTTTCCAAGGGGTTCGGCCTTATCAGCCGGTTTTCCGAGGACATCGGTGCGCCGTGACGGTGCGGGAGGTGAAGTATGACTTAGCCGCCTTGATGCACAGCGATGAGTTGTCGGCGGCCTGAAGCTACGATTTGGTCGCGATGTGGGTGCATTTTGACAAGCCTGGTCGGGCGGCGGGGCTGATCCGTCGGTGATGGGAGGCGGGGTTTGCGGGTTGATGTTGGCGGGTTCGGTTCGGGGCATCTTGGCCCCGTCGCTATGTCACGAGTTGGGGGATGCGATCGAGGACGATGCGCAGAATACGCTGGTCGGGGCAGGATGTCGGCAGGTGCAGGCGGATTTGCGTTTTCATCTCGACCACCCGCGCGGCGATTTTGATGAGGCGCAATCGCAGCGTGTCAAATTGGGCGACGGCAAAGCTCGAGCGCCTCGGCATCGCAGCGCGCAGGCTCCACATCAGCCAGTAGGCGCCGGCATGCAGGAAGAGCCGGAACTGGTTGGCCGTCGCTCTTGTGCAGGATGTGCGGTCGGCGGCAAGATGCGTCTTCCAGGACTTGATGTGGTTCTCGGCCGCGCCGCGCCGGCAGTAGAGGTCCTCGTAGAGCGCCTTGGCCTTGCCACTGGCCAGATTGGTGACGATGAAGCGGGTGTCGGCACCTTGGGCGCCGACCTCGACCCGCGCGATGATGCGCTCGACGCGGCTCCAACTAGCGGCGCCGTCAACGAACTCCTTGAACCTGCGGACCTTGCCTGTCTTGGCCGACACTTCGAAGCGCGCCGTCGTGCTGGCCTCCAGATCCGCGACATGCTTGCGCAGGGTCGTGGTGGGCGCGAGGCCAAGATGAAGTCGACGTCGTTGGCGCGGCACCAGTCGATGACCTGCGGGCTGCAATAATGGCTATCGCCGCGGAGCAGGATTCGAATGTTCGGCCAGTTGATCCGGATCGCCCGCACCAGACGGCGCAGGTGGGGGCGGATCTCAGCCCCACTCGGCCGCTTGGCCGGTCGCAGGATCGCGCTGACGAACCGTCCCGCACCATCGAACACTACGATCGGCTGGAAGCCGTACTCGTCATGGTGGGCATTGAACAGGCGAAGCTGTTGGCCTCCGTGCACAGCGTCGAAGGTGTCGTCAATGTCGAGTACGATCCGCTTCGGCACCTGCCGGAACGAGGCGCAATAGAGATCGACCATCGCCCGCCCCATCGCAACCAGCTCCCGCACGCCGGGCAGGTTCTCCAGCCGGCACAGCGTCGATTGCGACGCCAGATCCCGACCCGACGGCAGCGCATCCTGGGCCATCTTGAAGACCGGATCGCGGCGCAGCCGGTTGGCGTCGTTGCCGTCCTCGTAGCCGGCGGCAATCATCTTCATGCGAAAGCCGATCATGTCCGCCAGGCTGTGGACGACCTGGTCCGGGCAGCGCGGATCGTCGATGCAACGCGCCAGACGCTCGGCCACCCGCAACCGCTTTTCCACCTCGGCCAAAGCCAGAACGCCGCTGTTGGACGACAGCATGCCGCCGTCGAAACGGGCGACGACGGACTTGCCGCCGACTGATGACAAACCGCTCAGCGGCAGCGTAAGATCGTTCATGGTGGGTGTGGTCTCCGGGAAATGGTTCGGATCGGCTTAAGCAACCAAATCCTAAGTCATTTCAACGGCTTGCGCCACATCCACCAACCCCCATGAATTTTTCAGGTTAGGTATCACCTCCCAAACTTGCTGATTTTCGACCGGCGGCTGTAACGCCGCCCCTCTACAGAGAACAGTAGATGGAAGGGGGCCGCAAAGCTCGACCGGGTGTCGCCGGTTGGGTGTCATAAGCAGAGCGGCCTTAACTGTACCGGATGCGCCCATCGAGCGCAGGTCGGGCTACCGCAGTGCCCATGGTGAGATAACGAAGTGAGCGTTGGAAGCCTCTATATCCGAGACCGTCTCCAAATCGCGCGATGGCGTGGGAGGCAATATAATGCGAACAGAACTGGCGCGGCTCAATGTTTAGCACTCGAGATGTGGCCTGCTGCCGGTTTTACGGACACGAGGTTAAGCTAACATAGCTTGTTCCTCGAACTCCACGGGGCTCAGATAGCCCAGCGTCGAGTGCCTCCGCCGGGGGTTATAGAAGCATTCGATGTAATCGAACACATCCGCCCTGACGTCATCCCTCGTCCTATAGACCTTGCGGGCTGTCCGCTCGGTCTTGAGCGACGAGAAGAAGCTCTCCATCGCAGCATTGTCCCAGACGTTGCCGGACCGGCTCATCGAACACGTAATGCCGTGATCGGCCATCAGGCGCTGGAACTGCTCGCTCGTGTATTGGGCGGATTCAAGCGGTCGTCGCAACACTTGAACGAAGGAGGTTGCGATGGGCATTGGAAAGCGACGATCACACCGTTCTGGGCGGGCGCCGTTGCCGTCACCGGGACGTCCGCCAGTGGCGGGGCGATCTGAACTCCAGCGATTCTGGTTGGGGATAGCGCAGGGGCTGACCAGCGAAGATGCTGCGCTGGCGGCTGGTATGTCGCAGCCTGTTGGAACCAGATTGTTCCGACAGGCGGGCGGCATGGCACCAGCGATGTTCAGATCTTCCACCAAGCCGCCGTCAGAGCGATACCTTGCGTTTGCGGAACGTGAGGAGATCGCACTTCTTCGCGTTCAGGGCCTTTCGAGACGCGAGATCGGACGCCGACTTGGCCGATCCGCCTCGACCATCTCCCGTGAGCTACGACGCAATGCCGCGACGCGCAGCGGCGGGCTGGAATATCGTGCATCGACAGCCCAATGGCACGCCGACCGATCGGCCCATCGGCCCAAACCGACCAAGCTTGCGCTCAACACAACCTTGCGCACTTATGTGGAGCAGCGACTGGCCGGCGTCGTCATGACCCCAAGTGGCGCCGCCGTTCCTGGTCCGGCCGTTCGGTGGAAGGGCCGCCGACACGGTCCGCGAAAGGATCGGCGATGGGCCAGGGCTTGGAGCCCGGAGCAGATCGCCCGACGCTTGCCGATCGACTTCCCGGACGACAAGACGATGCGCATCAGCCACGAAGCCATCTATCAAGCCCTCTTCGTTCAGGGTCGGGGAGCGCTAGGCCGCGAACTGTCGGCCTGCTTGCGAACGGGGCGCGTGCTGCGGGTCCCCAGGGCCCGCGTACGCAGTCGAGGTAAGAGCTTTGTCTTGCCGGAGATCATGATCAGTCAACGCCCCGCCGAAGCGGCCGATCGCGCGGTGCCGGGTCACTGGGAAGGAGACCTCATCCTTGGTCTTGGCAGCTCGGCGATCGGCACGCTGGTTGAGCGTACGACACGCTTCACGATGTTGCTGCATCTTCCCCGGCTTGCGGGGCATGGCGAAGCTCCGCGCATGAAGAATGGCCCTGCTCTCGCGGGACACGGGGCCGAAGCCGTGCGCGACGCGATTACGCGCACCATCATCACCTTGCCCGAAGAACTGCGCCGTTCGCTGACCTGGGATCAGGGAGCCGAAATGGCTCAGCACGATCGTCTCAAGATCGACGCGGGTGTCCAAGTCTACTTCTGCGATCCGCAAAGCCCCTGGCAGCGCGGCACCAACGAGAACACCAATGGGCTGCTGCGTCAGTACTTCCCGAAGGGCACCGACCTGAGCGTCCACAGCGCCGACGAGATCGCCGCCGTGGCCGCGGCCCTTAATGCCCGACCGAGAAAAACCCTTGGCTGGAAAACGCCGGCAGAAGCGCTTGACGAGTTGCTGTCGTGAGTGAACACAATCAGTGTTGCGACGACCGCTTGAATCCGCCTTGCGATCCCTGGTCGGAATGATGCAGCAGGCTGTCGGGCTTGCCCCGGCGCCAGATCGCCATGATGAGGGCGTCGGTGACGAGCTGTGCTGTCATTTCGGCCTTCATCGCCCAGCCGACGACCCGCCGGGAGAACAGGTCGACCACGGCGGCAACGTAGAGCCAACCTTCCGCGGTCCAGATATAGGTGAAGTCGGCGACCCATTTCTGGTTCGGCGCCGATGCCTCGAAGGCGCGGTCAAGGAGGTTGTCCGACACTGCGGCTCGCTCGCCCATATCCTTCGGGAGTCCGCGGCGCCGAGGCCTGGCACGCAGACCGTTCTCCCGCATAAGCCTCTCGATGCGATGCAGTCCGCAGGACAGCCCCTCAGCCAGCACGTCGTGCCAGACGCGACGGGCGCCATAGGTTCGGTCGCTGCTCTTGAAGCTGCGGTCGATCCTGGACACCAGGATCTCGTCATGCCGGGAGCGAGCGCTGGAGCTGCGGTTGAGCCAAGCATGGAAGCCTGACCGGGACACGTCCAGCGCACTGCACAGCCATGCCACCGGCCAGATGCTCCGGTGCCTCGCGATGAAAGCGAACCTCATGTCACTTCCCTCGCGAAGTAGGCTGCGGCCTTTTTTAGGATGTCGCGCTCCGCCTTCAGCTTCGCCACTTCCTTGCGCAGCCGGTCGATCTCCTGCTGCTCCGGCTTCATCTGCCCATGACCGGGAAACGCATGCTGCGGATCGGTCGAAAGCTCGCGCACCCATTTGCGCAGCACATTCTCGTGGAGATCGAGGTCGCGGGCAGCCTGGGACACCGCAACGCCCCGATCCTTGATCAATCTCACCGCCTCAAGCTTGAACTCGCGGCTGAACTTCCTTCTTTGCATTCCCACTCTCCAGTTCCGTTAAACACCTTATCTCGGTGTCCACGAAACCGGCAGCAGGCCAATGGGAGTGGTTCTCCTTGGCCCATCTCCCGCATCGCAAGGGGTATAGCTCACCGCCTAACGGCACAAAGGTTGAAGATCGGAACACGGGAACTCAGCTCGCCTGCCCAGATCGGAACTGGGCTAGCCGCGACGACCGGAGAAGGACGAGTCTGAGGGCGGAGCTTTCGTAGTAGTCGGAGCATGGGAAAGCCATGCACATGGCGAAGGGAAGCAGGAAGACGATAGACTTGTATGACGGAGAAATGATCCATGGACATGGATCGTCAAGCTGACGAGGCTTGGATACTCAGCGTTCAACGCAAACTCCATCAGTGGAGTCAGGCAAATCCTGACGACAAATGGCGGGACATGTGGGGTTGGTTAACCGACATCCGCACGATCCGCTGTGCTTGGCGGCGCGTGGCCGCTAATCGAGGCGTGCGCACCGCTGGGGTCGACGGGATGACCGTAGGGCGTATCCGCGCCAAATGTGGTGAAGAGCGCTTTCTGGAAGGATTGCAGGTTGAGTTGCGTCGTATCCATCCGAGCAGGACCGCGAGATTTTGGAGCTTCGCGCGTGGTAATATCGGTTCATGGAGATCGATGAGGATAAGATCGACGATGCGGTTTTGGCGCTGTTATGGCTGACGCTGCATAACGAGCGTTGCGCTTGGAAGGGTTTCGACTGGGCAACGACGGATCGGCTTCACGAGAAGGGCATGATCGGCGACCCAGTCAACAAGTCGAAGTCAATGATCCTTACCGATGAAGGGCTGGAGCGTTCGGAAGCGTTGTTCCGGAAGCTGTTTACGCGGTCGCCGCAATAGCGGTCCCTTTTGGTGCCTTCCATTTCCGCACTGTCCTTATTGACGTCAACAAGGACAGTCAGTGCGCAACCCCCACGAGGCCTACAAGGCGGCCTTGCTCGGATGCGTACGAAAAAGCGCCTATGGCGCCCTGACTCGACTATTCCTCGGCGAGGACGGCCTCTTCCTTTTCTGCATCTGGATGGTCCTGCTGTAGTAAGGCCGGATGTCGCCCCGGCAGAATCATTATGCTAACATTTTCGACATCGTCGGTCCGTGACGCGTTTACTGATGACCGGAAGCAATATGCGTGCCAAAGGAAAAACTCGCTTAATTATAAGGCAATCGATCGAAGCGGCTATGTCGCATCTCCAACATTGTCGTACATCGGACAATGCCAGGCGACATGTCACGGGGCGACAAATTGGCCTCTTCCTCAATCTGTATGGCTACGAACAACATGCGTGCTCTGATAAGGAGTTCTGGCCTTACTGGAGCCTCTGCTTTTGACATACTGCGTTGGCTACAATGAAGAGCAGGGATTCGGCCCGTGTTGACGAAGGTCCGTAAAGTCCTTTATGCTGCGCTGGAGAATACATGTTTGACATCGCAGGATGTGTCTGCGTCTCACCCAGTATGACCACGTGTACATAAGCCTCTACTGCAAAATTCCCGCGTTGGGATCTAACTGATCGGGTAAATCCGGAAATCCGAAGTTGTATAAGGTTACACGTGATCGCTAAAAATTTGCAGTTACTGAGCCTTGGGACGAAGCCGGCGTGCATACCTCTCGCAGCCTCCGATGTTTCCATCGTACTTGATGTCCTCAATCATGTCGGAGGATCCAACGATCACGTCGATTTTGCAGTGATCGTCGTAGATCTCGGTTGCTGTGCCTTGGGTCTCGACGTAGATCGGCTCCCCGTTCACATAGGCCGTGCCCGAATTAAACGTTGGAACAGTGTATGAGCCGGCGTCCCGGGTTACCCACGTGAAAACACGCTTATGGGCTATCATGCTCTCCGCATCGGGAAAGCTGAGAACGCGAAACGCCTCTTGATACGGTTGACCTCGTAACGATGTTAGGCCTGCATCCATATTTTCCATCGTGTGGCACCCATACAAAATCGACAGCGCGACTGACCCAATGGTCCAGAGCGAGGCGATGGCAGTTGCTTGGGCCAAACGTTTCAAATTCGAGTACATGCTGATCTCGCTCCCATTCTGATTCTTGTTCTCCGCAGACCGGATAGATGACTATCGGGATGGCCCGCGCCGTCAGCGTCTGCGCGGCTGCCACTGCGTGAAGGCTGAGTGGACCATTAACGCAAGAAACTGGATGACGCTCACCGCTCATTCTATCGTCCCGTGCAACGTTTACGTATCATCCGACGCAATCGTGCCAAAGGAATGAAGCTTTCAATTACAACGTGCCGCAAACTGCACGGGGAATGTGATGGTGCGCTGCGACGCGGCAACGGAAACGGAAACGGAACGAGTTCTCGTTCGCATTAGCGTGACGCAACTCGCATCCGGCCGGTTTGTCGGTAGCCTGCACAGCATTCATGGGACACGGTGAGGGCACCTGTTAAGCCGAACTCCGGTTAGTTCACAATCTGCGCGTTCAGATAGAGGCGGCAACGTGAATTTTCCATCCTGCACGCATTCTGACTCGCCGCCTCAGTTACCGAATTGTGACATCTTATCCAAGATCCACTCGCGCTCAGACGACACGCGCGTATACACACCGTACTTCAGCCGCTTTCCGCAACCGTCCCCAGTCGATACAATTCCAACCAAGATGGCGTCCTCTGGGCTATTGCCTTTGGTTAGAGGACCTCCACTGTCCCCTTGGCAAGCATCGGTCCCGCCGCTGATGCTTCCGGCGCACATCATCCCAGGAAAGATCCCCCCAGCATATGAGTCCGGACCATTGCACGTTTCGTTCTCTACGTACGGGACGGTGCCCTTTAGGAGCTGGTCTGATGGTTCTCCACCGTCTGACGATTCTCCAACGTCTAACGTATTTCCCCAACCCGACACGGTAAGTCCCTCGCCAATAGCAATTTGCGTACTGGAGGTAGCAAGGGGGATGATTGCTGCGGGCTGCGTACTGTCCACTCGCACCAGCGCCACGTCATGTTCACATGTGTCCGGGTTATATTCTTCGTGAACAAAAAAACTCTTTGCGTAGAACGAAACGCCATCATGGTAATCTGTAGCGCCTACCTTGACCTCGACCTTCACGTCGTCTTTTTCATCCGCTAAACAGTGCGCCGCTGTGACGATCCATCGCTCTGCGATCACCGATCCACCGCAAAAGTTCCCGTTAATAAGGAGTGCGACCTGCCAAGGATGCTCTTCGATCGTGGTCGGCTTGCCGTCCACGATTTTCTCTCTCAAAAGCAATCGTGGGCTTCAGCGGTAAGTCCGGATCCCGGCACGTGACAGCATGGGCGTGTTGTCCACCAAAAAGGATAGCGAGCGCGCAGAGGGTATGACGGGAGATTGGTAGCATCGGTTCCTCGTACTATTTTGCTTGACATAACGGCCGCCTGTCGTGGGGGCCAACCAGGTTGAAATAGCTAAAATACGCCCTCCTGCCTGCCAATCTCATTTGCTAGGTAGCAACCCCTCATCTCGGGTGTAGCCCCCATGTTCTTGCCTGAGATCAGGCGGGCTGTGTCGATCGGATCGGAATTGGCACTGACGCGGGAGCCCCCGCATCCACTCGTCTCAATGCGCCAAAGCACCATGCTTGATTTGTTCCAGCCACTCGCTTCGGTCGTTTGTTTCAAAGACGCTTGATCTCGATACCGTATTTCCTCAGCACGTAGCCAATCTGGCGCGGCGTCAGTCCAAGCAGGCGTGCCGCCTTCGCTTGGACCCAGCCACATCTTTCCATGGCCGCGATGACACGTTCGGCATCGGTCGTTCTCGCACCATTTAAGTGCACGTTCCGCACGCGGCCCCAGCGGGGCGATGGCCTCCCCGGCGTCGCGCAACAGAGGCCGAATTCGATCTGCGCGGCAGTGCACTCGCGCCCCGCCACCAGCATGCCCGCCGCCAGGCCGATCGCCTCTTCCTCGGTCGCCTTGCCCTGGTCGACCGCCGCGAGCAGATCCGTCAGCAGGTTGTCGCCCGGATCCTGGCGCTTGTCCCGCATCTTGCCGCGAATGTAGGCGCGCGGTTCTTCCCAGGCCAGGCCAGGCCAGGCCAGGCCAGGCGAGGCCGGGCCAGGCCAGGCCAGGCGCGACGCGCTGCGCGGGCCGCTTTCATGCTCGTGCGTCATCACCTCGTCGGACAGCCCGGCGAAAAAGGCGTGATCCTCGTAGAGTACGCCCATCAGCGCGCTGATGACCATGGCCGGAAGCGGAAAGGAGAGGTGGCGCCGCAGGTCGGCGGGCTGGGGCTGGGCCGCCAGCGTCTCGAACAACTGCGCGGCGATCGCCTCGACCTGCTGCGCGAGCAGCTTCACCCTGCGGTTGCTGAAGGCCGGCGCCACGATCATGCGTAACCGGGCATGCTCGCCCCCTCGTGCGAGACCAGCCACCCCGGCGAACCGAGAATCACCGAATCCGGGGTGAATGCTGCCGGCGGCATTCCCGCGGGCCGGAACGCCGCGTCGGACAGCACCGCCTTGGCCTCGTCGTAGCCTGTCACCCACCAGCCTTCGTGCCCGGACGGGAAGCGCACGCGGTGGATCGGACCGTTGGCGCGTAGCGCCAACTTCTCGGTCGAGGGCTCGATGTGATCGACGCGCCATATCGGCAGCGTCGGCAAGGGTTGTTCGGACATGGTGGCAGTTCACTCTCTAAGCGATGGAGGGAGAAGGAAGGCAAATGGGTCCTGGGCTCATCCTTTGCCCCCCAGCGGCGGGCCGACCACCATAATGGCGGGCTCGGCCGAAAGCAGCTTCTTCGCCGCCGCCCTGACCTGGTCGAGCGTCACCTGCTCGATGAGGGCCGGGCGCCGCTGGATGTAGTCGGTGCCGAGATTGTCTAGCTGCAATTCGACAAGCGTGGCTGAAATCGAGCTGGAGGAACCCAGATTGTTGATGGCATAGGCACCGATCAGATACTTCTTGCTCGCTTCGAGCTCGGCCGATGTTGGGCCTGTGTCCACCAGCTCCTTGATTACTTGTCTTATCAGGTCGAGCGTCTCGGCCGCCCTGTCGGCGCGCGTCGATGTCGTCACGACAAGCGTGTTGGAATGCTGGTAGCCTTCCAAGCTAGAGGAGACACCGTAGGCAAGGCCGCGCTTTTCGCGCACTTCCTGGAAAAGACGTGAGGTAAATGGCGAGCCTCCGAGTATATTGTTTATCAGCTGCGCGGCATAGAATTCCGGGTCGCTGCGTCCGATGCCGGGAAAAGCCAGCTGGAGCGAAGTCTGGGGCAATGAAGTCTGGGGCAATGCGGATTTGACCAACGTCCACCCGCCGAGCTTCGGGGTGACATCAGATACGGGGGCGAGCGCCTGCTTCTGAGGCAAATCGCCGAACAACTGGTCGAGCCTTGCGCTCAGGGCTTTGGCATCAATGTCGCCGACGACCGCCACGTGCAGCCCGTCACGACCGAAAGCGGTCTTGTGGAAGGCGCTTAGATCGGCGGGCGTTATGTGGGCCAAGCTTTGCTTGGTGCCCTCGGGCGGCCGCGAATACGGATGCGTGCCATAGAGTCTGCGCAGCCAGGCAAGCTCGGCGATCACGTGAGGTTCGCGCTCGTTGGCGATGATTTCGGAGAGAAGCTGGGCGCGAATACGCTCGACCGGCTCCTTATCGAAGCGAGGCCTGTTCACCGCGAGCCTGACCAGATCGAAAGCGGCGTTCTGGCGCTCGGAAAGCAGGCGCATCGAGCCATGGATACCGTCGCGCTGCGCGTCGAAGCTCATCTCGGCGCCGGCATCGTCGAGCTGCACCTGGAAGGTCTCGCTGTCGAGATCGCCGGCGCCCTCGTCGAGCAAGCCGGTCATCAAATTGGCAAGCCCCTCCTTACCGGCCGGGTCCTGGGTGGTGCCGCCGTCGAAGACCAAATCCATGGTGACGATCGGCAGCGTATGGTCTTCAACCAACCAGGCGGTGATCCCCTTTTCAGATTTCACCTCCTGGATATTCATCGCCGCATGGGCCCTGAGCGCCGGCAGGATGAGGAAGAGGATGGCGAGAATGACGATGACCAGCGGGGTGGCGAAGCGCGCGACGCTGCCTTGTGCCGCTGAAAGCGGAAAAGGCAGGGCTTGTGCAAAGGCGGCACGGTGTTGGTTCATCGTCACATCAATTCTCCGTATTGGGCAAGAGAGGCAAGAGATAGCCGGTGGTCGAATGGTCGGACACGAGATAGCGGGCGGCAACGGCCTTGACCTGATCGGCGGTGACCTTGCGGATGCGGTCCGGCCGTTCCTCGACGTCTTTCAGATTGCCGCCGGTGGCAAGCGTGGAGCCATACATGCTGGCGATGGAGTCCTGCTGTTCGTGGGCGAAGATTACTGAGCGGACATAGCGGTCTTTCGCCTTGTCCAGCTCGTCGCTGGTGACGCCGTCCCTGGCGATGCGGGCGATCTCGGCGTCGACCGCGGCCTCGATGTCGGCAAGCTTGGCGTCGCCCCGCGGCGAGCCGTGAATGCTGAAGTAGCTAGCATCCAGCATGGTGCCCTCGAAATGGGCGCCGGCCTCGGCGGCAATGCCCTGTTTCACTACCAACTGCTGGTACAGCCGGCTGCGGGTGCCGCCGCCGAGGATTTCGGCCAGCAGGTCGAGCGCCTCGGCCTCGCCGCGCTCAGCGGTGCGATAGGACGGCACCACCCAATGCGTCGAAAAGTTCGGCACCGACACGCGCGCGTCGGTCAGCGTCACCGTGCGCTTAGTGTTCTGCCCCGGCTCGACCGGACGGATGCGGGTTAGACCAGGAGCCGCCGGCACCGTTCCATACGTCTTCTCGGCCAGAGCCTTTACCGTCTCCGGCGCGACGTCCCCGGCCACCACCAGCACGGCGTTGTTGGGCGTGTAATATTTGTCGTAGAAGGCCCTGGCGTCGGTCCAGTCCAGCTTCTCCATCTCCTGCATCCAGCCGATGACAGGTATTCGGTAGGGCTGGTTCTGCCAGAGCGTGGCGTCGACCGCCTCGCCCAGCACCGCCTGGGGATCGTTGTCGATGCGCGAGCGGCGCTCCTCGATGATCACGTCGCGCTCGGTCTTGATATCATCGTCGGTGATGCTGAGGTTGAACATGCGGTCGGCCTCGAAGCTCATCATCTGCTCCAACGCGGGAGGCGCCACCGTCTCATAGAAGGCGGTATAGTCCTGAGAGGTGAAGGCGTTGTGCGAGCCGCCGATCTCGGCCACCGCGCGGTCGAACTCGCCGGCGGCATGGTTGATCGTCGCCGCCTTGAACATCAGATGCTCGACGAAATGCGCGATGCCGGATTTGCCGGGCGGCTCGTCGGCGCTGCCGATCTTGTACCAGACCATATGGGTGACGATCGGCGCGCGGTTATCGGGGATGACGACCACTTCCATGCCGTTGTCGAGCAGGAAATTCGTTGCCTTGATGTCGTCGTTGGCCGCTAAAACCGGAGCGGTGGTCACAAACGCCAGCGCGGTCGCAAAAAGTGTCCCGCGCAGGCAGCCAAACCGAAGGGTTACTGATGGCTTCTCTTTTCGTGACCGGCCGATGGGCAAGGTTTGAGTCAAAGTGAGTTGACCCTTGTTTTGAAGGTGCTGCGTGCTCGCCGCACTTAGTGGGAGAGAGTGGGTCAATGGCCAGCCCCGAGCCAGATGTTCCATCAGCATGTTGCCAGGTCTGACTCGAGCGTCATTTTTGAGTGCATCTGGGAAACGTGAGGTGGCATTTTTTGTTGGGTGATCATGGGACGGCTTCTCCTTGGTCCGTGACGTGTTTGCCGATGATCCGGCGTCGTTTGCCATTTGGCGATCGTGCAACGCCGGACGGTATTGATAAGGTCTCCTAGTTCATAAGATCTCCTGACTGGTTGTCCCCACAACAACCCTTCTTGCAGAGCTAGCTGACAGTAGCCTGAAAGCTACGAGCGAGTTGCGCGACAGCGATCTTGAGTGGCCTCAAGGGTAAGCGCGTAGGCATCCCCACGTAGCGTGCAGGCGGTTGAGAGCTGGCTCGGCAAAATTGAACAGGGGTTTAAGTGGAATTTCTGCCTGAGCTGAGCCAGAGTGGCTCACGAACAGGAGCTGAAATGCCGAAACGAATTCGCCGTAACCATGCTGCTGGTTTTAAAGCCAAAGTGGCGCTTGCGGCCCTGAAAGGGGAAAAGACGCTATCGGAATTGGCGCAGCAATACGATGTGCATCCCAACCAGATCGCGGATTGGAAGAAACAGCTTCTTGAGGGAGCCGCGAGCGTGTTTAACGGTGGGGAGAAAGCGGCACCAGCGGTCGATGTGAAGGTTCTTCATGCCAAGATCGGCGAATTGACGCTGGCCAATGATTTTTTAGGCTCGGCGCTCGACAAGGCCGGGCTGTTGGCGAGCGTAAAACGATGATTGATCGCGACCATGACTTGCCGATTACAAAGCAGGCTGCCGAATTGGGGATCAGCCGGGGCAGCGTCTACGCCTTGCCTCGGCCCGTGTCAGCCGCCGATCTGAAGCTGATGCGCCGGATCGACGAATTACACATGGATTATCCGTTCGCCGGCAGCCGGCTGATGCAAAAACTCCTGAAGCGGGAGGGCTATGAAACGGGCCGCTTACACGTGCGAACCTTGATGAAGCGCATGGGCATAGAGGCGCTTTATCGCAAACCGCGCACCAGCAAGCCCGGGGATGGGCACAAAATCTATCCCTATTTGTTGCGCAAACTGCCGGTCACCCGGCCCAATCAGGTCTGGGCGACAGACCTGACCTATATCCCGATGGCACGTGGGTTTTGTTATTTGGTCGCCATCGTCGACTGGTTTACGCGCAAGGTTCTGTCCTGGCGGCTCTCCATCACGATGGACACGGCGTTCTGCATTGAAGCACTCGAGGAGGCGCTCGCCCGATATGGCAAGCCGGAAATCTTCAACTCCGACCAGGGCAGCCAGTTCACCAGCATCGAGTTCACCAAGATCCTGCTCGATCAGAAAATCCAGATCAGCATGGATGGTAAGGGCGCCTGGCGCGACAACGTCTTCGTCGAGCGCCTATGGCGAACCGTCAAATACAACGAGGTCTATCTCCAGCCTATGAAAGCGTCAGCCAGGCACGTGCTTCCATCGGTAAATTCCTGACTTTTTATAACCAGAGACGACCTCATTCGAGCCTTGACGACAGAACGCCCGATGAGGCCTACTTCACCCCAATGACGCTCCCGAAGCGGCCTAAACACAGGTAGGATTCCACTTATAAATCGGGAAATCCTGTTCAAACAAACCGAGCCAGCTCTGTTGATGGTCATTTTCAGCATGAATCATGCGGAGAATCCTATGAGCGACAGTATGAGCCATCATCGAACATTCGAGATTTTGACGGCGGAGCCTGTGCCGTCCCGACGCAAGCCGCGCCATCGGTCGGACGAGAGAAGGCACGGCTTGTCGCCGAAGCGTTCTCGCCAGGGGGCAATGTCTCGGCGGTTGCGCGTTCCGAGGGGCTGGACCCCTCGCAGCTCTATGCGTGGCGCCGCAAGGCGCTTTCGTCGGGCATGGTTGCGCCACTGACGGAGGGAGCGAGCAAGCCGGCGAAGTTCACGCGCTTTGAAGCGGTGGGCAGCGACACGGTGGAAATCGTCATTGGCGACGCAGTGGTGCGCGCCGGCGGCGATGTCGATCCTGATCGCCTGGCGAGGATCATCCGCGCGGTTCGTAAGGCATGATCGCTTCCGGTGTGGTGGTTTACGTGTCGTGCCAGCCGGTCGACTTCCGCAAGGGCGCGGCATCTTTGATGGCGCTGGTCAGGGATGGCGGCCTGGACCCATTCTCGGGGGCACTTCACGTATTCCGTTCGAAGCGTGCGGACCGGGTCAAGACGCACCGCCCGCCTCGGCGAGAGCCAGTTGGTGATCGGCTTCGCGGCCGGCGGTGAACCCGGCTCGCGCCTGTCGCGCAAACTCGCCATGCCGGTGAGCGGCGACACGCTGTTGCGGATGATCCGCGCGGCCGGGTTCGAGCCGCCGGAAGCGCCGCGGGTGGTTGGCATCGACGACTGGGCCTGGCGCAGAGGACAGCGCTACGGAACGATCATCTGCGATCTGGAGCGCAACCGCGTCCTCGATCTGTTGCCCGACCGAAATGCCAACACGGTCGCGTCATGGCTGAAACGTTATCCGGGCATCGAAGTCATCGCTCGCGATCGCGCCGGCATTTATGCTGACGGCGCCCGTCGTGGTGCTCCCCATGCAACGCAGGTCGCCGACCGCTGGCATCTTCTCCAGAACCTGGGCGAAGCGTTGCGTCTGGCCCTCGGCCGCCATCGCAAAGCGGTCAGTGGCGCCGGAAAGGCGATGATGGCCGAGATGAGTGGCGATGCCGACGCCAATCCGGAACCATCAGTGGAGACTTCCCCGAAGCTTGATGGCCTGCGCCGGTCGCGCCGCAACCAGCGCAGTGAACTCTATGCTGAAGTCCTTGATTTGCGGACGACCGGCATGTCGCCGCGACAGATCGCGCCCCGGACCGGCATGAGCGTGAGAACGGTCGAGCGCTGGCTTGCAGCGGGCGGGGAGCCCGAGCACCGGCGGCCGCCCGCGCGCTCGGTTTTCATAGATCCTTTCCAGGAGTATCTCGAAGGACGCTGGCAGGAAGGCCAACGCAACGGGTTGCACCTGTGGAGCGAAATCAAGCGCCGCGGCTTTGCAGGCAGCAGGGCGACCGTCTACAGGTGGACCGCCGCCCGCCAGCAGTGCTCATCGACCGCTCCGCCAAATGCCCGATGGCGGCCGCCGTCGCGCCGAAACTGTGCATGGCTGCTGAGGGAAGACCCGACTTTGCTCGATCAGCAGACCGAACAATTCTTGGGCCATCTCTATGACCCGACTTGAACAGTTGGAGGTGAACGGATGGCGAACGCTGTCCGTTAAGCTATTGAATTCACTGGCCTTGAGTTTTCGGCGCGAAAATGTGTGGTAACAACATTTGATCTGCTAGCCGCATGTTGTATGGATTTGATGGCATTTATTCGCTAACAACGCTGGCATGTTTGTCGTTGAGAGAGTCGCGCGCGGCCACCGCTATCTTTACCTCGTGGAAAGTGTCCGCGACGGTAAAACCGTTCGCCAGCGCACGATAAAGGCGCTGGGCCGCAAGGATGCGCTGGTTGCCAGCGGCGAACTTGACAGATTGGCGGCCTCGATTGCGCGCCATGGCGAACGCAGCCTCATCCTGTCCGACATTGACGCGGGGCGAATTGCCTCTCGCCGCATCGGCGGTCCGCTGTTGTTCGGGCGGCTGTGGGAGCGGCTCGGGATCGGCGAGGTGCTGGAAGAGGTGCTGGAAGGGCGCCAGTTCGGCTTTGCGGTGGAACGGGCGGTGTTCGTTGGCACGCTGCATCGGCTGTTCGTCTCGGGCTCGGACCGCGACTGCGCGAACTGGATGGCCGATTATGGTATCGAGGGCGCCGAGGGTCTGGCGCTCCATCACTTTTACCGGGCCATGGCGTGGCTGGGCGAGGAACTCGGCGAAAAGGCGCAAGGCGCGCTGGTGGCGCGCTGCGTGAAAGACGCGATCGAGGAAAAGCTCTTCGCGCGCCGGCAGGACCTGTTCACCGACCTCAGCCTTGTGTTCATGGACACCACCTCGTTGTCCTTCCATGGCGCGGGCGGCGAGACGCTGGGCAAGCGCGGGCATTCCAAGGACTTCCGCCCCGATCTGGCGCAAATGATCCTGGCGCTGGTCGTTGATGCCGAGGGCCGGCCGATCTGCACCGAGATGGTGCCCGGCAACACCGCTGACGTGACCGTCCTGTTGCCGGTGGTCGATCGGCTGCGAACGCGCTTCGGCGTCACACGCGCCTGCGTTGTCGCCGATCGCGGCATGATCAGCGCCGATACCATCGCCGCGCTCGAAAAGCTGGGCATGGAATACATTCTGGGGGCCCGCGAACGCTCGAGCAGCGTGATCCACAACGTCGTGCTCAATGACGCGGCACCGATGGTTCCGCTCGTTCTCGAGCGCCAGCGCGGTGAAACTCAGTTGTGGGTCAAAGAGGTCAAGGTCGGTAAAGACCGCTATATCGTCAGCCGCAATGACGCCGAGGCCGAGAAGGACAAGGCCGACCGCCAGGCGATCATCGCCGGCCTCGAGGCACAGCTCAAGAAGGGCGACAAGGCACTGGTCGGCAACTCGGCCTACCGGCGTTACCTCAAGGCCAGCGGCAAGAACTTCAAGATCGATGTCGGCAAGCTTGCCGAGGAAGCCCGCTACGACGGCATCACCGTGGTGCGGACCAACGCGAAGGTGACCCCGCTCCAGGCCGTGCTGCGGTATCGCGATTTGCTCGAGGTCGAGAGCCTGTTCCGCGCCGCCAAGGCAACCTTCAATACCCGGCCGATCTTCCACCAATCCGATGCCGCCATCCGCGGGCATGTGTTTTGCTCGTTCCTGGGGCTCGTACTCAGCAAGGAACTGTACCGCCTCTGCCGGGCCAAAGGCCTGACGCCCGAATGGCAGCCGCTTCTACGCGATCTCGACCGCCTCCAGGAAGCCACCATCGAAAAGGATGGTCGCATCGTCACCACCAGAACCCACGTTACGGGCCAAGTGGGCAACGTCTTCAAGGCAGCTGGCATCGCTCTGCCACACAACCTCGACGAACAACTCGCCTGATATCATCCCCAAAATGTAGTGGTAACACGCGCCGGCGCGCGCCTAACGTGCTGATATAATAACATATTCTTACAGGCGGTGTTTAAGTGGGGTATGACTGCGCGCCGGAGCTCTTGAAGGCGGGTGACCTGGCCCGACGTTTCGCTGCACTGATACGCGGCGACGACGATGCCAGCCTCGAGCAATGGATTGAGGACGCCACGGACAGCGAACTGGCTTCACTTGCAGCAGGCATCGGCCGTGACATTGCGGCTGTTCGGGCCGCAATCACCCAGCCCTGGAGCACCAGTCCCGTCGAGAGACAGATTAACCGTCTCAAGACCATCAAGCGCCAGATGCATGGGCGCTCCGGGTAGTCAGTTGCGGTGCACGCGCACGGTCTGGCGGGACGGATTCACCGAGCAATTTCTGCTCGCAATGACCCCGAGCTGCCGATACCGCCTCGCCTGGATGGGGACGCCTGAGTTCGCCATGTCTTCTGGAGAGCCGGATGCGTAACGAAAGGCGCAAGTCCGGTTCGGGAAGAGGCGGTGAGAAACCGGTCGCCGAGAGGCGACACGGCGCTTGCCGCCTACTTTTATACGTCACCGTGTTCCGCGGTGATTTAGGGGAAGGGGCCTCGGTCGCCGAACTTCAGAACCTCAGTCGCACCAAGCGCGAGGCCAAACTAGACGATCGATTCCATGAATCCGGCTTGGAAGGAACAATCAGTTGCTTGGTGGATTCCTCGTTTGCGATTGGCGAAACGAGGAGCAGCATCATGGCAGGACAGCGGCGTGTGATCGAGTTGGCGATGAACGAGGAAGAGGTTGTGCAATTGGGCGCGATATCGCGCTCGCGCACGGAACGCGCGAGCCGGGTGGCGCGCGCGCAAATGCTGCTCAACTATCGTGAAACACCGTCGTTCTTCACGGTGGGGCGAAGGCTGGGGGTTCATCATCAGACAGTGCAACGCTGCGTCGAACGGGCGGTGGACTATGGCCCGCTGGCCGCACTTGATGACCGGCCGCGACCGGGGAAGGAGCCTGTGATCACGCCGGAGGCTAAGGCTTGGCTGGTATCGTTGGCCTGCGACAAGGCCAAGGACCACGGCTATCCGCACGAGTTGTGGACGACGCGGTTGCTGGCCCGCCATGCGCGCGAGCACGGCCCGACGGCTGGACACGCCTGTTTGGCCAGTCTGGTCCAGGGCACGGTGTGCAAGATCCTCGGCAAAGAGGAAATCAAGCCGCATAAGGTGCGCTATTATCTTGAGCAACGAGACGCCGAGTTCGAACAGAAGATGGCCGAGGTTCTGTGCGTCTATCGTGAAGTCGAGGTCCTGAAAAAAGCCTCTGCCAATTCGAACAGGCGGCGCAAGCTGGTGGCGATCATCTCGTGCGATGAAAAGCCCGGAATCCAGGCCATCGCAACGACGGCGCCGGATTTGCCGCCCGTGCCTGGCGCCTACGCCACCTTCGCGCGCGACCATGAATACAAGCGCCATGGCAGGCTCAGCCTGTTGGCCGGGATTGATTTGCTTACCGGCAAGGTCCATGCGCTCGTGCGAGATCGCCATCGCAGCCGCGAGTTCGTCGAATTGCTCAAGCTCCTCGATGCTGCCTACCCGGTCGGGACCGCAATCAAGTTGATCCTCGACAATCATTCCGCGCACATATCGAGAGAGACCAGAGCCTGGCTCGCTACTCGACCGGCCGGCCGCTTCGAACTCATCTTCACTCCTAAGCACGGCTCGTGGCTCAATCTTATTGAGGGCTTCTCCAAGTTCGCTCGCTCGGTGCTGCGCCATATCCGGGTGACCTCGAAACATGAGCTCAAACAGCGCATCATGGCTGGTATCGACGAGGTCAATCGCCATCCCGTCATCCACACATGGTCCTACAAACTCGCCGAGGCCGCCTGATATGATTCGAACCAAAGAAACGCAGGACTAGATGCTATCAAGGACGCCTGTACGGCCTATATCCAAGGACCGATGGCGGCGGCCTTGACTGAATTGGTACCTGCCGCCGCAGAGCGCACGGGACTGCCGCTCGGAGACTTTCAGGTACGAACTGACGACGATGACAAGCAGATTGATATCCGACCGCAACGCCTGTTGAGAGGTATGTCCGTCCGGCAGTGAAGATTGAGTCAGGCGCCAAGTCAAGTAAGCACTCGAGCTAAATCACCCCGATCGGGTTGATACCGGCGCTACTAACGTTTTCCTTATGTGATCGTCCCGAACGGTTCTTTTTCTTTCCAAAGGCCGCTTCGAATGATAGATTCGTCCCGATAGGGATGAATATGCAGACGATAACCGACAGCAAAACCCTCGGCCTCCGGATCCGGCAGGAACGCAAATCGCAGGGCCTCACACAGGAACAGCTCGCCGGCCTTACCGGCGTCGGCGTGCGTTTCGTGCGCGAACTGGAAGCGGGGAAGGAGACCTGCCAACTTGGTCGTGCGCTCCAGGTGGCCAGCGCCCTCGGCCTCTTCCTGTCGGTCGGCCGCCGACGGGATAGCGGGTCATGACTCATCTACTGGACGTATATTTCAGGGAGACCAAGGCCGGCATTCTCAGCCAGGACGAGGACGGCGCGCTGGGCTACGCCTATTACGCCGACTATCTCGCCGGGCAGCAGCCCCGCGTCATTTCCTTCTCGATGCCGCTGCGGGAAGAACCCTATGCCGACCGGGTCGCGCGTCCGTTCTTCTCGGGCCTTCTTCCGGACGAGGGCGCGCGGCAGCGTCTTGCCGGAGCGCTTGGCCTTTCGGCTGGCAATGCGTTCGGCCTGCTCGAGGTCATCGGTGGCGAATGCGCGGGCGCCTTGTCGTTGTATCCAGCTGGTGAAGCGCCGGCTCCTTCCGACGATGACGAGGCTCTCAGTGCAGAGCGACTCAAGGAAATCATCGGCAAGCTGCGCGAGCGGCCCCTGCTCGGAGGAGAGGAGGGCGTTCGTCTCTCACTGGCCGGCGCCCAGGACAAGCTCGCGGTGATCGTCGAAGGCGAGACGATCCGGCTAGCCAAGGGCGGCCGCCCAACCACCCATATTCTGAAGCCGGTCATCCAGGCGCTGGAAGGAACCGTCGAGAACGAGCTCTTCTGTCTGCGCCTGGCAGAGCGTCTCCAACTGCCGGTTCCAAGGGTCGAGATGCGCCGTGCCGGCGACACCGCGTTTCTTCTGATCCAGCGCTATGACCGTGCGCGGACTGACGGCGGACACATCGAACGATTGCACCAGGAGGATTTCTGCCAGGCGCTCAGCGTTCCACCCGAACTCAAATATGAAGAAGAGGGCGGTCCCGGTACCAAGAGCTCGCTGGACCTGATCGATCGGGCCTGCGCACGACCGGCGGCGGACCGGTTGCGCTTCATCCGGATGCTGATCTTTCATTATCTCGTGGGCAATGCCGATGCGCACGGAAAGAATTACGCGCTGCTCTATGACGGCGATACGCCGAATCTCGCCCCACTCTACGACGTGGTTTGCACCGCCGCCTATCCGCGGCTGGCCAAGAAGCTCGCCATGGCGATCGGCGGACGATCCGTTCCCGACACGATCCAACTGAAGCACTGGCTGACGCTCGTTCCCGAAACCCGGGGCGCGCAACGCCTTCTCATCCGCGATATCGCAACCATGGCCGGGCGCATTGGAGATGAGGCCGACGCTTTGCTCGCGCAGCTGGCGAATGTAGGGGCGGACCACGCCATTCTAAAATCCGTGCGCGCAGTCATCGCGACCCGGGCAACGCACCTTTTGCGGATGACCGAAGGTGGATGACGCCTGAGGGTCCACAGGTAACAGACCTTGCTTCGCTCAACCCTTGTCGGTCTCGGTGGCGGAAACTGGGAATGAATCCCGGTAGATCGATCAGGACGGCAACTTCTTCCTGCTGGGCGAGGAGCCTTAATGGTCTCCACCAAGGGATACATCCAAGCGCGGAACCGCGCGTGCCTACAGGGGCCATTGTCATCGATGCGGCGGCCACGGCTGCCTAATCGGCAACGGGCAGACCACACCTATTGGCGACAAAAATGAAAAGGATCGTCGAACTCAAGAAGGTTTGGCCCCGCCTATCCGAGCCCACATGACGGAGTTCGGCATCATTGCGGCGAAGGGCGCACAGAACGTCGATCGATTGAAGGAACAACTGGATCTGCTGCCGGAAGTGGCCCGGATGCCCGTGAGTTTGCTCTTCGATCAGTTGGCTGTTAGCGGTCGTCAGGAAGTGCGCATAAACGGTGCCATGTGCTGTTTGGGGTTTTCCTGTGAGAGAGGTAGGGACCTGCTGATTTCGTTTAATCGGTCGGGGCATTGAGGTTTTGGATCTCCTGCTGGATGTCGAGGGCGTAGCATAACCAGATCTTGTCGCGCAGTTCGGTGAGGAGCTCGAAGACGGCGAGCGCCTGGTCGGGTGTCAGTGCGACGGCGTCGCCGCACACTACCAGCCTTCTCGACCACCTCATGAATATGGACCAGGCTCCCGGCCCAAGGATGCCACGGGTAAAAAAGCTCGTGCTCCGCGATCTCGTGTTGCCTCACGTAATTTTGTTACCGGCTGCCTCACCAAGAATGTTACCCGCTCGCCAGACGTGTGGAATCTGAAGCGAGGTATGGCGCTAGGCTGCTGACCTCGCCGATGAGCCGCTGCACGGCTTGTTGTCGCCACGCCCTTACTCGCTTCTGCAACGTGTGAAGCTGGCGCAAGCTGTATCGCCCGGGATAACGGACCTGGAACTCGACGAGAAGTTCAAGTGCGGTCTGATCCGGACGCTTTTCAAGGCATCGTGCCATCTCTTCCCAATGGTCCTTAAAGATGTCTGGACGTCGGCCACGCGGTTTGTCGTTGAGCCGACGATACGTCTTCGGCCCAACGACAACACCGCGTGCGCGAGCTGCTTGGCGCCACAGATTGACCCGTCGGACGAGTGTTTTGTACTGCTTGCGGGTAAATCGACCTGGAAACTGGACACACAGCTCTTCGAAGAGTTGCGTGGCATTGATGTTGGGGAATTCTTCCAATCGGCGGCAAACGATCGGCCACACCATGCGGAGCGCCTGGACGCGGGCTTGGCCAGGCTCGGCGTAGACCGGCTTCGGCTTCTCCTGCATCTTCGCGGCTTTCGCGGCAGGAGTGGGTGAGATCACCGGCTTGAGCGCGGCGGTGGGAGCCGCAATAAGGACTTGCGTCGAGACCTTTTGTAGACTTCGTAGGTAACGCGGTTTGGCTTCGGTGGAGAATGTCGGACGGATTTCGCCCGCATGCCAGGCACTCGACAGGCTTGCTACGAACGCGGCCAGGTCGGGTGGTTCGGATGTCGGCGGCGGCGGTGTTTCGCCGTCAGCCAGGGCTGCGAGATAGGCCTGCACAGCTCGTATCTCCTCCAGAAGCTTCAGCGGATCGAGGTCGGCGGCGATCTCGCGCAGCTTGCTCTTGGCAGCCATCGGGATGCCCTCCGCCTGCAGGAGACGCTCACAGGGCGTCTGCGGCGGATGATAGCGCTTGGCCACCTTCGCTCCGTCGCGCTGCTTGGCAGCCAGCTTGAACGAGGGCTGGAAGAAGTTCACAAACAGCCGGGATGCCCCGTAAAGGCGCGTGATCGCTCTGGCCGCCGCCAAGCCTTCAAAGCGCCGATAACCCAGGAGCTTCCGTACAACGGCGCCATTTTTCTGCTCTATCCACGCTTGGTCGTTCTTACGGTAAGGCCGCGAGCGAGTGAGTTCGATGCCGTGACCAAGGCAATATTCGATCAGCCTGTTGTTGACGAACTCGCTGCCATTATCCACATCCAGCGCTCTCAGGGCAAAGGGCAAGCCCATGCGGATGCGCTCGAGTGTCTCGACCACGAGGGTGCCTTCTCGGACCACGATGGGCGCGGCCTCCGTCCATCCGCTCGCGATATCGGTCAGAACCAGGCTGTGAACGTAGCTACCGCGGTTGGCCTCTCCGCAATGAGCAACCAGGTCCATTTCCATGCTGCCGGGAAGCGGCTCGTTCCAGTCAGCAAAGGTGCGCATTTTGATGCGCCGCCGCGGCTCTGGCACAACCCTTGGCGGCTTTTTCGTACGCATGGTGCGCCTCGGCATCTGGAGCAAGCGGTCGATCGTCGCGGCGCTCATAGACAGGATCTTGTGGCGTATCTCCTCCGCGAGCTTCAAATGATCGTTGCGTTCCAGCGCCGGCAATAGAATGGGCAGCAGTGCCTTAAGGCGCTTGCCGCAGACTCGATCTGAAGCTTCCCACAGCACAATCAACGCGCCCCGAGCGGCCTCGTCATAGAGCGACGGGCGTTGACGGGTCTGCCGGCTCCTCGGCTGCGGGGGGCTGTTCAGGACACGGATTGCGGACTTTTCATGATAACCCGTCGCCGCGATGAACTCCTCCAAGATCCTGCGCTTGTCCTTGTTCGCTGCGGCCGCATAGCGAACCCTGACCGCATTGGCGAGTTCCATGCGAATAGCATGCGTCATCTTCGTCGTCATGATGCCTCCCTCGTGGTGAGAGCATCATCGCGGTATTCGCCTTCACGGGTAACATTTTAGGTGAGGCAACCAAGACGCGCGGTAACATTTTCTTTGAGGCAATGCGACACCGCGATCCCGTGGGCGTTCTGTCGTCGTGTTGTACAACGAGGTGCGCCCGCATGGGGCGATCGGGCACAAGGTCCCGATCTCGTTGCTCAATCACGATGGCGCCGCCAGCCCGCCATCGTGAGAAAGCCGGGAAACTGCACCTTCCGGCGGTCCAGAGAATGGTATCGGAGCAGGCGCAATTGCTGGCCGCCATGTACGGCGTCAAACGTGTCGTCGATGTCGAGCACAATCCGCTTCGGCACCTGCCGGAAGGAAGCGCAATAGAGATCGACCATCGCCCGCCCCATCGCGACCAGCTCCCGCACGCCGGGCAGGTTCTCCAGCCGGCAGATCGTCGACTGGGAGGCCAGATCCCGACCCGACGGCAGCGCATCCTGGGCCATCTTGAAGACCGGATCGGAGCGCAGCCGGTTGGCGTCATTGCCATCCTCATAGCCGGCGGCGATCATCTTCATGCGAAAGCCGATCATGTCCGCCAGGCTGTGGACGACCTGGTCCGGGCAGCGCGGATCATCGATGCAACGCGCCAGACGGTCGGCCACCCGCAGTCGTTTTTCCACCTCGGCCAGCACCAGAACGCCACAGTTGGAGGACAACATGCCGCCGTTGAAACGGGCGACGACGGACTTGCCGCCCACTGATGACAAACCGCTCAGCGGCAGGGTAAGATCATTCATGGCGGGTGTGGTCTCCGGGAAATGATTCGGATCGGCTTTAGCAACCAAATCCTACGTCATTTCAACGGCTTGCGCCACATCCGCCAACCCGCCGTGAATTTTTCGGGCTAGATAGCTCACGTGTTGTTGTTGGTGGGCGCCCCGGCAACCGCTTCATCTTGTCAACCAGCCGCTCCAGCGATCCCGCGCGTTCCAACTCCGCAAAGAAATGATGCGGCGTGACGCTACCCAGCCGGTGCCTCTCGGCCAGTTTCCACACATAGGGATAGTCGACCATGAAATTGGATCGAGGCGACGCCTTGGATGGTCCAGCCTTGGTCAGGATGCCGCCGCCCACGAGCCGATCGGGAAGGAATTTGCCACCGAGAGCCATGCCGCCGATGCGTTGCCGGCCATGTTCTTCCACCGATCGGGCATACTGCAAACAACGTCCCATGTGAATGAAAAAGACCGTTCAGAACAACGCTACAGCACGGGCTCTCACGGCGGGAATCCGAAGTTGTGACTGCAGGGGGAAGCGCCTTAGGCTTGGGTGGCATGCTTGTCTCACGCCAGTGGATTGGGATGTGGTGTGCCCGTGCTGACTTCCTCTGGCGAGCCGGCCCACCGCGGGTTTGGTTACCACCCTTGTTTGACATTCTCCGTTGCCCAGCAGCCTACAATGCTTCCTACGCCCAACCTGGTCGCTGCAGCAAACCAGTGTCATTGAGGGATTCGAATAATCGCCTCAAAACCATCCTCGCGACCTGGGGCAGGCGAGGCAAATTCAAGGCTGCCCCCGACGTGCTTGATAACATGATTAGCGAGGGGTAGACCAGGGAAGTCCGGCTGAGTCTTACGACGCTCATATTCATATCGCTCTGTTATTTCGTCAAGGTCTGGGAGGGGCACCACCGGTCCTGCGTTTACAATGGCGATAGTTCCATTAGCTCGGACGGAAACTGTTGCCAGGGTATCGGGCAGTCCATGTGTGAGTGCATTGTCGAGTAGGTAATGAAGCGCGAGGTCAACCGCAAGGGCGTCTTCAAATTTGCGCACCAAAGAGGGGCAGCCGTCGACGTCAAGGATTAGCCGTCCGGCAAACCACGGCTTTTTCAAGAGGTCATTAACCTTTGACCGAACCTCTCGGACAAGATCGACGTGGTCTAGGACCGATTCGGCCACGAAACTGTACCCGACGCCACGCACTGTCGCTATTCGGTCCCCGCCGATCTTCTTGCGGAGCCGGCTAACATAAACCTCCACGGTGTTGCTCTCAATCTCCGAACCCAAGGAAAAGAGTACGTCCTCGATCTTCGCCTTCGAAACTAACGTTCCGGGCCGGCGCAGAAGGCAGTTGAAAACTGTCCATTCGCATGCAGTCAGGTAGACCGGCTGCCCGTCGCGCTCGCAGCGCCGCTCGGCCGAGTTTATTGACAGCGTCCCGACACAATATGGCTCCGGGAACTTCCCATGACGACGCCCCACGGCATGAATGCGCGCGGAAAGTACGCCGAAATTGAACGGCTTGGCCAAATAGTCGGCGGCACCAGCGTTGAGCCCCTCGATTTCGTCCTGATCGCGGCCTGCCACGATGATGACCGGTGCCGAATCAGGCCGCTTCTTCATCTCCCGCAGGTAGTCGATGCCGTTGCCGTCTGGCAGCTCAATGTCGAGCAGAACAAGGTCGTAGGCGAACAGACTTGCTTTATCCCGCGCTTCGGACAGGTCCTTGGCCCAGTCGACCGCGTGGCCCATCGTATGTTCGCGTACATCGCGGACAAAGTCCTCGTTGTGTCCAATGAGCAAAATATACATGCCGAGCTCCATTAATATCGCAGGGTTCATGCCTAATGACGGAACCTGACGCTACGCTGAACCCCCGTGGCGCAAATGTCCGGCGGCTTTCAAGCTGCCGTCAGCTACGGGTGTTAGAAGCCCGTTACGGAACAACCAAAAAAGGCAAATTATCGACGCCATTCTTTTCTCGGCACTTTTTATTCATGTGACCACCGTTGGCGCTGCATCGGCCGTCGGCAAATCCGACGTTGGGATCGCCGAAAGGCGACCCTGCCAAGCGGTACTGACCAAGCTTGAAGCGGCCCGAAGGCAGATCGGGCGGCGGCGCGACGCTCAGCAATTCGCGCGCGAGTGCGAGGCTGACCTTGCGAGAGCCGCCGGCGAGCAAGCCGTAGTGCCGGATGCGGTGGAAGCCACGCGGCAGGATGTGGAGCAGGAATCTGCGGGCACAGAAGAAAAAGCCCGCTGCCGGGAGGAGGTGGCAGCGGGCTTGATTTGAAATGCAGCGCGGGAGGAGGTGCACTGCATTCAGCGTCGGCATCGCATCTGGGAGGAGTAGATGGCCGACAGGAGGATCATATCGGTTGCCGAAAATATTGCAATGCACAAAACTGTGTATCGCACCTGCGAACACGTTACCTGGGCCGCGCATCAGGTGGCGGCTCAGCTCAGTCCGGAAATCGCAATACCGCCTCGTCGTGACATATTCGGCCTTCCTGTAGGCGGCTTCCAGCCCCGCGGGCCGCGGCAAGCGAGCTGGTGAGTTTTCTCGCTTTATAGAACGGCCGCTTGCCGTACGAGAGGGATGGCGGCTCCCAGTCGGGATCAGGCTGTCGGCGAAGCTGAAGCCCAGCGATACGGGTCTTCTCCCATCGGGCGTCCATCCCTGCCGAAAGTTCCGGCACGACCGCCAGGAGAGATGGAGAATGTAACTGTGCTACAGGCCGTCAGACGATGGTACGAAAAGAGGAGTGCGATCCGGGCGCCGCTGGCGACGAGCCGCACAGGTGCTCATTCTTCTCGACAAGCGCACCGCGTACTACGAAGCGCAGCGTGGCGCGGTCCCGGGCTCATGACGATGCCCGCGAATTCGTCCATAGGGCGAAAGTTGGCGCCGAGATCGCCCACATCGCGCCAGAGGCAGAGGCGGAGATGGACGTCGACGTCGTGCGAGCGGTCGACGACGACGAGCTTGATCGGCACCGACCTGGGTCAACGCACAGGATCTGACTGCGCCCGTGGCCCCAGAGCAGGCTATGGAACACGCAGCAGTTTCTCATATCTCTTGATCAGCCGATCCCGCTTCAGACGCGAGAGCTTCTGGATCCAGAAGATTCCATCGAGTTGATCAATCTCATGTTGGTGGCAGACAGCTAGCCTGAAAAATTCATGGGGGTTGGTGGATGTGGCGCAAGCCGTTGAAATGACTTAGGATTTGGTTGCTTAAGCCGATCCGAACCATTTCCCGGAGACCACACCCACCATGAACGATCTTACGCTGCCGCTGAGCGGTTTGTCATCAGTCGGCGGCAAGTCCGTCGTCGCCCGTTTCGACGGCGGCATGCTGTCGTCCAACAGCGGCGTTCTGGCTTTGGCCGAGGTGGAAAAGCGGTTGCGGGTGGCCGAGCGTCTGGCGCGTTGCATCGACGATCCGCGCTGCCCGGACCAGGTCGTCCACAGCCTGGCGGACATGATCGGCTTTCGCATGAAGATGATTGCCGCCGGCTACGAGGACGGCAACGACGCCAACCGGCTGCGCCGCGATCCGGTCTTCAAGATGGCCCAGGATGCGCTGCCGTCGGGTCGGGATCTGGCGTCGCAATCGACGCTGTGCCGGCTGGAGAACCTGCCCGGCGTGCGGGAGCTGGTTGCGATGGGGCGGGCGATGGTCGATCTCTATTGCGCCTCGTTCCGGCAGGTGCCGAAGCGGATCGTACTCGACATTGACGACACCTTCGACGCTGTGCACGGAGGCCAACAGCTTCGCCTGTTCAATGCCCACCATGACGAGTACGGCTTCCAGCCGATCGTAGTGTTCGATGGTGCGGGACGGTTCGTCAGCGCGATCCTGCGACCGGCCAAGCGGCCGAGTGGGGCTGAGATCCGCCCCCACCTGCGCCGTCTGGTGCGGGCGATCCGGATCAACTGGCCGAACATTCGAATCCTGCTCCGCGGCGATAGCCATTATTGCAGCCCGCAGGTCATCGACTGGTGCCGCGCCAACGACGTCGACTTCATCTTTGGCCTCGCGCCCACCACGACCCTGCGCAAGCATGTCGCGGATCTGGAGGCCAGCACGACGGCGCGCTTCGAAGCGTCGGCCAAGACAGGCAAGGTCCGCAGGTTCAAGGAGTTCGTTGACGGCGCCGCTAGTTGGAGCCGCGTCGAGCGCATCATCGCGCGGGTCGAGGTCGGCGCCCAAGGTGCCGACACCCGCTTCATCGTCACCAATCTGGCCAGTGGCAAGGCCAAGGCGCTCTACGAGGACCTCTACTGCCGGCGCGGCGCGGCCGAGAACCACATCAAGTCCTGGAAGACGCATCTTGCCGCCGACCGCACATCCTGCACAAGAGCGACGGCCAACCAGTTCCGGCTCTTCCTGCATGCCGGCGCCTACTGGCTGATGTGGAGCCTGCGCGCTGCGATGCCGAGGCGCTCGAGCTTTGCCGTCGCCCAATTTGACACGCTGCGATTGCGCCTCATCAAAATCGCCGCGCGGGTGGTCGAGATGAAAACGCAAATCCGCCTGCACCTGCCGACATCCTGCCCCGACCAGCGTATTCTGCGCATCGTCCTCGATCGCATCCCCCAACTCGTGACATAGCGACGGGGCCAAGATGCCCCGAACCGAACCCGCCAACATCAACCCGCAAACCCCGCCTCCCATCACCGACGGATCAGCCCCGCCGCCCGACCAGGCTTGTCAAAATGCACCCACATCGCGACCAAATCGTAGCTTCAGGCCGCCGACAACTCATCGCTGTGCATCAAGGCGGCTAGCAAGCCGTCGGCTTCTTCGACCTGCTCGACGCCGTCCAAATCCTGATAGCCTACGCGAACGAGGGCATGGCGTTCGATCTCCTCAGTGACGCCTGGCATCGAGACACTACCTTCCGTGTGCCGGATCATTTCGGCGGAGGCCCAAAGGATAGCCGGATTGACGTAAGTCCGGAGCCGCGCTGGGGACAGTTCGATTACGACCAGTCGCTTCAAAATGCCGATATGCGGGCGGTGATCCCGATGCCAGGCGCCGCGTGCATGGTGTCCGCCAGGTCGATGGCGAGGTTCCGCAATTCGTCATCGAAGTCTGTTACGGGCTCGGCGACAGCTCGAAGGCGACGGTCGGGAAATCTCACGATCGGCCGGACCGTCACATGTCACTCCTTCGCCTCAGCGATCATCGTGTCGGAAGTCTGGTGATCTTCAGGCCGATCTTGCGGCGTTTCGCCGGTGCTGGCGCCGGGGGGAACTACGGGCTCAGGCACTGCTCCCTTTCTTCCTAGCCCGCTTGCCTTCGCCAGTTGAGAGCGCGCTGCCGTGTAGTTAGGGGCAACCATCGGGTAGTCCGCAGGCAAGCCCCACTTTGCGCGGTATTCATCCGGCGTCATGTATTGTAGTGAGTACCGATGTGGCGCCTAAGCGATTTGAATTTCCTGCCGTCTTCCAGGCAGATGATGAAATCTGGCGTCACCGAGTTCTTGATCGGGACCGCTGGCGCGCGCCTTTCTTCCGGCTGTGCCGCCGGTGCTTCCCGCAGCTTGCTGACCGCTGCATAGGTATCGGCAGCCACGCGGCTGAGTTCGGACGCGTGGAAAGCGGATTGTTGCTGACATACGCGGCAACGATGTTCGCGGTCAGCTCCAGGAGCTCAGTTTCGGGCGCAGCAATCTCTTCAGGCATTTGCGAATTCTCGAGATATCTCGTTCGTTGCGATCCCAACCGCGATCTCGCTACAGGAAACTTGGCCGGCCGTACAGGACCGGAAGCCGTCGGTGACGATCCGCATTGTCTGGGGAGCGATGCAGGGGCCATGGACGAGGGATTGCGCGTTATTCGCACTGGCGCCCATGGCAGGTTCCAACCCCGCTCTTATCGGCTCATTTCCCTTGGTCCAATCCCGACCTTTCCGATCAACCCGCAAGGGGTCCGCTACGCGAGCGTGCGGCCTTGAGGCTGACGCCTCTGCGGTGATCGCGGTCCGTCCCGAACCCGACGGGCGCCTGTCGAGCGGGGAATTGGTCCCCGCCACAACGGGAGCCAGACCATGTCGCACAATCTCAGCCTCGCGCAGTCCCACGCGTTCGAGCTCGCCCGCACCCTGATGGTCCCGGTGACGCTGTTCCAGGTCGACGGCGAATACGGCGTCCTGCCGAGCGACGAACTCGACGACGCCGACGTCATCGTCCTCCACGAATACGACCCCTACCAGTTCGGCCCGGCTCATTGAGCCGGGTTCGCCCGAGCGGACGTATGCCGCTTGCGAGCGGCGGCCGCAAGGGAGGCTGCGCCGCGGCTGGCGATGCCGTGGCGCTACCGCGCCCTGATCGATTCATCAGTTGCCAGCCGCGCCCTTGCCCCCATCGCTCTTCGCGGCGGGCGAGGATGGTTCCGCAAAGGCTGCGGAAACGGAAAGGCAATCGAGGAAAGGGCCGGGGAGTGTGAAGGCGATCCGGCGGAAAAACGATGGAAAAGAGAGACGTCGAGGAATTGAGGGATCGTGTGCTCTGCGCGGCCGTGCTGGAGCGGGCCGGTTTCGCGATCGATCTGAAGGAAAGCACGCGCCGGGCGGTCAAATACCGGCGCGGTGACGATATCATTATCGTCATCCACGATGGCAAGGGCTGGTTCGATCCGCTGTCCGACGCTAAAGGCGACGTGTTTTCGCTCGTGGCGCATCTCGACGACATCGGGTTCGCGGAGGTGCTGCAGCGGGTTTCGGAACTGGTCGGCTTCGTGCCGAGCGAACCAGTCTGGACGCGCCAGCCCCGCGACCACGCGCCGGACATCGGCGTCACCGAGCGCTGGCGGTTTCGTCGCAAGCCCTGGCGAGGCTCCATGACCGGGCGGTATCTGCGCAACGAGCGGGACCTCCCGGAATCCGTCATCCTGGCGGCGATGCGGCAGGATCGGCTTCGCGAGGGACCGCGCGGCAGTGTATGGGCCGCTCATGTCGACGACGACGGTGTCGTCACCGGCTGGGAAGAACGCGGACCGGAATGGCGCGGATTCGCCACCGGCGGCGGGAAGGTACTGTTCCGCTTGGGGCCACGCGAGGCCATTCGCTTCTGCGTTACGGAGGCGGCGATCGACGCGATGAGCCTTGCCGCGATCGAAAGCCTGCGGCCCGACAGCCTCTATCTGAGCACCGGCGGCGGATGGGCGCCCGCGACCGAGACGGCCATACGGACGCTTGCGACCCGCCCGAATACGCAGCTTGTCGCCGCGACCGACAACAATGTGCAGGGCGAAGCCTATGCCGAACGCATCGAGGCGATCGCCGTCGCGGCGGCATGCGGCTTTGCGCGGTTGCGGCCGGTCACGGAAGACTGGAACGACGATCTGCAGGCGATGATGAAAGAAGAAGAGGAACGGAGAGGGAAGAAGAAACCCGACTGCCGCATGCCGCCTGCCGCGTCAAAGGTGAAGCTTCGCCCGCTGCGCGGCCCTTGACCCGGCCGGACGGAGAGGCGGCCGCGGGGGAGGGGTCATGAAGGGCTGAATTGACGGCGAAGTCGGAAGGATGAGCCGCGCTCCAGCCCGACGAGGCTGAAAGGAGCCCGCCATGCACCCCGTATCCCCGATCAGAAAGGTCTTTCAGGGCGTCGCCGACCGGCGCCAGATGTTCCGCATGTTCGACCGTCACGCGCAGCGGCCCAACCGCTGGGACGCCGACGCGAGCGCGCTCTATGCCGGCGAATGGTTCGAGACCGGCCAGGCAGACCACGACTATATGTTCGAGATCCTGCCGCCACTCTGAATGCGCGGCGACATGTTCGCGATGCGCGAATTCCTGACCGGTAGTGTCACCAGCGTCTTCTTCGCGCTGACGATCGACAGCCAGTTCCGTCATTTCCACGGCTATTGCGATCTTTCCGACAGGGGCTCACCCGAGCGGATGCGTGCCACGATCGTCGACCGGGAATCGCGGCCGGTGAAGGCAATGACGCGGACCGAGCGCCTCGATCACATCTGGAGCGCGACCCATGATGATTATCGCGGCTATGCCGGGGAGCGCTGGCCGGAGCCTGCACGTGGCAAGCGGACCATCACCGTCTACGGCGGCAGCCGGGGCACGACGTTGAAGCTGCTCAACGATCTCACCGACGAAGAGATCTCGGCCAAGCTTCCGGTGCATCTGCGCTACCTCCCCGACGCGATCGCGGCGTGAGGGGGGGCGGCCATGTTCACGTTTCCCATTCTCGGCGTTCGCAAGGTCATCGAACGCGGAAAGACCGATGCCGCCGCCAATGGCGGATTCCGCAACCCGTATTACGGCCTCAGGCCCGGCAAGGGCGAGATCCCCGGCGTTTGGCTGGTCGGAGACCAGGGGGTCTACATCATGTCGAACGGAAAACTCGCCGACGGTGACCGCCCGCTCGTGGTCTATTTCGACGAGTGCCATCCGGTCGGCAATCCGGACTGGTTCCATTACAAACACCGTCATTTCGGCGGTGACGACGGGATCGAATTCATCGACGCCCGAGAGGCTCATTCCGCTGTTCGATCGGAACATCCGCCGCACTCATCTGCTCGTGCAGCTGACCGAGACCGAAGTCTCGCTGTCCCTGATCGCCCGCTAGCCCCTTCACAACCTCCCCAGCCCTTCACGCGGCCGACAACGCCGTCCGCGTGATCGCGCTCGCCAAAATCCAAGGAGATTTTCCATGCCCCACGACGACCCCTTCACTCTCGACCTCTTCGGAAACACTGCGCTGTCCTCGGGCCTCTGCGTCGGGGTAACGGCCTTTTCGACGTCTTCCGCCGATAGTCCGGTCGATGACGATCCGTCTCCCGTCTCACCAGCCCCGGCCATGCCGATCGGCGCGGCCGCATTGCCTGCTCGGGCGCATCAGGTCGATAAGGGCGAGAACTTCAAGCTGGCAGCGACCCGCGGCCTTGGCACATCCTGGCGGGACCGGGCTCGTGACAATCTCGCCGCCATACGGCTCGCCGCCGATATCGTCGACCAGCAGCGGTTTGCCACGCCCGAGGAACAAGCAGCGCTGATCCGGTTCACCGGCTTTGGAGCTTCAGCACTGGCGAACGGCGTGTTCCGCCGCCCCGGCGAGCAGACGTTTCGCCAGGGCTGGGAGAAGATAGCCGCCGATCTGGAGGAGGCGGTCGACAGCCGGGACTACGCCTCGCTGGCCCGCTGCACGCAGTACGCCCATTTCACACCGGAATACATCATCCGAGCGATCTGGGCCGGCTTGCGGCGGCTCGGCTTCCGTGGCGGCAGTGTGCTGGAGCCGGGCGTCGGCACAGGGCTCTTTCCGGCGTTGATGCCAGAGGCATTGCGCGCTGCCTCGCACGTCACCGGCATCGAGATCGATCCGGTCACGGCGCGGATCGCCTGCCTCCTTCAGCCGAACGCCCGAATCCTCAACCAGGATTTCGCGCGGGTCGACTTGGCCGAGCATTTCGATCTGGCGGTCGGCAATCCGCCGTTCTCGGACAGGATCGTCCGATCCGACCCCGCATACCGCTCGCACGGCTTCCGGCTACACGACTACTTCATCGCAAAGGCCGTCTCTCGGCTGAAGCCGGGCGCACTCGCCGCCTTCGTCACCTCCAGTGGAACGATGGACAAGGCCGATGCCCGCGCCCGCAAGCACATCGCCACAATGGCGGATCTGGTCGCTGCCGTTCGCCTGCCGGAGGGCAGCTTTCGCGCCGATGCCGGGACGGATGTTGTCGTCGACATCCTGTTCTTCCGCAGGCGCAAGCACGGAGAGCCCGAAGGCGATGTGTCATGGCTCGACCTGGAGGACGTTCAGCCCGCCACCGAGGACGAGAGCGCAATCCGCGTGAACCGCTGGTTTGCGATGCATCCTGACATGGTGCTCGGCGAGCATGCCCGTCGCCGCGGGATCTACGGTCCCGACGAGACGTATACCTGCCTGCCGCATGCCGGCACGGATCTCGATGCGGCACTGACAGCCGTCGTGCATCTCCTTCCGGAAGCCATCTATGACGGCGAACCGGAAGAGATCGGAGCAGACGCTGGCGAGCATGTTGAAGCGCCGGCCCGCAACGCTGCGGACGGCGCGACAATCCGCGAGGGCAGCTACTTCATCGGCCAGAACACCGCGCTGATGCAGATGGTCGACGGCGAGCCCGTCACCATCCAGATTCGGAAGGGCGTGACCGGCGACGGCATCCCGGAAAAGCATGTCCGCATCCTCCGCAAGCTGGTCCCGATCCGTGACGCCGTACGCGAGGTGCTGAAGGCCCAGGAGTTCGACCGGCCGTGGAAGCCGGCGCAGGTCAGGCTGCGCATCGCCTGGTCGAGCTTCGTGCGCGCGTTCGGACCGATCAACTTTACCACTGTCTCGACCGCGCAAGATGAGGAAACCGGCGACGTGCGCGAGACGCACCGCCGGCCCAACATCCAGCCGTTCCTGGACGATCCCGATTGCTGGCTGGTGGCCTCAATCGAGGACTACGACCTGGAGACCAACACGGCAAAGCCCGGACCCCTGTTTACCGAGCGCGTGATCGCGCCACCCCTGGTGCCGGGAGGCGACGGGAAGCATTTTCTCGCCACAGGATGGCGTATCGCCCGTCCGATCGCGGAATGGCGGCGCGACGATTTTTATGGTCATGCCGGCCAACTCGCGGACGAGGCTACCTTCAGGGCCAAGGTGCTGAAACAGGCGGAACACCGGTGCGAGAAATTCGCGCTCGGCCGGCGTGAAGAGCGATCATCGGCAAGCACACCTTGGGGGTCGTCGCAGGGTGCGACGGTCTATGCCGACGGTGTCGTTCTTCACTCGGCGGCCGGCCATGGTGGGTTTCTTCTCTCGCCCGAGCGCAACCGCAAGGTTCATCGATCGCTGCGTGTCGACGGCGGCGCCTACGAGGAGGATGAGGCCTGGGCAATCGTGGCCTTAACCTTTCCGCACCTGTTCACCAGCTTCGAGCGGCGCTGCGCGAACAGGACGATGAAGGACAGCTTCCCGGACGCCTGGGAAACGATCGCAGGCAACGTGCTGGGAACCGGTGAATCCTGGAGGAAGGACGAGCGCTCCTTCTTCGACGAGCACGCCGACGATTGGATCGTCGTGTCGGCGATCCTTTCCGGTCATCAATCCGGTTTCACGGAGGTCATCGCGACCCCCGGTGGCAAGCGCGGGCATGGTACCGAGGAGCGACGCTTCCTTGTTCCTTCGGACGAATACCGGGTCGGCCCCTTCGGCTTCATCATCGATCCGCAGCGGCACGCCGTCTACGGCGGACCGTCCAGCTTCGTCAGCTGGCAGGGAAGGGCGGTATGATGTTGTCCAGAGATCGTCGTGCTCAGCTCTTCCGTATGAGGATGCGCGCCGGCAGACCCAGCGTCAGCTGGACATGATCAACCGCCAGATCACCCGCCGCATGGCGGCCCTGATACGGCAATATCCCGTCATACTAGGTATCGGCGGGGGAGATCGCCTGATCCAGGTGCATTCCTCGAACGGTATCGCGCCAACCTCGCTGCCGTTACCGCTGAGCGCCAGCCGGAGATCGCCGCCTTGTCGCGCAAGCTGGCGCGGCAGGAAAGCGCCATGGCGATATTGCGGCAGCGACTTCAATCGGAGACGCTCTGTGCGTGATCCGAGATGCTGGCGCCAGCCGCTGCCAAAGGTCAAGCATGGATGCGGGGGTGGCAACATCCGTGTCGAGCGAGCGACCATCATCAGATCGACGGCGCCCGGCGTCAGTGCGGCAACCCATGGGACTTTATTGCGGCGCCAGCCGAACAGGCGCCTATCCTTCGGCATGCCGGTGCCCGTGATCATCCCCTTGCCGGTCTTCCCGTCGGGTTTGCTGCGGTCTGAACCGGCGGCTGGCCACTTCAAGGCCGCTGACGCGCCGCGGAGCGGCCGGAACCCGCCGATCTCGGCAAGGCCGGCCCGCGTCCTTCACAAGGACCAGTGAAAGGACTGGCCCCCGCTTGTCCGCAAGCCGGCCTCGCTCGCCTGGCAGGTCCCGGACCCTGAAGTGTCCAGCTTCCGCCGGTTCCTTTTGACCGCACCCGCAGGAAAGACCGGCAAGGGCCGGAACACCTGAAGGGCATCGCTAGAAAGGTAAGCTCAATGTCCAGTTCAGCCCGCTCAAGCAAGGCCAAGGCCCGCGTCGTCCAGCTCCGCAAGGGCACGACCCTCGAAATGGTCCGGCTCTGCTGCCCGGACAGCAACCAGGCCTCTCTCATATCCGAAAGTTTCGGCCTTCCTGTCCTCGACAGCGACGGCATCCGGGACTTTCATGAGCGCAGCCTGATCGAAGGCGCTGATACCCTCTCCGAGGGGCTTTCCGAAAAAGCCATGCAGATCCACCTGCAAAGGATCGTCGGCTCCTATGTCGGTTCGGCCTTTGGAGCAGGCCAGTTCTACTCGAAGGCTGTTACCGAGGCGAAGGACGCCACGGCCAAGCTCGCCAATGACACTCGCGACGAGGACATTGACGGTCCGGTCGGCTTCAACAGCAAGGCCCAGCGCAAGCGCGAATTCGCCGCCGACATGGGCCTTCAGGCACACGCCCTGCGCATGGCGGCCGAGGGCGCCGTCGCCGCCTACGAGCACATCATCGGTGAAAGCTGGAAGCCCTACGAGCGCCAGACCGAGAACCCCGGCCAGACCGTCAACCGGCAGGCAGCCGATCTCCAGATGGCGGCGCTTGGCTAACCCCCAATGGGCGGAGCTTCGGCTCCGCCCGATCTTCCTCCCTTGGGGCTGGCGTCCTACTGGACGCCGGCCTCTTCGCGTGCGCCAGGGCATCTGAAGCCAAAGAAATGGAAACCGTCGTCGAGGTCGCGCCAATCGCGGCCGTCACGAATGTTGGTCCTGCTCCGGTCCTCGGCCCCCGAAACGGCTGCGCCATCCTCCACTGACGTTGCGGCCCGCATGCAACGCTTCCCCGCCTTCCGATTCCTCTTCTGCGGGTTCGCGGACCTGCGGTCCTGCGCTTGCGGACCTCGTGACGGCCGCGATTGGCGCGGCCTCGAATGGAGGTTGGGAAATGGACAGGAAAAACAACAAGACCCGCGTCGACATCTACGCGAAAATCACCGATCGCATCGTCTCGGATCTGGAAAAGGGAGTGCGCCCCTGGGTCAAGCCCTGGAGCGGTGCGAACACCACGGGGCGTATAACGCGCCCGCTCCGCCACAACGGACTGCCGTATCAGGGGATCAATACGCTGCTTCTCTGGTCGGAGGCGGTTGCGCGAAGCTTTGTTTCCCCGACCTGGATGACGTTCAAGCAGAGCGTCGAGCTCGGCGGTCATGTTCGCAAGGGCGAGACCGGCTCCATGGTCGTCTATGCCAACCGCTTCAACCGAACCGAAACCGATGCCCAGGGCGAAGAGGTCGAGCGCGGCATTCCCTTCCTCAAGGCCTATACGGTGTTCTGCGCCGACCAGATCGAGGGGCTTCCGGCACAATATTACGGCAATCCCGCTCCGGTAGCCGATCCGGTGGAGCGGATCGAAAACGCGGACACCTTCTTCGCGAACACCGGTGCTGTCATCCGGCACGGTGGGGATAAGGCCTGTTTCAATCCAGCTCTCGACATTGTGCAAATGCCTCCGTTCGAGAGTTTCCGGGACGCGCCGAGTTACTATGCGACCCTTGGGCACGAACTGACCCATTGGGTCGGCGCTGAGAAGCGGCTTGATCGCAATCTCTCACGATATCACAAGGATCGTTCCTTCAGGGCGCACGAGGAACTCGTGGCCGATCTGGGCGGCTGTTTTTTGGCGGCCGATCTCGGCATCGTTCCCGAGCTCGAGCCGAGGCCCGACCACGCAAGCTATCTTGCAAGCTGGCTTGAGATTCTCAGGAACGAGAAGCGTTTCATCTTCGCCGCGGCGGCCCATGCCCAGCGGGCGGTCAACTATCTGCATGATCTCCAGCCGCAGGGGACACTGGTCGAGCACGCTGCGTGATACTGCATCTCCAATCGCATGGCGCTGGGCCATCCGGAGCGCTTAAGGGCCACGCTGCGTTCGCAGCTAGGTGTGTATGGCCGCCTGCGCCTTGCCACCGCATGGAAGCCGCCTGCATTCTTCGCCAGCGATGCCGCGATTAGTGTGTGGTCGTCGTAGCTAGAAACAGTCATTCAAGTGCATTACATTGTGGATTCGAGACAGGAGACAACCATGGCGACAAACGCACTCGTGCAGACACGTATCGATTCCAACATCAGGGACCGCGCGGCGTCCGTGCTTGAAGGCATGGGGCTGACGGTTTCCGACGTAGTACGCATCCTGCTGACGCGCACCGCCAATGAAGGTGCACTGCCGCTGGAACTGATCAGCAACAGCGAGGCTCATGATGCATGGTTTCGCGCCAAAGTGATGCAGGCACTCGAAGATACCCGGACCGATGTCACCGCTGAAGATGTAGAGACGCATTTTGCATCCCGACGCGCTGCCGCGCTACGCAAGGCAGGAACTACCCAGTCATGAGGCTGAAATGGTCAGCGTTTGCGCTTGCTGATCGCGACGACATCTTCACCCATATCGAAGCCGAAAGCCCGCGCGCGGCGGCTGCCGTTGACGAGCATATCGCGCAGGCGGTGCTCCGCCTGGTCGAGTTTCCCGAGAGTGGACGCCCTGGACGAGTGCCCGGCACGCGGGAGCTGGTCATCTCCCGAACGCCATATATTGCAGCCTACGTTCTAACCCATGATGCTATCCGTATCCTGCGTGTTCTCCATGGTGCGCAGATGTGGCCCGAGGACTTTTCGTCCGACTAGCTTCCGTGATGCAATCGCCTGCACGGTGACGCTGATCCCGACTGAAGCTGGCACCCGATACGCCGTTGCCAGCAGCGTTCTGCTGAACCGGCGCCATAGTCTCGGCTTCGGTTGAATGCCCCGGTCATGCTGACGAGTGACGTCGAGCGCTGACATTACTATCCTGCCAAGACGTCTCGAGTTCTGATGTCGGCGTTGGTGCTTGTGAGCACGACCCTGCCTACTGGGTCTGGGCAGATTCGCAGGCTGCCGTCGTCCGGACGGACAGTTGATCACACAAGTCGCCGTCTCATGGCGATGAGGCGGTGGTGGAACGCCCGTCTTCATTCCTGTTTCCGAAAGCACGTCCATCTGCGTCCTCGATGTGACTGGTCTGACCGAACGCCGATCCCGCAGCGCGGGCTCTCGATCTTGTCCCGGCAACGGCCTGCGCGACTTTCTTCCCCTGCCGGCTGCGCCGCCATTCCTCGCGATCCAAGAAAGTCGCTCCCGGCCGCCTTCCACTTCGTTCCAGCCCTAAGGACCACCCCATTTGCGCACGCGCAACGGGGACCCCGGTGGGTGCGGGTCGATCGCCTCCGTTCCACCGACCGTCATCGAGGTCGCGATGGGCGCGGCCCGACCAACAAAGGAATGAGACAAATGGCTACCATCGGCACCTTCACCTCCACCGGCAACGGCTTCACCGGCACGATCAAAACCCTCAACCTCAACGTCAAGGCCAAGCTGGTCCGCGTCGAGAACCCCTCGGACAAGGGCCCGCACTTCCGCATCTTCGCGGCGGCGAATGTCGAATTGGGCGCCGCCTGGCAGAAGGTCTCCGCAGAAGGCCGTGACTACCTCTCGGTCAAGCTGGACGACCCGAGCTTCCCCGCTCCGATCTACGCCACCCTGATCGAAGTTGACGGCGAGCAAGGCCTGCAGCTGATCTGGTCCCGATCAAACCGGGACTGAGGATCTCGCGCGAGGGCTCCGCCGCAAGGCGGGGCCTTCAGCCTTCTTCGGCAGGTGCACTTGAACGTCAGGCACGCATAGACTAAGTTTCATGGACTAAGTCATGGAGCCAGCAATGCGCACCGTCAATATCCACGAGGCCAAGACGCATCTGTCACGCCTTATCGACAAGGCGGCCAAGGGCGAATCTTTCATCATCGCCAAATCCGGCAAGCCGATGGTGAAGGTCGTCGCGATAGACGCTCCTGCGGCCGGCGAAACGCGTCGCGTCGGGTTTATGGCCGGGCAGTTTTCCGTTCCGGACGATTTTGATCGCATGGCCGGTGAGGAAATCGAGAAGCTGTTTGGCGGCGACGCATGAAACTTCTGCTCGATACCCATCTTCTGCTCTGGGCGGCGGGCGAGCCCGACAAGCTCCCGCCTGCCGCCCTCGCTGAGATCGAGAGTGCCGACAACGACCTGACGTTCAGCGCTGCAAGTCTCTGGGAGATTGCGATCAAACGGGGTCTGGGCCGCGCTGATTTCACGGTCGATGCGCGTCTTTTGCGCAGGGCCCTGATCGACAACGGCTATTATGAGCTGCCAATCACAAGCGAGCATGCCATAGCCGTGGAGGGGCTTCCCCCATCCACAAGGACCCCTTCGATCGGATCCTGATTGCTCAGTCGATCGTCGAGGGCATTACATTGCTGACCGTCGACGATCTGGTTGCACAATATCCCGCGCCTATCCGTCGCCTTTGATAACCTCCGGCCGGAGAGCGGGGGCTTCTTCCTGCCGTACCCGCGCCGTTCATCGCCCGCCCAAGTCCTTTATTGTGAAAACGCGCCGAACAGAGACCCCAAGCACTGGACGCCCAAATATCTGATCCACTGCTCTTTCCAGGATTTTCGACGGGCCACTTCCGGACCCCATGCCATTACCCGGTCGGCCTGACCAGTGACGTCGAGCGCTCACATTGCCACCCTGCCACGACGTCTCGGTTCTGGTGTCGGCGTTGGTGCTTGTGAGCACGACCCTGCCTACTGGGTCTGGGCAGATTCGCAGGCTGCCGTCGTCCGGACGGACAGTTGATCACACAAGTCGCCGCGATGAGGCGGTGGTGGAACGCCCGTCTTCATTCCTGTTTCCGAAAGCACGTCCATCTGCGTCCTCGATGTGACTGGTCTGACCGAACGCCGATCCCGCAGCGCGGGCTCTCGATCTTGTCCCGGCAACGGCCTGCGCGACTTTCTTCCCCTGCCGGCTGCGCCGCCATTCCTCGCGATCCAAGAAAGTCGCTCCCGGCCGCCTTCCACTTCGTTCCAGCCCTAAGGACCACCCCATTTGCGCACGCGCAACGGGGACCCCGGTGGGTGCGGGTCGATCGCCTCCGTTCCACCGACCGTCATCGAGGTCGCGATGGGCGCGGCCCGACCAACAAAGGAATGAGACAAATGGCTACCATCGGCACCTTCACCTCCACCGGCAACGGCTTCACCGGCACGATCAAAACCCTCAACCTCAACGTCAAGGCCAAGCTGGTCCGCGTCGAGAACCCCTCGGACAAGGGCCCGCACTTCCGCATCTTCGCGGCGGCGAATGTCGAATTGGGCGCCGCCTGGCAGAAGGTCTCCGCAGAAGGCCGTGACTACCTCTCGGTCAAGCTGGACGACCCGAGCTTCCCCGCTCCGATCTACGCCACCCTGATCGAAGTTGACGGCGAGCAAGGCCTGCAGCTGATCTGGTCCCGATCAAACCGGGACTGAGGATCTCGCGCGAGGGCTCCGCCGCAAGGCGGGGCCCACTGGCGAACTGGTCAACCGAAAGGACACCTACATGACGAGCACCATCGCGCATCAGCAAAAGCCCTTGGTTCCGTCGACATCGCCGTCTGGCCGGGCGGTGCGTGGACCGAACTGGTCGACGTCTGGAACGGCGATGCGGCTTCGTGTCCGATACCTCGAGCCGCTTGAGTATCTGCCGTCGCTGCTCTATACGATGCGTGATGATTGATGCGAACCAAGGAGGGCGATATGAGAACGACACTGGCGATCGATGACGACGTCCTGGTCGCGGCCAAGGCCATGGCCCGGCAGCAAGATCGCAGCGTGGGCGAGATCATCACCGATCTCGCCCGGCGCTCGCTGCGCCGCCCGCAGGCCGGCGGCGAGCGCAACGGGATTCCTCTGCTGTCGCCTCGGCCGGATGCCCCTCCTGTCACGCTTGAGACGGTCAACGCCTTACGTGACGAGCTGCCGTGACCTTCCTGCTCGATGTCAATGTGCTGATCGCGCTGATCGATCCTGGCCATGTCGCCCATGACGATGCGCATGGCTGGTTCGAAGTGACCGGCTACGCCGCATGGGCTACCTGTCCCATCACCGAAAACGGCGTCCTGCGCATCGTCGGCAACCAAAAATATCCTAATTCTCCCGGCTCGCCTGCAGTCGTTGCGCAAATCGTTACCAAGTTGCGAGCCCTGCATGGGCACAGCTTCTGGCCCGACGATGTGAGCCTGGTTGGCTCCGGCGACATCGATGCTGCGAAAATCCTGACCTCGGCACAGGTCACCGACACTTATCTTCTTGCGCTCGCCAAGGCGCATGGTGGCCAACTTGCGAGCTTTGACCGCAAGCTGTCGGCGGCGGCCCTGAAGAGCGGGAAGTCTTCACTGCACCTGATCACCACAAGCTAGACCGCCGGGCTCTTTCTGTCAGGGTATCCCGGCAAGATCAGCCGTTGAGCGCGTCCTTGATGGCTTTTGCCGGCGTGAAGGACAGCTTCTTCGAGGCGGAGATCTTGATGGTCGCGCCCGTCGACGGGTTGCGGCCCTCGCGTTCAGGTGTGTCCTTCACCTTGAATTTGCCGAAACCGGGCAGGCTCGTCTCGGCACCGCTCGCGGCCGCATCGGCGATCGCCTTGAACACGCTGTCGACGATGCTCCTGGCCTGCATCTTCGTCAGACCGTTGTCGGCTGCAATCTTGTCAGCGATCTCATTTGCGGTCGTCATGGAACGTGCTCCTCGCGTTGTTGCTGGTCACTGTTTGGCACACAACAACACGGGGTTGGTAGTCCGCGCGTGCGCAACGCTTGAAAATTCCCGGAAGACTGCGCGATCGGCCTGATTTCCTACGGAGCCATATATCCGCGCTTACGTTTGCGGCGCTCGAGCCGGGAGAACGCTTCGTCGGAATCCGCGCGCTCATCGAAGGTTTCCATCATCACCTGGCCGTTTGTGCCGATCCGGCCCCAGTTGCGGACCAGCGACGCGCCGCCGAACAATGTCGGCTGAATGGACAGCACATAGAACCGAGACATGTTGCGAGCCGGATCGATGCGGCGAAGATGAAGCGGGTCTGTCACAGGTTTCGGCATAGTTGGAATCTTCGCTTCCTTTGGAAGCAACGTCCAACGACTTCGATGAATCGATCATGCCTGACCGATTCATGCGGCTGATGCGCCCGGCTCAATACACCAGCTGCGCCGTGATTGTTCGCCTGAAATGTCGTGCTACGCCGATCGTGTCCAATGAGTGTTCCCAATCGGTTGCCGGTGCTTCGCAGTATTGATGGAACGCATCCGCTTGCGGTACTGTCAGCGATCGACGGCTCGCGTGTTCCCCAGCCCGAAGGGCCGCCGCCCAACTTGGTGGGCGGCGAAGCGGAGGGGCTGAACGCGCTATCCAAAACGCGCCGTAGAGAAGCCCCGGAGCTTTCACAGGGAGAGAAGTCCTTGCCCGATCGGGCAGGTCATTTCTTGTTCGGCCCGAACCTGTTTGTGCCAACTCGTTCAAGCATGTCGTTGCGCCGACAGTAGATCGCGCGGCCGCAGCGCAGCGGCGGGTTGCCGGCGGTGAAGACGATCTGCTCATCGGTGCGTATTTGTATAACTTCATGAGGGGATGATCAGCGGCCGTCGAGCGATCTTCTTCCTAACGCACTGATTTACCGCCATAATATCGTGTTCCATAATGTATGTTATGCGACTTTCGGATCGGATCGGATGTAGGCGCAAAGTTAAAATGTCCCACTTCTGCAAATAGGAATGTCGCTTCCGTTTGCTGAATGCCATTCTCCCCGGCACCGATAGCGAGGGAGACTCTAGGTGGGATTGGTCTGCGTCGGGCGCGAAAATCCTGGGGCTCACGGTCCGCCAGACCCAACGATTATTGAGGACATTCCAAGACGACGGTGCCGCGGCTCTCCGCCACAAGGCGCGCGGCAGATGTTCGAACAATCGGATCGTCGACAACGTTCGCGACTTTGTCCTGGAGCTCATCCGCGAACACTATGTCGACTTTGGTCCGACGCTTGTCCGCGAGAAGCTGCTCGAGCGACACCAGATAGCGGTCAGCAAAGAGACGCTGCGCAAATGGATGACCGAAGCCGCCATTTGGACATCGCGACGTGAGCGGAAGCGCCAGATTCATCAACCGCGTGGCAGGCGAGATTGCATCGGCGAGTTGGTTCAGATCGACGGATCGCACCATTGGTGGTTCGAGAGCCGGGGGCCAAAGTGCGCCCTGCTCGTCTACATCGATGACGCCACCGGCAAGCTGCTGCATCTGCGCGGTATCGACACGATCGAATCTGCGAATGCCTATGCGGCCGAGTTCGCCGCCGATTTCAATTCCCGTTTTGGTAAGGAACCACGCAATCCGAAGGACATGCACCGTCCCCTCGCCGATCATGAGAACCTGGACGGCGCCATGTGCCGCAAGGAGTTCCGCACACTGTCGCAGGCTTTGACGCTGCGCTACGACAAGGTGCTGTTCATTCTCGATCCGAGCGTCTTCGCTAAGCGCCTGGCCGGTAAGAAGGTCGTTGTCTGCGACTATCCCGATGGCCGCCTCGAGATCATGGAGGGCAGCACGTCCTTACCCTATAGAACTTTTGACAAGCTGCGCTCGGTACACAGATCGGAGATCGTCGAGAACAAACGCCTGGATGAAGCGCTTGCAATGGTGGCCGAGATGCAGGCCGGACGTGAACTGACACGCAGCCAACACGGACCGCGGCGCACAGGCCAGGCGAACCACTTGTTCGGCATTCCCGCCTGGTCGACGGACGGATTTCATGAACGATCCCGCCGTGATCGCCCGGCGGGGACAGGCGCTGACGAGGCTGGAAGCTGCGGAATGAGATGTCGTGACCAGATCATCAGCGACATTGCGCCAATGTCGTAGGCTCGTCGGACGCTGCCCTTCGCATCCATGTCGTTGGCAGGCTCTCAAAGCTAAAGCCGAAGAAGCCACGATTGATCGCACCCGATCGGGCTGCGCAACCCTGACCAGTTTACGCCCGATCGGGCGCTCACGTCGGCGCCAAGACGCGCGTCGCTGTCGCATTCTAAATTGCTGGCGATGTCGCGTCTCTAAATCGTTTTGACATCGGATGTAGCTGCGCCGAGCGTCGTCCAGTGATCCGCGTGCGCGTCCTCGATCACTGATCGGTTGCAGTAGAATCCTTCGCCCGTCTCTTCTCGCTCCGCCCTCAGCCAGTCCATGATCTTCTGGAAATCGTCCTCGGATGCCTTCCGGATGATGGGGACCATTTTTATCCTCGTCGACATTGAATCTACCTCCGCGCGCGACCCACGAAGAAGTGTTCGGATCATGGCAATCGCCACAGCTGTGATTGACATCTGCGGTAATTGCCATTATAAATCCACTTAACACAGTAAATCGCGTTAAATGCTACTATGCTCACATTCAATATGACATCTCCGATGGAGATTATCCAAGGTGCCGCAGCACGGATGAAGCGGCGGCGGATCGATGCCGATCTTACCCAACGGGAGCTGGCTTCCAAGGCTGGAGTTTCCTACGGCTCGCTGAGAGTTTTCGAGGAGACTGGCAAGGCATCCTTCGAAGCTGTCGTGAAGCTCGCATTCGCCTTGGAGGCGGAAGCTGAATTCGAAGGTTTGTTTCCTTCACGTCCGCCGAAAACACTCGAAGACGTAATCGGGCGCCCGGCCAGGCAGAGGGTCCGCAAGAAATGAAGTTCAGGCCAATCAGGGAAATGAAGGTGGTCCTGGATCTCGAAGGGAGCCAGCGACAGCTAGGGACCCTTGCGTGGAGCACCGATGAACGACGGGCTTACTTCCAGTACTCGGCTGAGTTCATAACTGCGCCGCTCTTGATTTCTCCATTCAATTTGGCTGCCAAGGCGGGTCTTATTGCAGCCAAGCTCGATCCGTTCGATGGGCTGCATGGCTTGTTTAACGACAGCCTTCCAGATGGATGGGGACGCCTTTTGCTGGATCGCCGCCTTCAAAAGGCTGGCGTCGACTATCACATGCTCACACCCTTGGACCGCCTTTCCGCGGTGGGAAGGACGGGAATGGGCGCGTTGGCCTACATTCCTGAACTGCCTGGCGAAGAGCCGGCTGCAGGGGACCTAGACTGGTTCGTTGAACAGGTGGAGCTTGTCCAGAACGAGATGGACACTGCTGATATCGATGCCTTGCAGAGTGCCCAAGGCGGTTCCGCAGGGGCGCGTCCAAAGATCATGATCGGCTTGAACCCGGATCAGAATACCTTCGTGATTGACTACGGCCATGAATTGAAGCCCGGGTTTGATCGCTGGATGGTGAAATCGCGAAGTTCCGACGATCCAGCGGACATCGGCGTCGAGGAGCAAGCATATGCTCTCATGGCGCGCGAGGCCGGGCTGGCGATGGCCGAGACACGGATATTGCAGACGAAGAAGGGCAATCGTCTGTTCGCAACAAAGAGATTTGATCGCACGCCCGAGGGACGGCTGCACATGCATACCGCCAGCGGCCTCTTGTATGCGAGCCATCGCGAAGCCTCCCTGGACTACGCCGCCCTTCACAAGCTCACGCACATGATGACGAGAGACAGCGCGGAGGTCCTCCGCATGTTCGGTCACATGGCATTCAATGTGCACGCGCGGAACCGGGACGACCATTCGAAGAACCATGCATTCCTGATGGGACCGAATGGGCGGTGGAAACTCTCTCCGGCGTACGATCTGACTTTCTCGGCAGGCCCCGGAGGACAGCACAGCGCATCGATCGCGGGGGAAGGATTGAACCCAGGACGACAGCATCTGCTTGCCGTCGCCAAAGGCGCTTCCATTTCCGAACAAGAAGCGTTGAACGTGATCGAACGCATCCGCTCTGCTGTCGATCGCTGGCCACGGTTCGCGGACGAAGCAGGTCTATCCAAAGCACGAACCAATGAACTTGATCTGATCCTGAATGGACGGAGGCCGCAGCCTGCACAGGCGCTACGTTGGGACACATCCCCCGACAGCCTGGCTGTTTCCGAGCCCCTTCCGAAAAGCAACCCCGAAGCGGCCTTGGCAATCCTGGATCGCGCACCGGACATCGCGCCAGATTCAGGAGACGAGCTTGAGGAAGGAAGCTCAGCTAGTTCTAAAATGTGAGGACGACAAAAGGGCCTCCCAGCACGCGCGACCAACGCGGATACCAGACCATCCCGATTTCCGCAGGTCGGCGAGTCAACTTATGGGTCACGGGACATGCGACAGTTGCCCCAGTTAGAGATGCGACACTTCCCGCTTCCGAGGCTGGTCAACATGAAGCTGGAAAGGAAGGCTGGCGACTTCACAGAGCCTGGCGTGAGACCGGGCCCCTTTGCGGAGCCGTCATGCCTTTGGTCACCTTGTCGCAAATAGAGCTGCATCGTCTCGAAGCCATCCAGAAGATCCGCGACCGACGGCTGACCGTCGTCCAGGCGGCGGAACTCCTTCACCTCAGTGGCAGTCAGGTTCACCGACTGTTGCAGGTCTATGCCCTGGACGGCGCCGGCGGGCTGGCGTCCAAGAAGCGCGGCCGGCCGAGCAATCGACGCCATGATGAGGACTTCCGCAACACCGCATTGGATCTGGTGCGCGATCGCTACCAGAATTTCGGCCCGACGCTTGCCCGCGAGAAACTGCTTGAGTGGCATCAGCACGACCCCTGCCCCGCCTGCGGCGGGTTCAGGCGTGAAAGAGGTCGAAACCGGTTGTCCGGACGAACATCCTGACCCCGATGAGCCGCTGATGTCCAAGACATTTGCTGCGTCGCGACCATTGCAGCAGCAGCCCGCAGCTTCCCACATGATCTTGCAAACCCCTCCCGGTCTCCACCTTTCCGGATCGCTCGTGCGACGGCCGTGCGGGGCATCGTGATATCCTGCCGATCTTTCGCCTGCTGTTGTCAAAGACTGCCTGCCGTCATCCAGATCCCCCTTCCCCAGCCGCAAGCCTTAGGCGCGAGTGGCATGCGGGTTTCTGGTCATGGCTTGCTGTTCGGTCTTTGCAGGCATTCCCGTTGATGGATCTGTCCGGAATTAGCGACGGTTGTTCTGGCCAACGCTGCTGTCTTGTCCCGTTCCTGCCCGCTCCTTCGCTGCGCTCCCGAGTTGGGGACAAGCCATCTTAGGCGCCGGCCCCTTTGGAACCGTCCTCCGGGACACAAACCATCAACCAAAGGAAAAGACCATGACAGACACTAACAACACCAAGACCAAGAAGACCGAGTCGAAATCCCCGATGTACCTCGCCTATACGGTGCGGGATGCCAAGGAAGAAGGCCAGAAGGGCTTCTGGACACGCATCGGTGCATTCTTCGCCCACGAAGATGGCGAAGGCGGCACGCTCCTCCTCGAGGCCCTGCCCCTGGACGGACGGGTCGTGCTGCGCGCCCCCAAAGTCGAAGAAGACAAGTAGGAGGCGGACATGCAGCTCTTGACTCAAGATCTGCGGGAGAAGCTGCTGGCGAATGGTCGCCAGCAGCAGCCTCTCCGCGGTACTAGCGACGAGATCGATTTCGTGCCCGTCGTCAAACTGTTCACGCCTGACGCCGGCGCGACCTGGCTCCTCACGGAGATGGATCCGGATGATCCCGACATCGCCTTCGGCTTATGTGATCTCGGGATCGGCAGCCCCGAACTCGGCAGCGTCAGCCTTGCGGAGCTCGCCGCGGTGCGCGGCAGACTCGGATTGCCGGTCGAGCGTGACCTGCACTTCCAGCCAAACCGCACGTTATCGGCCTATGCCGACATCGCGCAGCGTGATGGTGCCACCCGCACCTGACTGCCACCGAACCCCGGCTCCAGCCGGGGTTCGGCTTACTCTGTGACAGGCGTCAGTTGAGCCCAGCTTTCGGCTTGGAAAATCGCCACGAACATACGCCACGGCGGTGTTACCGATTGAAGCATAACTGAATTGTTCCTTGAGCCCTTCGATGCCGCTCAACGGCTGGCATTCCTGGTCAGATATGAGGTCGTCTGACCATCATCGACCATCTTGGACAAGATAATTCCTTTGGTGCTTTGAGGGCTGCTTTTCGCCTCATACGGCTGTGGGCGACATGTCCCCTCTGCATCGCGGTCCTCGCCCGGGTTGCAAGCAGGACGTGGTGCCGGCGCCGCGGCGGGAGGCGCTTTGGCCGGCGGTATCGGCGCGGTTTCACTTGTGGTCTCAAATTTCTGTTGGGGGGATGAAGTAGCCGAGCAGCTGAAGCGCCAGCTTGGCTTTGCCTGTCGTTCCTGCCGTCAGATATCCAGTGACGGATCGGCCAGTGGGCGTGAGGGCTTGTAGGTCCGCAGTTTTTCCAGGCGTTCCCCCTGCCTGCAAAACGAGCGGTCAGAACTCAGCATCGCGTTAGCTGCGGCAAATTCGGCATTCTCTTCTTTGGCGTTGTCGGCGCCGAACTTTGCGAACTGGTCCAGGCACTCGCCGGCGTGGATGACGATGTCCTGGGGTCGCGCACCTTTCTGTTTCTCTCAGCCCGACAGCTTCTGCGACCGGGTCTGCCGCGCTACACGCCGGGTAGCTTCATCTTTTTTCCGGATGGCTGAGGTCAACTCGTCATAGTCGACGCCGCGCTTCTTCAGCGCCCTGCGCGCATCGTCGATCTCGAAGCCCAACAACTCGAATACGGTCATATTGAGCTTGGAAGCGATACGCTCCATTGTCTTAAGGGTCGGATTTCCGATACCGCGCAGCATCGTGTAGTAGGTCCCTCGCGCCAAACCCGTCTTGGGGAGGAAGGCTTCCATTCCGCCATTCTCGATCTCAAGCTGCTGGAGGCGCAGCGCCAGCATTTCATTGAGGATGGAATGATCGACCGGCTGAGGCTTGCGGACGGGCGACATGAAATCGATGAACTCCAGATGAGGCACCTGCGCCTGCGGAGACCATCAATACCGCAATGAGGTTATCTTGTATATGAATGTTCTTATATATTGAATATTCTCTGAAGGCACGGCGTGTCGGATCTAACCTCCTAAAGCGTCGTCGCGCGCAGACATTTCCAATACGGGCCGGCTCGAGCCGGCCCGTATAGGTGGTGCGAGGGACTTTGGCTTCCCACTCGGGCCTTACGTTGCCAGTGACCACATACGAGATAATGTACGGACTGAGTTTCGGCCCAAGCGCTCCCATTTTCTGTCTGGCTGATGCTGATGCCGTTAGGCCCCGCGCGACGCCGCCGGCCGCAAAATGGAAGGACCGCCCGATACTAAGTAGGAACAACCGCAAGCCTATGCATGAGCCAACGTTGCCGTTCGCCACTAAAACCGATAAGCCTGCTGGCGATAGAATGGACCTTCCTGCTCCTCTCCGGTTCTGGCTGCGCACGGCGAGCGCTTTCTGGGGGTGTTGAGTTGGAGCGGCACATCGTCCCCTGGGCGACGGCTCCAAGGCTATTTGTCCAAAGAGTATCTCTGCATGGCGGGCGGCATCTGGACGTCAAGCCGGTCCGGACGCCCTTTTTCTCGGATGCCTTTTAGCGGCTTGCCGTTCGAATTCGTACTCGCGCGAGGCCTGTTGCCCTGTCTCACCGCTGTTTAAGCGGCTGTCCAGCCGCGCGAGCGGCCGAAGCGTAGCGGAGCCAGCCCGCAGCCGGACAGCGCTCCCAAATAGCGCTGCAGGTACGGCGGAGGGCTGGTGGTCAGGCGTCGTGCGAGGGCGGGAGACGTCCAATGCGTTTCAGGTAGTCGTGGAGAACACGATCGATGATGCGTAGAGGATGCGTGCGCTCCTCCGCGGCGATCTGCCTGAGGACCAGATCGATGGCGTCGGGCAAGCGAAGTGCATAAGGGCGCGACGAACTGCGTTCGCCATAGGCATCGAACGGCTTGCGCGGATTTTCCCTCTTCGGTTTGGCCGACGGTGCCGACTTAGGCGCCTCGATCTTGTTGGGCAGGGTTGCGTGAGGAGTTTGCGGGGCAGCGGAGGTTGACGCCTGCGTTGTCGGTTGATCGTCGTAATGCGGTGTGATGACGACGGGCTTGGCCCCGGGCGACGGATCAGACGAGATCCGCTGGGCGCGAAAGGCGTCGCGTGGCAGGGCAGGACGGGGCGGTTTGGCGGTTTCGTTCATGCGGCATTGTCGCCGTTATTGACGCCCTGGCTCGCCGCGAGCAATTCGCGGACGACCTGGTCGGCATTGTAGCGGGCCTTGCGGATCGACTCATCCGTGTCGCTCATCTGGTAGAGTGTACCGTGGCCGCTGGTCATCGTTCGATAGGTGACGCGCCGATAGAGCGCGTTGGCGCAGATGGGCACCTGCTCGGCGTTGAGATAGGCGAGGACTTCGCGCAGCGGCTTGGTGTTGCGGTCGAGACTGTCATATTCGTTGAAGAGAACGCGGTACTGGGTCATGGGGAGATTGGCTGCGCGGGCATGCTGCTCGAGGTTGCGGATGGCGCGCACGACCTGCGATGCATCGAAGGTGTGAACCCTACAGGGCAGGACGACGAGGTCGGCGCGCAGCGCCGAATGGGTGAGCACCGGTCCGTAATAGCCCGGCGTGTCGATGACGACGACGTCATGGCTGTCAAGGCGCTCGAGCGCTTGTGCGAGGCTCTGTTCATCCGGCGCGCGCACGAGATCGATCCCTTTCGGACTGAGATCCCGCGCGACCGAAGATGCATGCCATTGGTAGGCGGAGCCCTGGGGATCCGCGTCGACGATGGCGACGGAATAGTCGTGATTGGCGAACTCGCCGGCAAGGATAATGGCGACGGTGGTTTTCCCGGAGCCTCCTTTTGGGTTTGCGATGGCGAAGATGCTCGGCATGAAAGGCTCCTCGTGGCGCCGCGATCGCGACAGCGAAATGACCAAAACAATATATTAGATATTACGAGGTCGGAAATCGTGCAAGTCGTTGTTCGCGCGGTCCTCCAATGAGAGAATGCGGCAGTGCTGTGTTTCGGCAAAGCGGCAATACCGCAAGGCACGTTTGCTCCAAGGCGGCAATGACACTTCCGGGTAATGCTGTAACTCGCGTTTCGCGACATACGGCAATCTTGGAGGAGAACAATCCCGACCCCTGAGGCATAGCGGGGGTCCTGACAGGTGTATTCATATCAAAAGGCGTCAAATCAGTATCGCGGTAACAACGGGTGGGGATAGCGCTATGGGGCGGATCGCGGCACAGCGCAGGCGGGCACGGCAGGGCATGGGGCGGCTGCTCTCCTTGGGCCATTGGAGTTCATTATAATAGATATTTGTTGACAAGATACCGGTTTGTGGGCCAAACCGGGGAGGCTGCTGGACGCAGCCAGGGCGCTGACGCGCGTTGCCTGCCGGCGAAGCTTGAGCCCGTCGGCCGAGAAGAGAAGGGAGGACGCTGTGGCCAGTTCCGCTGCAATGCCGAGACGCAAACCAAGGCTCCGCACGGAGCTGTCGGAGCTGGATGAGCGGCGCCTTCAGGAGGCAGTGGCACTGTTCGGCTTGCCGAAGGCCGAGGTCGTACGACGGTTGATCCGGGCGTCGGTTCAGGCCGGCCCCGCACTTTCTGCCGAGAACACTGTGGTCATCGTGGATCTCGCCTACCAAGTCCGGATGGTTGGGCGCAATCTCTCCCAGGTCTTGAAAGCGATCCACCGTGGCCAGGCCGTGCGCATCGAGGACACGGAGGCCGTGTGGCGCGGCTTGTACGAGGTGATCGCGACGATCAATGAAGAGCTCACCGAGATGACCGTCGCCTATGGCTCCAAGCTTCGACGTGTTGCGAAGCTTACACTGTCGGAGGAAGTCCGCTCTTGAGCCGGGCCGCTCAAATCGGATGGTGGCTTGAGCAGGTCAATGCTGCGCGGCGGGCCGTCGAAACGGCACGCGAGGAACGCGGGCGGCCACGGGTATCGAGGCCGATTGACGAGGAGCGCCAACCGAAAGCCAAGCGGGTTTCGTCGCTACCAAGTACGTCGTCTCAGGCAGACATTCGTGGCGCGACGATCTCGGGCGGACAGGACGAGGAGCGGCGTCGGTTGCTGCCGGCGGCGGCCAGGGGAGGCGCTGGCGGGCTGGCGGGGAACACCGGATCTGGGTCGCCGACGGCGCCGATCGCTGGAAATCTTTCGAGCAGTGGTGGAGCGCAGGGTGGTGGGGCTATCGGCCGTGCCCGGCAACTGGCGGCGGGCTATCAGCCGGCGGTCATCAAAGTGGTGTCCTACGCCCGGGGCGTCGCGCGCGTCACGGCAACGGGCCAGTATGTGCAGCGCGAGGAGGCGGCGCTTGAGACCCACGATGGGCGCATGCTTGGCGATCGTGAAGCTGTGGCCGACGAAATCAAGGTCTGGTCCACGAGTTTCGCGAAGCGTGCAGAGAGCCAGGACGTCGCTGCCATGCGCTTGAAGCTTCACGGCGTGCGCGACACACCGGCAGGGCGACAGACTTATGAGAAGGCGATGGTTGCCGGATTCGAGGGCCATCGCTATGCCTATCGTCTCGATGCGACACCGTCGGGCGAGCTGGAGGCGCGGCTCGTTGTGGCGATGGCTGGATCCCCCAAGGAGCGGTTGCGAGTCCGGGAGGAACGGGTTGGCAATGCGGAGGTTGGGTTTACTCAGCGCCGGCTCAATATCCGATCGGAGGCGACGGTGAAGGCGCGGATAGAGGCGGCGACCGGCCATCCGAGGCATGCCGTGAGCGTTGATCCAGGCCCCACCACCCACGGTCGAGACGGTGTGACCTATCGACTAAACAAGCTGATCGAGAAGGGCGCCGTGGTCGACGATCGTGGCAAGGTTTTGTCGAATGTCGCCGATGCGCGCGTCGCCGCGCGAGAATGGGGACCGTCGCTGCGGTCGCAGTCCGCGCGCGACACAATGCACCTGATCATCTCGGCGAAGACTGGGGCGGATGTCGCGGCTCTAACCGACGCCGTCCGCGCGTTCTTGCATGACCGGTTCGCCGACCACAAGTTCATGTTTGGCGTTCACACCGACAAGCAAGCCGACGGGCATATCCATGCCCACGCCATCATCACGGTGAGAAATGAATCCGGACAGAAGATCCATCCGGGCCGTGAGACGTTCCGAGAATGGCGCGAGGTGTATGCTCAGCACGCCCAGGCGCATGGGCTGAAAATCGTCGCCACTTCAGCGAAGGAACGGGCATCGTCGCAGAGTTACGGCCCGAAGGACAAGGCGATCGTCGACGTGGCCGAGCGGCCACGGCCGACGCGGGAAGCACGTGACCGCGCTTATGCGGCGGATCCTGCTAACCAGCGACTCATCCACAATGCCAGGAACCGGATCCGTGTCGCTCGGGCGAACCCCATCAAGCTTCCCGCCTCGAAGCCTGATCGTCGCGCTGTCAACGAAAGCGTCGCCGCCTGGCGAACTCTCGCTCGGGAACATCCAGACAATGCGCTGGCGAAGCAAATGTTTGAACGACTGGCGATGGCCCAGACATTAGGCAATGTCCTCGACATGATCGGGAAACGAGTTGACCATTTTACGAAGGAGACTAACGACATGCCGGTCACATCGGCGCAGATGACGAAGGATCTTCGCCTCATGAACGAGGCGGTTTCGCGCACAAGCGATCTCCTCGATGGGGAGACCAAGCAACAGTTTCGAGAGGCATCATCACGGTACCTTGAGACACTCGCAAGCCGAATCGATCTCCAGCGCGCACAGGAGCGCGGCGCGCAGGAGGTCTCTCGTTCCGAAGTCGAGGCCATTGCAGGGGTCAATGCCGATCGCCTGATCGCGCGTGCTCAACAGGTTAGCCTGAAGGAACAGCGGGAGGCCGTCTCTGCGGAACGGATTGTCGATCGCGCCGTCGAGATGGAGCGCCGACAAGAGGCCCGTGGCGGGATCGACCCGGCATCGCATCGCGAGCTTGGTGTAGATCGGGCCATCGTCGCGAACTCGCAACAATCCGCCGCCCGTGAGGCACGCGAAGCTGCGGCCGCCATCGAGGCCTCGCGTGTGCTCGCCGATCATCCCGCACAGCCGCTGCCGCAGTCGCTGCTTCAGACCGATGCGATTGTGGCGCTCCAATTGGAACAGGAAAAGGTGCTTCAAGAAATCGATGCTGACAAAGCCGAAGTGCAGGCAACCAAGGGCCAGAGGATAAGTTGACGATCGCGCGATCTGCTTTGCAAAGGTCGGACGCGGTCCAGATGAGGGATCGCGCGGGCGGCGCAGGATTCAGGAAAACACCTCGAATGGTCGCGTCCGCGCCAAGGCCAATGGCTTCCAGTTCGGCCGCAAACCCAAACATTCGCCACAGGGACGTCGCGAGGCCTAGCCAGATTAGCAGCGCCGAAGAAAGGAGGTGTGCATGAACGGATCGACTTCAGCCCTATGGTACCGAGGCCAAGGCGATCAACAACGAGATTGAGGTTCTTGCTCGTCTCCCTGCCGAGAGGATGCAGACAGTTCACGGCGGCGAGTAACGCATCCATGTTGACCATGAAAGCGAGTTCGTGATGGTGGTGCCGAGGGGGGCGGCAATGACGCCGGCCATGTTCGGGGCGATATTTGGGGGCGGCTAAGCCGCCTCCAACTCCATGACCTTCTGGGTTGCCTGGGCAATAAACCCCGAGCGGGTATATCCATGGGCTTCGGCAAAGGCATCGATCCGATTGAGGACATCTTCGGGAAGCGTGACATTGACACGCACTGCCTTCTTCGCCTCGGTCTTGACCGCCACCAAGATTGCAACACCGCGACGGTTCTCGGCGTCGGCCATGACATTCTCCAAGCTGGAGGGCTCTGGAATAGCCTCACCATCTTCCGCGAGCCCCTCGATATGAAAGGCCAGCGCCTCCTCGGCCATAGCGCGAGCATCATCTAGATCTGTACCGGCCGTGACGACGCCGGGGAAATCGGGAAAGGACACGCCGAAGTCGCTCTCGGCATCCTTATGGATCAGTCCGATATACTGCTTCATTGTCTCTACCTCAGTTTTAGACCGGATTGACGTTCAATGCTCCGCAAAGTTCCCAAAGGGATATCCCTTTTAGGATGCGGGACTGTGACTCGGCCCGGCTTCTTTTCATGTTTGAATTGTGCGTGACTGCCCTTTCGAGCGACTTCATACCAACCATCAGCCTCTAGGGCCTGGATCACTGCTGCACTTTTCATGTGTATAAATACACATCGATCGTGAAACATGCAACAAGAAAGTGGGCCGCGGGTTCTGGCCACCCCGGGTTTGAGATGTCCATGAGTAACGAGCCAGTCGCGGATGATCCGGCGGATGGGCTTCGGCGGCGCATTCGCTGGCGTTAAGATATTCCTCTACACCGCCTCATTTGAAGCTTTGACGGTGAGGCGTAGAACACGGGCTCATCGGCCATGCAGGATGGCGACTGGCGTCACATCGGGACGGTTCGAAAGATTGGGAACAGCCATCTCCCATGCTTATGAAGCGAAGGCGAAAGGATTTACGGTGTACGGATTCAATCCGTACTATATTATCGGGCCAAAGGAGATACCTATGCCCCGCAATGTCAGTGACAATGGCCGAATCGATTTCCGGATTCCGCCAGAAGCAAAAGCCGTGATCGCACGTGCAGCGGCCTTGTCGAATGTCGGTCTAACCGAGTTTGTCACGCGCTCAGCGCTGCGTGACGCCCAGGCCGCGATCGAACGCGCCGAACATCTCGCGCTGTCAGAACGCGACAGCCTGCGCGTCCTCGACCTGCTCGAGAATCCGCCGGCGCCTACCGACCGTCTTATCCGTGCCGCCAAGGCCGGTCAGACCCTCGCGTGAGTTCCGTCATGTGGCAGGAAGTGCCGATCGGTAAACAGCACGATCGTGCCGCCTTCAACTGTGGCGACGCGGACCTCAATACCTATCTACAGCGCTTCGCGCGTCAAAACCACGAAAGCGGCGGCGCAAAAACGTTCGTCGCCGTGACGGCGGAAGATTCTTCGCACATCCTCGGGTTCTATTCCCTGAGTCCCGCCTCGATGGACTATGCCCGCACACCAACGGTCGCCAGGCGTGGCCTCGGCCGCAACAACGCGCCGGTCTACCGTCTCGGTCGCCTCGCAGTGGATCGTAAGATACAAGGCCGCGGGCTCGGTGGCGGTTTGCTACTCGCCGCAGGGAGACGCTGCATAGCAGTCGCGCAGGAAGTCGGCGGCTTCGCCCTGCTTATCGACGCCAAAGGCGACCAGGCCGCACGCTGGTATGAGGGCCTCGGTGCTGTCCGTCTCGATGACGCGCCGCTATCCCTGGTCCTGCCTTTCGCCGCGATCGCCAAGGCGATAGCCGCGATATGAACGCAGCAGCAAATCGTCTGCCATGCATGTCCCAGCGCTCGCTTCGGTCAAGAAGCCCATGGCAGTGTTGGCACCAATGTGGATGAGCTGCGCAGTGGCGGCGGCCGTTGACAACGGCGGACCTCGCATCGACGATAAGGAAATTTAGTCATCCCCAAACTGCTCCTGCAAGGTGGCGAGCGCCGATAAAGCTTCCTCGAGTTTCGGCGCTATGGACGCGGTGCGAGCTGATGCCGCCATTACATCGAAGTCGTCTCGTTGGGTACGCTCGCTAGCGGCCAGCAGGTCACGAATATTGCAGTTCTCGTCTTGCGGGGCGTTGGGCTCCTCGCCGAGCGCCAAAACCTTTCGGGATTGCTTAACAGGGATCTTTTTCGCGACGATTGGTGGCGTGGGAAGGAAAGCAGGCTCGGCCGGAGACTTAACGCTGCCGCGAGCATATTCGTTCTTCGGTGCTGCTTCAGGCGGTGTTTTTTCGGCGTTGCGTTGGAGCTGCGGAGGCTGAGCCTCGTCTTCGGCCGCCTCCAGGTTCGGCGCCGGGCTGATGGCACCGCTGAGAACCTCATCCTGCCATTTACGCAGCGCGGGCAAGCTGGGCGGATGTGCCTTAGCTGTTTGGTAAAGCCGCCGATATGGCTGATCCTGATAGTGCCGGATCTTGGTAAGCTGAAAGGAGCGCGAGTTCTTGACCATCAGGATCGAGGTCCGCGCGGACATCTCGCGCAACTCGAGTGGACTGCACAGCGGTCGCGGGGTGTAGTGTGGGGCCCAGAGGCGCGGCGCGAAGATCCCCTGCCCCGGTCGCATCACCGGCGTCTTGTAGACCTGCGTCGTCTCGCCCAGCATCTCAGATACGAATTCCGAGGTCTCCAGATCGTTGATCTGGATGAAGAGCTTGATCTGCGAACCGGAGACGGTGGTGATGCGCTTGTTCTTGCCATAGAGCTCGTCGAGCTGGGCAATGTCCTGCATAACGATCGCCATGCGAAAACCATATCCCGCGCTGATCGTGATCTTCGAGATCAAGGAATCCATGCGGCCGACGTGGTAGAATTCGTCGAGCATGAGCAGCACCTGATGCGGCTCGTCCTCGCCCGGGATTTTCACCATCATCAAGTCGTGGATTTGCTGGAACAGGATGCGGATCAGCGGTCGGAAGATCGACAACTCGGCGATGGTGCAGCCGATGAAGATCGTCATCGGATGGCGCCTGAGCTCGCGGATGTCGAAATCAGATGTCTCCGTAGCGGCCGAGATCAGACCGTTGTTCCACAGCGACATTGCCATGTTGACGTTGAAGACGGCCGAATTCCTGGTTTCCGGCTCCAGGGCGATATATTGGTTGAAGCTATCGACGACCCATGTCGGCAGGTGCAGGCGCTCGGTCTTCACGATGGCGCGCAGCACGGAGGAGATATCCTTACCCGTCGTCGTCATGCGCGCAACGCTACGCATGTGCTGCGCGCCAGCGATAAGCGGCGAGGAGAGCACGTAGCCGATCAGCGCAGAGAGCAGCAGGCGTCCGGCACCCGCCCAAGTATCGTCCGCCTTCTCCGGGATGACGAAGGAGGCGACGACCAGACAGTCGGTCGCCATCCGCTCGTCGCGCCGCACGAAGTCGAGTGGATTGTAGCGATGTGTGTCGTTCGAGCCAGGCGAAAACATAAAGACCTTGTTGCCCATTGCGCGACGATGGTTCGCGAGCGCCTCAAAATTCTCCCGCTTCGGGTCGAAGAACACGGCCGAGCCTTGCCAGAGATAACCATTCGGTAGAACGAAGCCCGTGCCCTTGCCCGAGCGCGACGGACCGACGACGAGAATGTGAGCGGGCTCGTCGGAGCGGATCGTGGCCCCGGCGAGCTTGCCGAGGATGATCCCTTGCTTTGCTGTCAGGCCCTGTTTCGCCGCTTCCAGCACGGTGCCGAAACGGGCTTCGCCATAGGGCATCTGCTGGCGATTGACAGTCGCGAAAAGCCAGACGGCGAGCCCCAGCACCACGACGCTGCCGACGGCGATGCCGGCGCGGATCAACGCCTCGACCTGCGTCAGCGGAAAGAAGACGCGCGCGTAAAAATGCTTCCAGGCGATCAGGAAGACGCTCGCGGTGCGATCATTGTTCTGCATGCGCAAAAGTGCCCAGCGGGTTGCGCCCTCGCTCGGGAAGCGGGCCGGTGCCCAGCGCGACGCTACGACGATTTCATAAGCCAGGCTCCACAGGAGCCAGAACCCGATGAGCGCCAGAAGGGCAACGCCGATCCTAAAGGCGACGACGCGTGCCATGGACGGCCTTCCTCTCACCCCTGCCTTCGCGCCACTCCGCCATGCGCGCGAAGTAGATGGCCGAGGTGCCGCGCCATCCGCCTATCTTTTGCTGCTGAATGACGATCGGCAGCACCGATTTGATATAGCCGACTATTTCCTCGCGCCTGAGGCCGAGGCCGGCCTGCATGACCATCAGGGCAAGCTGTTCAAACGCGCCGGCCGGGTTGTCGGCATGGACGGTGGTGATGCTGCCGGGATGGCCGGTGTTAATGGCACGCAGGAACGAATAAGCCTCGGCGCCGCGGATCTCGCCGAGGAAGATGCGGTCCGGTCTCAAGCGCAATGAGGCCTGCAGCAGTGTCTCCACGGTGACGCGGGCCTCGCCCTGGTCGCCCTTCGAGGCAACGAGCGGCAGAAAGTTCTTCTGGATCGGTTTAACCTCGCGCGTGTCCTCGATGGTGATGATGCGCTCGTCGACCGGCACCTCCTTCAGGATCGCGTTGAGAAACGTCGTCTTGCCCGAGCTCGTGCCGCCAGAAAGCAGGATCGAATAGCGGTTGACGACAGCGAGGCGGATGAAATCCTCGATGCGGCCTGCGTCGAGATGCGCGCATAGGGCCCGGTCGACCTCGGACAACGCGCCGTCAGTCGTGGTCACAACCTTGTCGAAGGAGCCGAGCTTGCGGTAGTCGACGAGGCGCATTTCTTTGATGACCTGCTTGCGAATGGCGAAGGCCCCTCCCCCGGGGGTCGCCGGCGGCATCACGCCTTGGAACCGCTCGCCTGTGGGAAGTGCTGCCGACAGAAGCGGGTGTTCTTCGTTGATGCTCTGGCCGGAGAACCCCGCGACGCGCTCGGCCAGATGCCGGATCGCCGTTTCGGTCATTTCCGGAACGTCATGACGCTCCATGGCGGATTGGCCGAAGCGCTCCACCCAGACCGCGCCCGGTCCGTTGACACAGATCTCGACCACCTGATCGTCGTCAAGCCAGGGCCGGATGGGGCCGAGCGCCCTATCGAGAAAGATCGTCTGGTTTCGAGCCGGAACGTTCACGTTTGAGCTCCTGAAGCGCTTCCTTCACCGGATCGGGATAGAGTGCGGAGAAATCGAGGTCGCGCCTGACGAAGACGATGATCCGCGTTCCCTGGTCGAGGTAGATTGTCGGGGGGGATGTTGATCGAGTTTTTCAGCGCCTCCTGCGCGATGTTGGTGAGGGTCTGCGAGACATTCTGCGCGGCGATTTGGCGGGCCTGGAGCGCCTGCTGGTTCTGATTGGCGCCGGTTTGCGTCGTGGTGACCAGACCGGTCACCGGATCAGTGGTGGTGATCGTCGTGCCGCCGGCGTTGCCGGAGTTTTGGCCAAGGCCGCTCAGGAACTGGGAAAAACCGCCGACGACCGACAGCATGATCGCCGAACCAAACCGCTCGACATAATGGTTGTCGACAAATCCGGCATTGCCGGCGCCGCCGAGGTCGTCGGTGCCGGTCGATCCGAGCTGCACGGACACCCCGTCCGATCGCAGCATCCGCGTCCAGACGATGAAGACGCGGGTCTGGCCTTGGGTGATGCCGGATTTGTATTCGCCGACGAGATGACTGCCGGCTGGAATCAGGATCCGCCGACCGTCGAAGGACCAGACATTCTCGGTGGTCACCGCGCGCACCATGCCAGGAAGGTCGCTTTGCACCGCGGTCTCGAGGACGCCGCGGATGAGGGTCCCCTGCGCCACGAGTGCGTCGATGCGGTCGTTCTTGATTGCTTTCGCCACTTCGACACCCGCGTTCGCTACGGAGGCCAGGAACCGCCGGTTCGGATCGTCCTCCTGCTGCCCCGCGCCGTCGCGCGCGCTGTCGCCCGGATTTGCTGTCCCGTCGCTCGCAGCCGCATTGTCGGCGATCACCTGCGGCGCCCGCAGCCGTTCCCATTTGCGCCGCTCCGCCTCCTGGCGCTGACGCTCGAGTTCGGCCAGGCGACGGGCTTCGTCATCGTCTGGTGGCGCCTCGACCAGCGGCGGCTCGGGAGGTGGCGGTGCCGGTAGGGCGATTGGTGGCGCGACCGGCGGCGGAGGCACAGTCGGTTCCGGGGCGGCCGGGGCCGCCGGAACAACAATTGTGCCCTGGTTGGTCCGTGTCTGCGGCGCTGCGAGCGACGGCGCGGGAAACTGTGTCGTGGTGAACTCCTCCTTGTCCGGCGACGTCATGTTCTTCGGCGTTCGCTGGAGCGACCCGTAGATCAGCCAGCCGGCGATCACGAGCGCGCCGACCGGCACGGCGAATTTCAAGATCCGGCCAAAGCCGGTCGAACCGCTCGCGACCGTCGTGGCGGCTGCGGCATCGAGCTCAAGCGAGCGATAGTCCTGCGGGCTCGGCATGGCGCCTCAGCCTCCCGTCGCGGGCGACGGCATTCCGACGCGCTGGGGAGCATAGGGCTCCAATCCGTTCGGCTCATGCACATTGGTGAGCCGCCGGTTGAAGATGCAGGTCGCTACGCTCCCGTTGCGTAGGGTCCATTGCCGGCTGACCTTGTCGACGACGACATAGGGACCCTCGGTCCGGAAATTTGCCAGGCTCTCGTTGCGACCGCTGTCGACGATGTAGATCGCCGGCGTCTCGCCCTCGAAGCGGAACCACGTCTTGGTGCCGTCGTCGAAGACGGCGATCGGCTTGTTTGCCGACGAGCCCTTGTAACCGTAGTCGCTGTTGGCATTGGCGATGTTGAGGGCCTTGAGGTTCGGGTTCGCCGCTCGTTCCTTAGCAGTCGCCAGGAGCTGCGCAGTCGCCTCGTCCTCGGGGTAACGGAAGCGCACGACAAAGATCTGTGTCGCCGGTGGGCGGGTATTTGATCGCAGCAGGAAGGAATAGATGCGCTTGTCGGTCACGACATTGAGGTTCGACAGCGCCTCCTTCTCGATCGGTTTGACGAAAATGATGTCGCCCTTGTGGTTGGGTTCGACCTTCCAGGCGGTCGAGTCGCCCAGCGCCAGCGTCTCGATCTTCTCATCGCCCTGCAACTCGATCATGGTCGAAGTGCCGAAAGTGGCGTCGATCGCGGTGACATTGTCCTTGTTGTAGACGACATCGCGGACGCGACTGTCGACGCGCCCGGGCTTCGGGATAGCCTCCGAGACGGCCGGTCCGACCCCGAGCCAAAGGATCAAGCCGACGACGATGCTGTCAGGGACAAAACGATTCATTGCTGCGCCCCCATGGTTCCCGGGGACGGCGCTGTTTCCTGGTCGCGTCGGTACTCCAACGCTTGAAAGCCGAGAGGATTGTCGAAGCGCCATTCATTGCGCATCGGCGCCGAGGTGTAGCGGAATCGCACAAGCGAGACCCAGTTCGCCGTGACGATGTTGGTGGCGGACTTGGTGTCGGTCGAGAAGCGTACCAATGCCGTCCGGTTGTTCGGGAAGGTTACCGATTTGATTGATACGGACACCACCGTGTTCGTGCCATTGATCTTGATCGGGTTCTGCGGGTTCGCGGGGGAATAGATCTCTGTCAGCTCGCGGGCGGCGTCGCCCGCGGCCAGCAGTTGCGCAAGGTCGAAATTGTCCTTGAGCGCCTTGGGGTCGTACGTCTCGCGCGCCTTGACGTAGCGTACCACATTGAAGGTGGTGACGGCCTCGTCCTGCGTCAGCGGCCCTTCCGCCATCGGCCGCTTGACCTCGACGAAGCCCGTCGCCTTGTCGACGACGACCATATAGGGCTCATAGGTCTTGAGCGGCACGAGCAGCGCCAACGTTGCGAGCGAACCGATCGCGACCACGGTCATCACCGCCGCGACGATCCAGGCGAGCGCTCGTGAATTGCGATTGCGACGCGCGATGTCCTGTTCCCAGGTCATCCCTTCCGAATAATAGCGCGGGTCGACGCGTCGCTCCGCTATGGCTGCACTTGCCTGCGTCATGATGATGAAGATGTCCTGTTGTCACGGGCCGTTGGCGTCACGGCGGGATTTCTGATCTGGGCTGCAAGGCGCCGGAACTCCGGTGTCTCGGCCCAAGCGGCGGCCCTGAGGCCAACGCGTGCCCGCTGTCTCGCGGCGAGCTCCTCGCGCCGTGAGACCGAGGCCGGATTGAAAGGATTGCGGAACGCCAGCCGGCCGCGGTTCGCAACAAGCGCGGCCCGGGCGCCGGTGACGCTGGCGTAGAACCGACCTATCCGCGGTGAGCCTATCGGCACGCCACCTGCGATCGCTGCCGCCACATTGTTGATCTGCGCGAGCAGGAGAATGCCGATGATGGCAAGCAGCACGACCGGGCCAATCGTTGCCCAGGTCGGGCTCTTGGTGTTGGCGACGCCGTTTAGCGTGTCGATCGTCTGCTGGATGAGCGAGACGTAGAAGGCGAGGAACGCATAGACGAGGACCTGCACCAGAAAATACTGAACCAATGCGCTGAGCCAGCCCGAGAAGAAGCGTGTTGTGACCCCGAACAGCAGGAGGATGATGAAGATCGGCGCTAAGGCGAGCAGCAGCCACATGAACATCTTCGACAGCATGATGAGGAACAGCGCAAAGCCGATCAGCACCGCCATCACGACGTAAAAGACGGCGGCAAAGATATAAGGTCCCCAATTGGTGATGCCGGCGTTCTGGAGGAAGGCCTCTGTCGCATTGTTCGTCGTGTCCCACATGTTCTGAAGCGCGTTCTGAACACCGTTTACGGAGGTAAGGTTCACCGCGGTGCCGGTGTTGTTGGCTGTGGTGACAGCGCTCAAGAGCGCATTGCCAATTGCGGAAGGCCCGTCGTTCATCAGGTTATAGACGAGCGTCTGGAAATCGTTCCAACTCGTCGCAAGGGCATAGATGGTGAAGGCCCGCAACAACCGAAAGGCATGATCGGCCGGCCCGCCGCTCGCCGTTCCCTGCCAGATGCCGACACCCCAGAAGATGACGTAGAGGGTGAGAAGCAGCCCGGCGACGCCCGTGCCACCGCCCGATGTCGCCGCGTTCGCGAGCGCCCGATAAGCCGTCGAGACGTAGTTTTGCCCGAGCTGATCGACCGATTGGAGCAACGTGGTGATGCTGAACGACCCCATCCGCGCGCTCAGATCGGTTTCATCGGGCCGCAGCTGTCGGGCAACCGCAGCGGTGGCGGGAGCGCCGGCGCGGCGACCGGGTCGCCATATGCGAGCGGCGCGCCACTTTCATCCGAGGAGCACGGCGCCTTCAGAGGCTTATAAGCGCAGCCTGAGAGAGCTGCCGCCAGCGTGAGTGTGAGGGTCAAACCGATCGCAGCCTTCACTTTTTTGGCTCTTTCGGCTGGCTGAACGTCATGGCGCGCGAGGCGGCTTTCGCCGCATCATCCTGCGAGACCGGCCCGGCCGCCATCGACGATGGGTTCGGCTGCTCGCGCGGCCTCCACACCGCCAGATATATAGTTTCGGCGATAAGGATTCCGGCAACGAGGAAGCCAATGGCTTGTTTTGACACATGTCCTCCGGTCGTTCTCTTGGAATTCAGGGTCGGGGAATTCAGGGTCGGGCTTTACTGCGTGAACTTCATCGCCCGCGCCGCGGCGGATTCGGCGGCGATACGGTCGAGGTTGGCCTGGTTGGCTGCCGCGGCGGCGTTGTTCACGACGCCATTCAGTTCATTGATCGTCTGGCCCGTCTGAACCTGGACCTGGGTGTTCTGGTCAACGCTGCCCTTGAGATCGGGGGCCTGGCCGATTTGCTGGCCACCTTGTGTGAAGGCCGCCGACCTCGTTTGCACTGCGGTCTGCGTCGACGTGATCAGCCCGGAGAGCGTCGCGGCAACATTGACGGAATTCTGGTAAGCCGTGTCGACCGGATGGGTCTGGCCTGCGGTGAGACCAGTGATGGTCTTTACCAGCTGCAGCCCATTGATCAGCGTCGAGACGATGTTCTGGGACCCCGGGCTCATCCCTGCAAACGATAGAGCACCGCCGGAGATGACGGAGCCGAGCGAGGGCGCCTGCGCCATCGAGAACCCGCCACCGAGCGCCATTTGAGCGAGGCTGCCCTGGGCGACGGAAGCGCGATCACCGGTGACGGCCTGCAGTGTCTTCTGGGTGAATTGGAGGATCTGCTGATCTGCGGTGAGGATCTGCCGCGTGCTGGTCGCGATCTCCTGCGCCTTAGCAAGATTGGTATTGTCGATGACGGGCACTTGCGCACGGGCCTCGGCACAAATGAGACCGAAGAGTGCAGTGAGGACAAAGGCGAACGAGCGGGATATCGACATGGCGGGGTCCTAGCGTGCGTTTGCTTGCATGGCCGCGAGAGCGGCATTGACGTCGGTGGCGGAGAGAGCGCTCGGGGCGGGAGTGGCCGATTGGGCCGCGTCCTGGTTGCGTGCCAGGAAGAAGGCAACGTTGCCGGTGCTATCGGTGGCGCGTGCAGAGACGCAGGCCGGGTCGGGCGGGGTCCCGGGCGGTGTGGTCGAGCAGGATGCCGGCTGACGGCAGGGGTCGGCTGCGGTACCCGATCCGGCCATTCCGGCTGGGCACAGGAGCCCGCTGACCGGCATCGATGTCCCTGGGCTCGAGCGCATGCCCATAGCTGCCCGGCTCATGTCGCTGGTTTGCGCGAGATTGGGCGCATTCAGCGCCGTCACCCAGAGATTGGCCGAGCCGATGGCGCTGTTCCAGGCGAGGTTGTTTTGCAGGCGCGCGGCGCTGTTCATGTCAAACGCGCCCATCACTGTTGGCGCCGTGCCGACCTGTTGACCTGCCGCCTGGAACATGGTTCGCGCGGCGCTGAGCGACTGACCGCTGGCATCAAGACCGGCGACCACATCGCCGCTCGATTTGAACAGCGACTGGCTGTTCAAGGCCGCGCCTCGCGCCGTCGCGTCGGGCGTTGCTGGCATATCCGGCGCATAGCCCTGGATCGCCTTGGCACCGGCGCCCATCTGCGGCTGTAGGGTTGGGTCGCTGACATTGGCCTTCTTGCCGGTGGTCATGGCGCATTTGACGCCGCTGTTGGCGTCCTGGCGCTGCGTCGTGATCGGCGCGAGATTTACCGTCGCGCTCGCGGTCTGCGAGTGTTCGGTAAGCTGCGCGGCATCGATGGTCGGAATATCCGCGCAAGCCGGCGCGGTGAAACTGCAGGTGGTTATAAGAGCGAAGGCGGCGAAAACTGCTTTCATCGCGTGGTCCTTCCCAGGAAGATCGGCAGCCAGACGGCTGGATCATCGCCGACGCGCGCCCGCAGCGCCTCGAGCTCGGCCACGGTCTCCGTGCGTCCCGATAGAACCTTGATCAGGTCCGGCATGCCGGCGAGATTGAGCTTGGCGATGACGCTGTCGCGTCCGTGCTTGATTAGGAAGGATCGGCTTTCCGGAACCGTGCCGCGAATCCAGGCGACCTCGCGCTCCGATAGACGGAATGCGCGCGCGTAGCTCTCATCATCGGCCTTAGGATTGGGAAAGAACACGTTGGTGGCGGTCTGCTCGATCAACGTGCTCGCCGAGCTCGAGCGCACGATGTCGGCGGCCGACTGCGTACCGAAGCCAATGATGCCGTTCTGCTTGCGGATCGTCTTGAGCTTGTCTTTGATGAAGAAGGCGAAGACGGGGTCGTCGAGCAGGCGCCATCCTTCGTCGAGAAAGATCATCACCGGGTCTCCGGTAAGAAGCTCTTGCGTGCGATGGAAGATGTACATGAGCGCGGCGGTGCGTATGACCGGGTCGTCGAGCACCCGCGTCATGTCGAAACCGAAAATGCTGGAGAGCGAGAACTGATCCGTTTCGTTGTTGAAGAGCCAGCCGCGCTGGTCCGGCCGCATCCAGCTTTCGAGACGGGCGAGCAGATCTCCCTCGCCCGCCCGGATGCGGCCGCGGAGCAATGTTGAGAATGCTTGCAATGTCCGACCGTCCGGACCGGCACTGAGTGCTGCCGCAATCGCGTTGCGGATGACTTGCTCCTCGGAGGCCGTGAGGTCGCCGCCATTCGCCGGCCGCAGCATGAAACCGAAGAGCTGGAACAGGAACTCCCGGTTCGGCGCTGTGTCGGGCATGGAGAGCGGATTGAACCCGGTCGGTTCTCCAGGCACCAGGACCTCGTATTGCCCACCCATGGCACGGATGAAGATCTCCGCTCCGCGATCCTTGTCGACAAAGAGAAGTTTGGGACGCGGCGTGACGCGCTGTGACTGCGCCGAGATGAAAGACAGGAACACGGTCTTGCCGCTGCCCGAAGGGCCGACAACCGTGAAGTTGCCGAGGTCGCGGACGTGATGATTGTAGTAGTAGGCGGTCTGCGACGTCGTCTCGAACACGGAGATCGCCAGGCCCCAGTGATTGTTGTCCGGACGGCCGCTCGGATAGTTATGCAGAGAAACAAAACCGGCAAAATTCTTTGAGGAAATCACCGCCTTGCGGGCTATGTAGGCAAAGTTACCGGGCAGCTGCGACCAGAACGCGGGTTCGCAGTTGAGATCCTCTCGCGTCCAGATCACGGAGCGGTCGGTGAGCGCTGCGCCAACGGCCGTGACAGTCGCGTCGACCTCGGACATGCTGCGTCCAAGGCACATCACCGTCATATGATGTTCGCCATAGATCGCCTCGGAGGCCAGGAGCTCGTCGCGGGCGTCGTCCAGGTGCTCGGCGACGATTGAACCCGCCTCGTCCGACATGTCGACCTGGCGGGCGACACGGTCCACCTGTTTGGCCGCCTCGGGGCGATCGATGATAGCAAAACTTTGGCTGGCGATGAATTCGTGCGGGACGCGCAAGAGATTGTCGAAGGATCCGGGCCCGGTCTGCGCGGGATATTCACGAATTGAGATCATGGCGCCAAACCGCGTGTCGTGCGCGCCGGCGCCGCGGATCTCGATGGCGTTCTTGCCGAAGAAGACCCGTTTCATCGACAGCGCGTCGCTCAGCGCCATGCGCGGCAGCAGCATCGGGCGAGGCAGGCCGCCGTTGACGATTTGCACGAGGAATTCCAATGGTTCCGAATGCCAGACGCCATCGCGCGAGACCACGCCAAGCTGACGGGCGCCGTAGGCGGCGAGGTTCTCCCGCACGGCGGTCGCGGCGTCGCGCAGTTCGGTCAAAGCCGTCTGCGCGGCGACAGTTTGGCCGGTCGCATCCGTTCGGCCGAGGAGTTTCGTCAACAAGGCGTCGAAGGTTCCGGCCTGGCCCTGAAGCGGCCTGCGGACGATCGTCAGATAAATGTCGTTGACGAACATCCGCCGCTGCGACAACGCCGCGTCGTAGCGTTCGTCGATCTCGCGGCAGAGCGCATTGTCGAAGGTGGATGCGATCCGCGGTTTGACCTCGCGCCGGATGATGTGGCCGACCAGGGCGAAGCGGGAATTCGCGAGCGTGCGGACAATGTCGTTACGGGCCAGAAGGCGAGCGTTGATCTCCGACATGTCAGCGGTCTCGAAGGAATAGCCTTCGAGCTTGAGCACCGTCAGGACCAGGCCATCGCGTGTCTTGAGAACGTGATCGTCAACGTGGCGGGTAAACGGGATGTGCGACGCGACCGGACGCTCGCGCCGCGATACCGCGCCAAAGGTCAATTCATCAAGCAGCGCCCGCGCGACCATGCTGCCTCCTCATGCCGAATAGCTATCGGCGCCCCAGAAGGCGCGCGAACGTGGGGGACATCTGGTCGACTTGACGAAAAGGATTTCGAAGATCCGATCATCCCTCAGCGTCATCACATAGCCAAAGAGATGCAGCGGGATCGCAACCAGCAGCATCATGAGATCGTGCGAGAGGAGAAAGCAGACGGACGAGGCGACGCCGTTGAACATGAAATACATGTAAGGCACGCCCATAAGCGTCGGCGCGCGCGTCAAGGCCTTGACGAGCGGCGTGATCAGCGGTTCCTCGAGCTGGCGTTCGTCCATTGGATTTTCCTCACTGCCCGACGGCGGACTGGAAGAAGTCGACGATCTGGGCCGAGCCGAAGACGAGCACGATACCGAAGATCACGCTGCCGGCGATGCCCCAGGTGAGGCGGCCCGACCAGGCGAAGAAGCCGCAAGCAATCACGGCCAGGGTCGCCAGCGCAGTGGCAATCGGTCCGGTCAGCGCGGAGACGAGCTGCGTCAGCGTCGATTGAACCGGCTGCAATGTGCCGCCCGACTGGGCGACCGCCTGATTGGCCTGGACCAGGAGAAGTGCGCCGGCTGGAATGGCTCGCTGGCCCAGCGTGTGTCGTAGTCGCATTTGTTGCTCCTTCATTGGACGTGCATCACGAAACCGTCGCTCCATTCGGAGGCGGCGGGTTGCTCGGCCTCCGCCGCTACCGGAGGCGCGAAATTTCTGGCTGGTTCGATCAGGTCGGGTGTGCTTGCCGGGCTTTTGCGCGCGGGCGGGCGGGTGCTGCCTGCCGGATCGGGCCAGGCATAGAAATCGTTCATGACGTCGGCGACGAAGCGCACCGTTTCCGGATAGGGCGGTACGCCACGGCTTTTCTCAACTGCGTCCTCGCCTCCGTTGTAGGCGGCCAAAATGAACAATGGATTCCGATAGCGCTCATGCAGCGCACGCAGAAAGCGAACGCCGCCGCGCACATTGGCTTCAGGATCGCAAAGGTCGACCTTGAACCGGCGCGCCGTGTCCGACGTCAACTGCATCAGGCCGTAGGCGCCCTTTTGCGAGAGCGCCGTCGAAACGTCACGGCTTTCGACCTTGGCGACCGATTGGACAAATTCTGGAGAGAAGGCTTCCTCGTTGGCGACCCGCAGCACAAGCGCCTTCGCCGCATCGATCGGCATCGCCACCGTGTTTTGACATGGGGACTGCGGCGCACCCGTGGAAGACTGCCCAACGACCTCGACCGGACGATCCAGGGGTGCGATGGGTTTGACGCGACCGTCGGCGTCCACGATCACGGTCATCGGCACCGTGGGTGAAGTGACGGTAACGGTCTGCGCCAGGGCAGAAACAGCGCTGGCCACTAGCGCACCCCCAACACACATGCTTCTGCGCCGCATTTCGCCTCCGGCATCGATTCACTATGGACAATATAATAGATATTGTTATGTTGGCAACAGCGAAACGAAAATTGAGCAAACTTGTTATGAGAGCCTTCATGCAGGGAATCGGGGTTCACTTTGCGACCATCGCGGCGGGGCTCGTTTGCCTCGTCCCACCTCAGGCACGAGCCCAAGACGCCTCTTTCGGCTGCAAGGTCCTGCTGTGTGCCGCCGCCAGTGCGCCGAGTTGGTCGGGAATTCCCTACTGCGTCCCTGTCATGCATGAACTCTTCCGCAGTCTTGCCCATGGCGGCTCCTGGCCAACTTGCCCGGAAGGCAACGCCGGTGGCCTTGGCCACGAGCCCTACTATCCCTGCCCGGCCGGCATGACGGCGATGCGATCGGGATTAGATGGCAATGCCGGCTTGATTGCCTCGCCCAACGGCAACCTCTGCGCCGACACGAAGAAACCGAGCAACGTCTGCACATGGGGACGTGACAGCTCCTGCCAGGCGACTTATCCGACAATTCCCCGCCAGCCGCGCAGCGTATCCGACTACGTCGACATATCTACCGGCAACGGCGTGCAGCGCTTCTATTTTTCGCTGAGGGGGTATTGATGCGCGGCGCGGCGGCAGCGCTTCTCATTGGCATAGTCATGGCTACATCGGCGATCGCTCAGCCGGCGGCGAATGGTTGGTTTCCGGTGCCACCGACCGCCGTCTATCAGACTGGCGACAGCTGGACCGATGGCGAGACAACCTTTCGCCTGTACGGCGTGCAATCCTGCCTACGTGGCACGAGCTTCACCAATGCCCACGGTCTGAATCGCGATTGCGGTGAAGCCTCGCTCGCCATGCTCATCGCTCTCACCCGGGATCTGCGGCCGCAGTGCTACGATGCGGCGGAGGCGCCGCAGATGAAGACGATATTCGTCTTCTGTGTCGCGACGCGCGCGACCGGCGCGGGTGCTGGATCACGCATCGATCTCGGCACCGCGCTGATCTCGACCGGCTATGCCTTCGCGGCATTAAATCCGCAGGGACAGCCGGTGCACGCGCCCTACTTCGTGGCGCAACTCGTTGCCGAGCGAGCCAAGGCAGGCCTCTGGGCCTTTGCCGATCTGCCGGATCCGAACGTGATTATTCTGCGCGCCCAACCAGCCCGCCCCCGCGGTAACATCGACCTCGAGCCCACCAAGGAGACCTGCTTTGAGAACGACGAACCTGTTCATCCTGCGCGGCCGCGTCGGCCAGGCGCCGAAGGCCTTCGGCAAAGCCGCGAAAATCAATGTTGCAACCGATCGGGCGTGGACCGACAGCAAGGGCAAGCGCCAGGAAGAGACTGAATGGGTCACGGTGACGCTGCTCAACGAAAAGGTCGCGGAGTGGGCGCTGGCCAATGTCGGCAAAGGCGACGCGGTCTACGCCGAATGCCGTATTGCCGACGGCTCCTACAAAAAGGACGGCGAGACCGTCTACACGACGGACATCATCGCCAACGCCTTCCACAAGCTCGATCTGGGCCATCGCGATGACGCAGAGATTTGATGTTGGCGCACGCATGACGTTGCTCGCGATGGCGATCGCGGTGTCCCCACAGGCGAGCGCCCAGTCGCCCTCGATCGGTTCGCCGGGCCTGTATCGTCCCAACCAGGCCCTCCAATCGCCACCGTTGCGGGTCGAGGTGCTCGACGGCACGCGGTTCCGCGATATCGAGACGACGGCGATCTATCGCCTCATTGGCATCGATACCTGTGCTCCCGATCAGACCGCACTGCTCGGCCGCCAGCCGTGGCCCTGCGGAACCATGGCAGCGGCTTGGCTGGTAAGGGCTACTTTGAACAAATGGGTTGCCTGCAACATCCTGCGCGACGAGAACGGGGAGCATCTGGCCCGCTGCGCTGCTGCCGATCACGCCGATATCGGCGCCGACATGGTGCGCGACGGGGTCGCCGTCACGTCGCCGCCGACGAACCGCGATCCAGCAATCCGCGCCTACGCTTCAGCAGAGCAGGAAGCGCGAAAAGCCTACCGCGGATTGTGGTCGAGCACATTCCAGATGCCATGGGAGTTTCGCGCCAGTCCCGAGCGCCACGCCATAGCGGCAGTCAGCCGACGGGGCGCGCCGTGATGTCCCCGTCGGCTTTCCTCCCTTTCTGGATCGCGCTCATCCTGGCGGGGTGCGCCCAACCAATCGCGACGCCCGTCGCCGACGCGACGCTGCTTCCGGCGTCGGATCCATTGTATCGACCTGAATGGATTCAGCCCGGGCGGCTCGAATACGCCCCGGATCGTTCGGCCTTCGCGCCGGTTCTGACGGAGCGCTTTGCCTATCCGACACAGCCGCAAGCCAACGACGCCTATCGTCGGCTCGTCGTCCTGGCGCCAGGCGCCTCGCGCCCCTATCCCGCCTCGATATGGCTCTTCGGCTGCAAGCCTGGCGCTCTCGACGCACAGACAGCGCGCGTGACACGCTATCGCGGTCCAGTCGTCCACTGTGCCACGGATTTTCTCGACCCATCGGGGCGACGTGTCAGTCGCGAGACAGTGAACTTCTACTATTACCGCTCGGCCTGGAACATGCAGCCGGTCTACCCGCCGGTCACCGCCGTTCCCTGGCAAACTGGAGAGCACTCGCCCAAGGACAGGTGGTGGTGGGTGCCCGGCCGAAGCCGCTACGAATAGCAACGACGCGATCAAGCCGGATGCTGCATGATGGCAGGCAACCGAGAATATATTATATTAGATGTCAAAATGAAAACATATGAAACTCGCCCGAGGACCTTCGACCGCTTTGCCGTGACGATCGCCGCCGCTGCGCTGGTCTCGCTTGCGTCAACATCATCAAGTAGCGCCCAGGAGCGAACGCCCGACCCCTCCGCCTGGCGCAACGTTTCCTATGCGGACATGCAACGGCCATCCGTCGATACCGCAACCTATGCTGATATCTGGAAGGATGCGATCGAAGCAAACAACCGCGCCTATGTCGCTCGCGGCGATACGAGATTTGCGAGCGCCAATGCGCCGGCGGTCGAGGCGCATTTTGTCATCTGGAGCACCAAACGGTCCGTGGTCTTTAGTGTCCTCGATACCGCGACGGGTTGCACACCCAAGGGCGTGCCCGCCGCCGGCGTGGTCGTAAAGCTCTGCCCGCTGCGCATCGCGATCTATGATGGTCTGCTGGTCCGCACGCTGGACGGCGGGCGCGCCTGCTTCCTTGAGATCGAGCCAAAGGTTGTAGGCGGCAATCCCGTCGGTTCGGGCTCTTACGTCTCCTATGACACCAAGACCAAGACGCTGAAGACCGGCACGATCGTCGCCCATCAAGCTGTCGAGGGCTGCTCGCTCACCCTCCCGCTCCCCCCTCTGTGAATTGGCCATGGTTCATCTCTCTCCACCCCTAGCTTGAGGAGTATCGCATGACCCTCCCCCCCCATCATCGGACTTGCCCTGGCATGCGCGGTCGCACTCATGCCCACCGCACCGGCCAAGGCCGCCGATGCCACGTTCGCCTACAAGATCTCCTACCGAAACATCGCCAAGGATCCTGACGGCATTTGGGCCGGGCCCGCTTTGTCGCCGTCACCGACCGGGACCGTCACCATCCATGAATACACGTTGAAGTCAGCACAAGGCGACTGGCTGATATCCCAAATCTGGAACGCTGATTGTGGCTCGGCGACCTGTCCGACACGGCTGGTTCGGACGTCAACCGACGGGAAAAAGACTGTCGTGGTCGACGACATGATGCATCAGGTGATCCCGCCGGATGATCCACGTTTTGCGGCTTTGCCAAAATCGGATGCGCAAGCGGCCTTCGCATGGGCTCCCTTTCATCTGAGCTCAGACGGCAAGGAGCTTTTGAACGGCGATTTCAGGTTCGAGATAGGCGGAGAAAAGCCATGAGCACGCGAACCGCTCTCCGGCAAATCCTGTTCGACGCCGGCCTCATTCTCTCGCTGTCGGCCGCGGCCGCCTTCGCCGGGCAATCGGCCGCGAGCCTCATCGACGCGGGGATGCCTGCGAATTGCGCGAAGTTCGCCGCCAGGGTCTCCGGCAGCGAGGGCAATTTCGGGACGACCAACCAATACGGCTGCCTTGGCGCCTTCCAGTTCTGCCCCGGTACGTTCGAACGCTACTACAGCGGTAGCGCACAGAGCTTTCTGGACAATCCATCGGCGCAGACAGCGGCGTGGACGAAATACGAACAGGATTCCTGGGCTCAGGCGCAGAAGAATGGCCTCGTCTCCCTCGTCGGCCAGCAGGTTTGTGCGGGCGGCCAATGCGCAACGATTGACCAATCGGCGATCCTGATGGCCTGCCAATTCGGCTGCGGCGCCAAGGGCAAGCTTGCCAACTATGCGGCGGGCGGCGACTGTAATGCCCGCAATGTCAAAGACGGCAATGGCGTCAGCGTCTGTTCCTATCTGGTCCGAGGCTCGGGTTACGATGTGTCCTGTTTTACCGGTCAACAACTGTGCGCTCAACCGCAGATCGGTCCTGGCGACTTCCCGACCTCGACGGGTATCGCGGCCAATGCGCCGACCCCCGCCAGCGCGTCGATCGTCGTCGCGCCGAGCGATGTCTGACAACGAGTTGAGGTAATTTTCGTCAGTTCGACTCGGATTCATCGCGCAGGATGAATTCCGAGAACGCTGCAAGCTGCTCTTCCACCGGTGCGCAGAGGTCGCCGCCGCGATAGTGGGCATGGACCAGAGCCCAGAAGACGACTTCGTCAGAAAGTCCGGCAAACAGGGCCTTTAACAGAAGGCGGCCCATGATCGTCACCGCCCGCGGGGGATCGTAACGGGATCTAAGTTCGCCGGCGAGGGTTTTCGTATCGGCAATTCGGATCAAAGCCAGTTCTCCTCTTGCACTATTCTTGGGTTACGCTGCCGCCGGCAGCGGTGCACCCTGGCCGAGGTCGTTCTCTCGAAGCAGTTCTCATGGATCGCACGGATGCCGCCTCTCCTACATTCTCCGGGTGTCAAAATCAGGCTCGCCCAAGCTAAGAGCGACGACATCCCGTCCGGCTTTCCGTAGCGAAACGGCGCGGGCTGTCAGGGTATCAGTTTCGGAAGGCCGAACCTGGGAAAGGCGCCTTGAAACAAACATCTCGGCAATTTCTGTATATTGTGGACGGTCAGCGCAGGAAGCGCTTTTCGTCCCCCTTGACCTTGTCCATTTTCTGTAGCCGGAAGATTTCCTCGACGGGCACGATGTCCTTATGGACGTTCTGCACCCCGCCATCAGCAATGATCCGTCGGAAGGCAGCCTGCATTGCGGTGGTTGCGGCGCGGATCCCGTAGTTGCCATAGATCGTCATTTGGATGTTGGCGAGCGCGCGGATCCGAGTCCCGTCGAGTTCCGGATAGGCGTTGGGCACGATCACAAGCGGGATGATGCCCTTCCAGGCGCGGGAAAAGCTTTCGATCTCTGCCGGGTCCTTTTTCTTAGAATGGATCAGGATCATATCAGCACCTGCCTCGACATAGGCCATGCCGCGCTTCAGGGCCTCCGCTTCGCCCAACCCGGCAATCAGGGCTTCCGTGCGGGCAATGACGAGGAAATCCGGGTCGCTGCGGGTGGAGACCGCAGCTTCGATCTTGCCCTGGAATTCCTCAATACGCAGAAGTTCTTGGCGCCCATCGGCGGCAAGGCTGGTGACTTTGGGGAAAGTCTTGTCCTCGATCACGACGGCAGTTGTTCCCGCCTTTTCGTATTCCCGGATGGCATGGATGACGTTCACGGCGTTGCCGTAGCCGGTATCGATATCGGCGACGATCGGCAGCGAGGACTGACCGGCGATCGCCCGCAGCATATCGAGATGCTGGGTCATCGTGATCAGGCTCATATCGGCAAGACCGTAAAGCGCCGAAAGCTCGAAGCCGGAAGCCCAGAGGCCGTCGAAGCCGGCCTCTTCGGCCAAGATGGCGGACAGCGGGCTGTGTGCCGCCATAATGTGAACAAGGCCGTGTTCGGCCATGCGGTCACGCAGTTGCTTTGCTTTGCTCATAGAGACTCTCACTTTCTGACAGGGCTTCGCAAGCTGCAAGAATGCGGTCGCAGGCGTGCTGCAGGTCCTCGATCGACGAGGCGTAGGAAATACGGATATAGGGCGAGGCCATGAAGCCGCTGCCCGGCACAACGGCGACGCCGAAATGCTCGAGAAGATACATGGCGAAATCCATGTCGGTCTCGATCACCTTGCCCTGAGGCGTGGTGCTGCCGATCATGCCGGCGCAATTCACGAAGACGTAGAAAGCGCCGTCGGGGGTGCGGCATTTAAGTCCTTGTGCCTCGTTGATCTTTTCGACGACGAGATCGCGGCGCTTGCGGAAGCTGGAGACGAAATCGTCGATGTAGTCCTGGTTGCCGCCGATCGCTTCGATCGCCGCATATTGCGAGATCGAGCTGGTGTGGGACGACGTCTGCCCCTGGATCGTATTCATCGCCTTGATCAGATCCTTCGGCCCGGCGCCGTAGCCGAGGCGCCATCCGGTCATGGCGCTAGACTTGGAAACGCCGTTGACGGTCAGCGTCCGGCCGATGAGGTCTGGCGCGGCTTCGGCCATCGTCGCGAAACGCACGCCATAAACGAGTTTTTCGTAGATATCGTCTGCGAGCACATGAACTTGAGGATGGCGGCGCAGAACGACGGCGAGCGCCGCAAGCTCGGCCTTGGAATAGACCGCACCGGTCGGATTGTTGGGTGAATTCAGCATCAGCCACTTGGTGCGCGGCGTCATCGCCGCCTCCAGATCTTGCGGCTTCAGCTTGAAGCCGAAACGTTCGTGGCAGGCGACGAGAACCAACTCGCCGCCGGCAAGCCTCACCATGTCCGGATAGGACACCCAGCAGGGTGTCGGGATGATGACCTCATCCCCCGGATCGAGACTGGCGAAGAGCGCATTGAAGACCACCTGTTTGGCGCCGCAGCCGACCGTGATCGCGTCGATGTCGTAGTCGAGGCTGTTGTCGCGCAGCAGCTTTTGACGGATCGCCTCACGCAGCGGCTTGACGCCGGCGACAGGCGTGTAGCGTGTCTTGCCTTCACGGATGGCAGCTATTCCAGCTCTTTGCACCACGTCGGGCGTATCGAAATCCGGTTCGCCCTGGCTGAGCGTAATGACATCAATGCCCTTCTCCCGCAAAGCGGCGGCAGCGGCAGTCATAGCCTTGGTTTGAGAGGGACGGACGGCTTGCAGTCTTTTGGCGATGAGTGACATACCACTCTCCTCGAAATTCCGGGTTTATCCCAGAACTAGCCAAAGTAACTGCAACTCGCCAATTACGGCATCGCGTAAAACGAGGATAATGATCGCATTTACAGATGGCATCAGAAGCGCGCGACCTATTTGGCTGGGACGTCTTCCTCCGTCATCTTCCGGCAAAGTCGGGTCAGCCAACGGCAAAAGGCGCGGGCGACATCCGGCTTGTCGCTGCGATCGATTGCATAGGCACGGTACTGCATGCCGCTTGGCGCGCGTGACCCGGCAAGCACTTCCAGAAGGCCCTGCCTGATCAGCTCCGCAACCACGATATGCGGCGTCACCAGCAGGCTCTGCCCGGTCGTTACCGCCGGCAGTGCGAGATAGTGCTGATCGTAACGGGCGCCTGAGGCGATATCGGATGTCTTCAGGTTCATTCCGCGCAGCCAGGTGGGCAGAATGTCGGGCCGGGACGTCACCGTAATAATCGGGGTGCTCCGCAAGGCCTTGAGGCCGCGGCCAGCGACACAATCCGGCGCCCCGACACAGACGAGTTGCTCGTCATAGACGTCCCAGCAGTCAGCCGGCTCGGTCAACATCAAATCTCGAGTCAACAGTACGTCGAAGCTGTCGGTCGAAGCGGGTGCAGACAAGGTGCTGATGACGTCGACCGTGACGCCGCCCATTTCTTTCGAGAATTCGCGTAGATTGGGGATGAGGACCGTATAGGCGAAGGTGGAAAGCGACGTCCGCACGACGAGACGATTGGCGTCCTTCCTGTCGCTGCGACGCATCCGCTTTGCGGTGAAAAGGATCGTATCGAGCGGCTCGGCGACGGCATCGGCGAACAGTCGCCCGAAGTCCGTCAACTGGCTCTGTCGGCCGAACCGTTCGAGCAGCTTTGCCCCGAAGTATTCCTCAAGCACCGCAAGATGGCGGCTCACCGAGCTCTGGGTGATGCCCAGCGTTTTCGAGGCGCGGGTGACGCTGTTGTCGCGTGCGACCTGCACGAAAGCCCGAACAGCATTGAGCGAAAGATTTTTGCTATCTGCCATGGCCGGTTTAGTCGCCTTTCTGTGATTCATCCAAAAGAGCGCGTTTGTTATCGCATTATTCGATGATTGTCATGCTTTTGTAGCATATGAGGGTGAGTAATCCCGCTCGTTCTCGCCGGGCACCGAGAAGTGCCCACGGACAGAGAAAAGAGATCCCACAGCCCGAAGCAACATCGTTGCTTCGCGAAGTTACACAGGAGCCAAGTACGCCATGTTTTCGATAACGCGACGTAATCTATTGGTAGCCGGGGCGGCAAGCAGTCTTCTGGCAATGACTGGAGTACCTTCGGCGAAGGCCCAGGGCGCCGCTCGCCGCACCCTTAGAATCGGCATGTCCGGCTTCCCGCCCGCCGTCGAGCCTGTTTTGTATGCTCACACCGCGACACGGCGCATAGCACCGCAAATGTTCGACACTCTGATCGCTTTCGACCAGACACCCGACATGGCGTTGCGCCCAGCCCTGGCAGAACGTTGGGAACGGGTGAACGCCAAGTCAGTTCGCCTTTTCCTGCGCAAGGGTGTAACGTTCCATGACGGCGGCCCATTTACCGCGGACGATGTCGCTTTCAGCTTTAGCCCGGAGCACCTGCTTGGCCCCGACATGGCAGGGAAGGCCACCGCCATGGAGACTCTGGACACGATCGAAAAGGTCGACATCGTCGATAGCCACACCGTTATCGTTCATGCCAAGGGCGACGATGCATTGCTTGAGAAGCGGCTGGCGTCGTGGGGCGCCGAAATCGTCAGCAAACGCGCTTTCGAAACTGCGGGTTCCTGGGACGCCTGGACGGCAGCGCCGGTCGGAACAGGCCCGTATCGGATCGTCAGCCAATCTCTTGATGTCGAAGTCGTTCTGGCTGCACACGATGGCTACTGGGGTGGGCTGCCGCCTTTAGAAGGGATTCATTTTAGGATCATCCCGGAACTGGCTTCACGGATGAACGCGCTCATCGCAGGCGAAGTGGACTTCATCACGGATCTCTCTCCGGACATGTTCTCGGAAATCGAGAAGCACCCCAAACTCGAAGTCTCCGGCGGCCCCGTTCAGAATATCCGCGCACTGAATATCGATACGACCGGTCCGATCCTCGGCAAGGTAGGCGTCCGCCGCGCCCTCAGCCTCGCCCTCGATCGCAAGGCTATCGTTCAGGCGCTCTGGCAGGACAGGCTGCTCATTCCCAACGGCTACCAACTCCCCAGCTTCGGCGAAGCCTATATCGAGGACTTCCCAGCCTTGGCCTACGATCCCGACTTGGCGCGCAAGCTCCTCGCCGAAAGCGGGTATAAGGGCGAAACCATCAGCTACCGATTGCTCAACAACTATTATCCCAACCAGGTTGCCAGTGCGCAGATAATGGTCGAAATGTGGCGAGCGGTCGGCATTAATGTCGAAATCCAGATGATGGAGAACTGGGCCCTGATCGAAAGCAAGCCGATCAACGCAATCTACGACGATTCAAACACCGCTACCTTCCCGGACCCGCTCGGCCACGCTTGGCGCGTCTTCGGATCATCTGGGGCGAACGTCAAAGAGGGTATCTGGAGCAACGAAGAATATTTTGGACTTGGCGAAAAGCTGAAGGAAACCGTCGATCCACAGGCGCGCCGGTCGATCATCCGCCGGATGCTCGAGATCGTCGACCGGGAGGATCCGCCTTGCGTGATCCTCCACGGTTCCGGTCAGTTCTATGGCAAGCGCAAGGATATCGCCTGGGTCCCGGGTCAGACACTCGACCTGAACTTCGGTCCTTTCAACGCCGCCTATACGCAGAACTGATGACCACGCCAGCAGGGACGGCGATGGCAAATCTCGTCGGCACCGCTCCAGCATCCGCGTTCCCGGCGACTTCGTCGTCGCAACCATTGCTCTTGGTCGAAGGCCTGACCGTCGACTTCAGCGGCGTCCGGGTAATTCGGGGGATCGACCTCACGCTTTCACGGGGCGAGTCACTTGGTATTGTGGGCGAATCAGGTAGCGGCAAGTCCGTCACCTGGCTTGCCGCGCTCGGGCTGCTGCCGCGCACGGCCACCGTGTTGGGAAGCGTCCGTCTGGACGGGGAGGAATTGCTGGGTGCAGCAGCCTCGCGGCTCGACCGGATCAGGGGCGGGCGCGTGGCGATGATCTTTCAGGATCCGTCGAGCGCACTCAATCCTGTCATCCGGATTGGGAGACAGGTTGGCGAAGTTCTCGCGCGACATCAGGGGGTGTCGGGATCGAGCATTCGGGCCGAAACGAAACGTCTTTTGGACCTCGTGGGCCTGCCGGACACGGGGCGTCGGCTCGACGCCTATCCCCATGAGCTGTCTGGCGGCCAGAACCAGCGGGTCATGATTGCCATGGCGCTCGCCGGAAAACCGGACGTCCTGGTTGCCGACGAGCCGACCACCGCGCTCGACGCCACGATCCAGGCACAAATACTCGACCTCCTGAACACCATCAGGCGGGAGACGGGCATGGCCCTTGTTCTCATCAGCCACGATCTCGGCGTCGTTTCCGAAACCTGCGAGCGCATCATGGTCATGTATGGCGGCCGTGTCGTCGAGACGGCGCCGTCAGACTCCATCTTTGCAAACCCGCTGCATCCCTATACGCAAGGTCTCCTTGCGGCTGTACCGCCTTTCGACGGCGCGTTGCATCGGCTCATTCCCATTGAAGGGCAGGTGCCCGAGCCGACAAACATGCCTCCAGGATGCCCGTTTGCGCCCCGTTGTGCGCACCGTATGGCGGTTTGTGAAGAAACCATCCCGCCACTCGCGCAAACCGAAGCCGGCCATTTCTCCGCCTGCGTTGCAGGGGCCGCCACAGAGGCCCAGCAATCCCCGAACGTCAACAAAAGCGTGCTGGCATGACTGCAAACATTCTTGAACTGCACGGCATTTCCCGAAGCTATTCGACGCGGCAGGGTCTCTTCGCAAGAAAGGTGCCTGTCCATGCCGTCGATGAAGTATCGCTGTCGCTGCAACAGGGGGAGACGCTGGGGCTCGTCGGCGAATCCGGTTCAGGAAAATCAACCACAGGACGGATCGCGCTTGGTCTTGAACGGTCGAACAGCGGATATGTGCTCTTCCGCGGGTCTGAACTGCCGACCACTGATACACCAGCGTGGCGCCGCATGCGCACGCAAATGCAGATGATCTACCAGGATACACTCGCCGCGCTGGACCGCCGGCTGTCCATCCTCGACCAGGTCCGCGAACCACTCGACATTCACGACATCGGATCTGCATCGGAGCGGAACGACAAGTCTCTGGCGATGCTCGACGCGGTTGGCCTGAATCCAAGTCATGCCGCAAGTCTGCCGCATCAGCTGTCGGGTGGGCAGCGTCAGCGGGCTGTTCTTGCCCGGGCGCTGATCATGCAACCGGCGTTGCTGGTCTGCGACGAGCCGGTATCGGCTCTGGACGTATCGATCCAGGCCCAGGTGGTGGACCTTCTCATGGACCTCCAAAAGGAACTGCGTCTCAGTCTTCTCTTTATCAGTCACGATTTGAAAGTGGTTCGCCAGGTCAGTCAGCGTATTGCTGTGATGTATCTTGGGCGCATCGTCGAATATGGCGAGACAAATCTTGTGCTCTCGAACCCTACGCACCCTTACACCAGGGCCTTGGTATCGGCAGTCCCTGTTGCTGGCCGGCGCACACGAGAGCGCATCATACTCAAAGGCGAACCACCCAATCCAGCGGCCCGTCCGACCGGCTGCGCGTTCCACCCTCGTTGTCCCGTCGTGCGGCCGGAGTGCATGAGCGTTTCCCCCACATTCTCAACTCTGCCGGACGGACGCTCCGTCGCTTGTCATGCCGTCGATGCCGCCCAACCGACCAAGGAGGTTGGAATCTGATGCTTCGGTTCGCTGCTACCCGTATCCTCCGCGCCGTTCTGACAGTCGTGCTGGTGATCACATTCGCCTTCATCGTCCTCAGGCTTTCCGGAGATCCAGCCCGCAGTATCATGGGCGACGATGCGTCGCCCGAGGCCATGGCCGCCTTTCGCCGGGAGTGGGGTCTCGATCAGCCTCTCTGGATGCAATATCTCCACTACTTCGCAGCGATTTTCCAGGGCGAACTCGGCCGCTCGATGCGTGGAGGCGGGCCAGCGCTTGACCTTGTCCTGGGACGTATCCCGGCAACGCTCATGCTGACCCTGCCTGCACTTGTGATGAAATTGGCGATCGGCATTCCAGCCGGTATCTATGCCGCTTTGCACCGGGACAGCGCCATCGACCGCGCCGTTATGGTCACGGCGGTCGCCGGCTATACGGTACCAAGCTTTGTCCTCGGACTCGTCTTGGTTCAAGTCCTGTCAATCTGGTTTGCCTGGCTGCCGACCGGCGGCAAGGGCAGTCTACAGCATCTCATCCTGCCGATTATCACTCTCGGCGTTGGCGGCGCCGCCGTACTCGCCCGCTTCGTGCGAAGCGCGATGTTGGAAGTGCTGGGGCAACCCTACATCCGCACTGCCAGTGCCAAGGGAATCCCTTGGGCTGCGGTTGTGCGTGGTCACGCCCTGCCGAACGCCGCAATTCCAACTGTTACCGTAGTCGGCTTCATGGTTGGCAACCTGATCGCGGGTGCGGTCGTGGTCGAAAGCGTGTTCTCTTGGCCGGGTCTTGGCAATCTGCTGGTCGTATCGGTAACTGCGCGGGACCTGGCGGTCGTGCAATGCATTCTCCTGCTGGTCGCTGTCGCAATGGTGCTTTCCAATCTCGTCGTGGACTTTCTCTACGGCTTCCTCGATCCACGCCTGGCCGAAGCCAATTCGACCGGAGGACGCTGAGACATGAACATGATAGAAAACGTGACCGAAACAGCAGCTGGCAAGCGGAAGAACACTAAACATCGTCGGATCCCATTCTCCGTCATCGCCAGCGTGCTCTGGGTTGTTTTTGTCGTCGCCGTAGCGCTGCTCGCCGATGAAATCACCCCTTACCAGTACACTGCACTTGATCTACCCAACCGGCTGGCCTCGCCATTCCACCCGCAGCATCTGCTCGGAACAGACGAACTGGGACGCGATATTCTGTCGCGATTGATCGTGTCCGTTCGTATCTCGGTTCTGGTCGCGCTGGGGGCGACGCTGATTTCGGCTTGCTTTGGCACGACGATGGGATTTGCTGCGGCCCACTTTCGTGGTCGCGTCGGGCAATTCATCCTGATGCTAGCTGACTTCCAGGCGGCCATGCCTTTCCTCATTCTTTCGCTCTCGGTGCTTGCGTTTTTCGGGAACGCTTTGCCGTTGTTCATTGGACTGATGGGGCTTTACGGCTGGGAGCGCTATGCACGTATCGCACGCGGGCTTGCGATCGCCGCCAGTGCGCAAGGCTACGCCGGCGCCGTCCGTCAATTGGGTGCGAGCCCAACGCAGGTATATCTGCGGCACATCCTCCCGAATATTTCATCAACGCTCATTGTTTCCATGACGCTGACCTTCCCGGAGATCATCCTCATGGAAAGCAGCCTGTCCTTTCTGGGCCTTGGCGTTCAGCCCCCGATGACGAGCCTCGGAAACATGCTCGGCTATGGCCGGGAGTATATGACACGTGCGCCATGGATCATGTTTGCGCCAGCTGCGCTGATCGTTACGACGACGCTCTCCATCAGCCTGTTGGGCGACTGGCTGCGCGACCGGTTGGACAACGGACTGCAGTAACGTGGGAGCGAAGGCTGCGGCCTGCCAGGCGCAAGAGGATCCAACAGATCGCAGGGTTTCACGAATGAGAACGATTGTTATTGGAGCGGGGCGATCGGTTGCTCCGTTGCTTATCACTTGGCCAAAGAGGACGACCGCATATGAGTTGCCCTGGTATGTCCGCGGTCTCGGAGCGTTCATGCTAATCGGCGCCGACGCTTCCGACCCATGCTAGTCTTTGTCGCGTGATCTCGCGATATGCGACTGCTAGCGAAATGGCGTATTTGTCAAACGTGAACTGCGAGATACACGGCATGCACTTCCTCATCGTCAGCTTCGACGGCCTGCGTCCTGACCTGGTCGAACCCGACCTGACTCCGAACCTCTGCCGTCTACAGGCCCATGGCATCACCCTGTCGAACCATCGCACGGTCTATCCAAGCGAAACCCGCTCGGCCTTTCCCAGCTTCGTCACCGGTTCGACCACGAGCCGGCACGGCATGGTTGGGAACCAATATGTCGACCGTTCAGTCACTCCGTCCCGCTACATCGACACAGCAGACGCCGCTCTCCTGCGCAAGCTTGACCTGGAAAGTGGTGGGCGGCTGATGTCCACACAGACACTAGGGGAAGTCCTCGCTTCGGCCGGTCGGAGTCTTGCCGTCTTGGCCACCAACTCGCCGGGCACGACGCGCTTTTTCCACCACAAGGCGGAGGATTTCGGGCAGGTTCGGCTCTCGGGGCATTTCCGCGAGGCCTGCACGCCGGACGATCTGCTGGCTGAAGCCGAAGAGCTTGTCGGGCCGTTGCCGCCAAGACCGCCCAGCAATGAGCCTGACAAGGCCGGGCAAGACTGGATCACTTCAGCATTTCTCGATGTCATCTGGCCGAAATACCGGCCGGACGTCACGGTCCTCTCCTACGGCGAGCCAGACATCACCTCGCACTTCCATGGCACAGGCGCTGAGGCGACTCGCGCCATCATCGCGCATTGCGACCGGCAGTTTGGCCGGGTGCTCGACTGGTGGGAAGCGGAGGGACGTGCTGAAGGCGTGCAGATCATCGCGATCTCCGACCACGGACACATTACGGGTCATACCCAGGTTTCGGTCGTCGAGTGCCTGCGTGATGCGGGCTACCGACCGGGTACCGCACCCACACCGGATGTCGATGTCGTGGTGGTGCCCGGGCAAGTCGGCGCGCTCTACCTCGCTGAGCCAAGCGACGAACGGATCGCCCGGATCGTGGCGACGATCACCGGCGAGCCGTGGTGCGGGCCGGTCTTTACCCGCGCTAAGAATGATATCGAGGGGATCGCCCTCGGCAGTCTCGGCAGCCACCTTGTTTTCATCGATCATGTCCGCGCTCCGGACGTGTCCTTTTCGTTCCGCGCGAATGACAGTGTCGATCCATTCGGCCTTGTCGGCGGCACGTTCTACGAAAACAACCGTTGTCTAAGCGTCCATGGTGGCTTGCATCCGAAGGAGTTGACTGCTCTCGGAATTGTCGCCGGTTCAGCTTTCCCGGCCCAACGTTCCGTCTCCACGATCCCTTCCGGTATCTGCGATTTTGCACCGACCATTCTGCATCTACTTGGAATAGCGCCGCCTGAAAGGATGACCGGCCGCGTTCTGACCGAAGTTGTGGAGCCAGGACAGAAGGCCGCCCCCGAAAGTCGCAGTGAAGCTTTTGATGCCGGGCTTGGCCGTTTCAGGCAGGTTCTTCGGCGTGTCCAGGTCAGAGCATCGACCTACATCGAGAGCGGAACTGCAGAAGGGTAGGGCCGCATGTTTGCGCAGAGGCAGCCTTCGACGAAGGAAAAGGCGACCATGAACGTGATGCGCCGATGCTTGTTGCGCCTTTCCCCCGCGCGTTGGCACGCACGACTTCACGCTCAAGTCACGGTGCGGATCTGAACAGGATCCCAGAGAGATTATCAAAATACATGTCTAACCTGCTTAACAAGTTCGCTTGAATCCGCCATTCGAAGCTGGACAGTTCGAAATACCTCGCCTTTGGAACCGGATTTTGATTCACTCGACGCGTTGATTTGCACGGAGGCAGTGGATGCGGGGACAGGCTGGTTTCTGGGACATTGACGAGCGATATGTCCGGCTGAGCGAGGCCGGCGATCCGCTGGAGAAGCTGAATGCGGTGGTGCCGTGGGAGGTTTTCCGCAAGCCGCTGGGCAAGGCGCTGAAGCGCTCCGATGGCGCGAAGGGTGGTCGGCCGCCTTGCGATCCGGTGATGATGTTCAAGATCATGGTTCTGCAGGCGCTCTACGGCCTGTCTGACGACCAGGCCGAGTTCCAGATCCAGGACCGACTATCCTTCATGCGCTTCCTCGGGCTGGGTCTCGGAGACAGGGTGCCGGACGCCAAGACGATCTGGCTGTTCCGGGAGCATCTCACACAGGCCGGCGCGGTGGATAACCTGTTCGCCCGTTTCGACAAGCACCTCGGCAAGGCCGGCTACCTGGCGATGGGCGGGCAGATCGTCGATGCCACCATCGTGGCGGCGCCCAAGCAGCGCAACACCGACGCCGAGAAGACTGACATCAAGGCGGGCAAGGTTCCGGACGAGTGGAAAGACAAGCCCGCCAAGCTGCGCCAGAAGGACCGGGACGCGCGTTGGACGGTGAAGTTCTCGAAGGCCAAGATGGCCGAGGATGGAAAGGTGCAGCAGCGCGACATCGCCATTCCCGCCTTCGGCTACAAGAACCACGCCGCGATCGATCGTCGGCACGGCTTCATCCGCGGCTGGAACGTCACGAGCGCGGCGGCCTATGACGGCGCGCAGCTTCGCAATGTCCTCAACCGCGGCAACACCGGCTCGACGGTGTGGGCCGACACGGCCTATCGCTCGAAAAAGAACGAGGAGTGGCTAGAGAAGAACGGCTACGTCTCTGACATCCACCAGAAGAAGCCGAAGGGTCGGCCGATGAGCGAGGCGACGTCGCGGGCCAATGGGCGGAGATCGAAAACCCGCGCATTCGTCGAACACGTCTTCGCGCAGCAGAAATCCAGGATGGGCCTGTTCGTGCGCACCATCGGCATCGCCCGCGCCAGGACGAAGATCGGCATGGCCAACCTTGCCTACAATCTCACCCGCTTCGTCTGGCACGAGGGGCAAACTGCGTCCGCATAACGGCGAGTGCGGCGAAAACCGCCGACGCAACGCCGAAATCGATCAGCCATCCCCACCCAGGCAAGGGACGAAAACCTTGTCATAGTGTCAGATTCGGCCAACCGCACCCGTTTGTCCGCCTTGCCGTTCAAAAACCGCGGTAAATCGATCTGTCCAGCTGACAGTTGGAATTCGATCGCACGTAACGGTGGTTGCACCCTCCCCAGCCATCTTAACTGCTCGCGGCGCAGGTTTTGATTTTGATACTGCTCCCGCAAGCAAATGCGTCAGATGCCATTCGACGCTTTGCAGGAGTTGCAGAAAGATTGGGAGAGGCATTCATGGCTGATTCCCCGGGGGCGTCGGCGGTGAAGTCGATTCTCGAATCTGCGTGCTCAGGTCGCCCAGCGCCATCGCGATCTCGATGCTCGGGTTCCTTTAAGAATAGTAGAGTCAATTCTGACCTCCTCAACCGCAAATTTGATCGATTGCCTATTCGACAGGCCGCGACGCGACGGCCACGACCTCCACTCGTATGCCATGTTCCAGCTCGGCCTGGACGCATGCGCGCTGAGGCAATAGGCAGAGTTTCCGGACCAATCCCACTCCACCCAGATATCGTCGAAAACAGGCTTCTCTTTGAGGTCGCTGAGATAGATTGGGATGGAAAGGAGATTCTGCTTGCCAGTCCCTTGTTCCTGCAACAATCGATCCAGCTCAAGAAGTGTCGATTTCTTTCTCGGCGATGTCGCCGTCGTAAACGCCGGCGGTCCCGACCGACCACGTCAGCGGGCCAAAAGCCGATCCCGAGCTTCTCCGCGGGGCCACACCTGAGATACGCTGGATTTTCCATTGGTTTTCCAATTTTCTTTCTCGTTTCGTACCGACACTATGTTTCGGCGACCTCCTGAAGGCGCTCTACAAGAAGCCTGTTTTCGTCGAACGTCCGCGCAGCAATACGCAGGTACCGAGTTCCCTTGCTGAGCGTTTTAGCCCCACTGTGGCGGATCAGGACTCGATGGTGCGCGAGGAGCTTTTCCGCGAGCGCGGCTCCATCTGGCCAATCATCTGGAAGGCGGCAGAAGACGAAGTTTGCATCGGGCCGTAGTACATGCATATCAGGGATCTTCGCGAGTTCTGAATAGAGCTGGTCGCGATCCCGGCGCACCTGAGTCCAGCTTTCCTCTGCTTCGCGCTGATAGCTCGGCAGAGCGTGGAGGAAAAACTCTCCTAAGGTATTTACATTCCAAGCCGGCAAATTTCTTCGCACGGACGATATCAGCTTGTGATCGCTTGCGAGCATGTAGCCGAGACGTAGCCCACAAACGCCGAATATCTTCCCAAGACTTTTGAATATCACAAGATTTGGATATTCGTGGATTGTGCCCTCGATACTTCCGGAAGCACCCTCGGGGGTGAATTCGACGAACGATTCATCGACGATTAGTCGGATATTTCGCGCTAAGAGTATTTTTGTGAGATGGAGAAGCTCCTGCCGTGACACTCCCCTAGAGGTTGGATTGTTCGGCGAAATGACAACGACCGCGTCGGCGTTATGCGCTATCGCATGCCAGGCGAACTTCTCGACATCGAGCTCGAAGTCCGGAGCAGGTAAAGGAAACCGCGCCAGCCGTTCGGGCGACACCACCTGCTCGTATGGATTGAAGGACGGTGTCGGAACGGCCAAGCGCCAGTTTAGCGCTTGGATGCTCGCATGAATCAGTTCCGCAACGCCGTTGCCAACAGCGAGGTTCTGCGGATTTTGGGAAATCAAGCTGCCCAACTGCTCAGCAATATGAGGCTGCGGTGACGGATAGCAACTGATGAGCTCCGGAAGCCGCTCGCCAAGCGCGGTATAAAAACCATGGGGTGGAAAGTATAGATTTACCAGCAGAACATGATCGGTGACACCATAGCGCCAATATCCGCCGGGAAAATCATGAACGAGTGAACGACTAAGCGGCTCGCTAGGCAACGGTGTAGGTTTCATGATCTAGGCCCCCATATCTATCCACTATTGGTCCGGTTCAGATTGACCGAACCGTGCCTGCATGAGTGTGATGACCTCGGTTTTCCCAGCTACGCGATCAGCAATCAGGTTTAAGATTTAACCCCAGCGTTCGGAGCCGATTTGGCTCCGGACGTTGTGGTAGGATCTCCACATGTCCAAGCAGGTGGCTGCCATCATCGCCTCGGAATGCGGCATGGCAATCGAAAAGCACTCGCCGAATCCGCCCGGTTCAGTGAGCACCATCTCGATTTGGCCAAAACAATTTGTAGATGTTTTTTTGAACCCGTTGGAGGCCCGGGGCGCGCCTCTCAATCTCCGCTTCGATTTCTTTCATCTTGATGCCGGAAAGGGTATCCGCATAAGGTGAGAATATGTTCTCTGCAGTTCTTAGATCGGCCTCGGTGTCTATCTCGTACCATCGCAGCTCATCGCAGCGGGCAGCCGCAAGCCGGAGGCCGCGGCTTTTGATGAGATGAGCAAGAAGCTCCTCCATGTAAGCCTCGATCGCACCGGAACCGATGAGATCATCAAGGGCAGGCACGATTATCGTGCGGAGCGTGGCGTCGGAGAAGCGAATGAGGTTCATTGTCTTGAAGAGAGCCGGGCCGCCGGAAAGTAGGTCCGCAGCTGTTTGTTTAAGCCGAATCTCCGAAATAAATCCGCCTTCGGATAAGATTACTGCAGAGCCCTCCATCGACGGATTGAAAGGCGCTACTGCGGCTGAATTCGCCGCGTCATCTATCGTCAAGCGCCGAAGCGCGTCCCCCTCAAAGAAGACGTCGCCTTCGAGCAGATAGGTGTCCCCGGCCAAAAGCGCATCGCGCGCCAGCCATAGCGAGTAGGCGCTGCCCGTCCGGTCGAAGACCGTCGACTGGACATAATTGATATCGAGCCCACCGAAGCGTCGGCCGCAGGAATATTGGATCGCGTCTTTGAGATAGCCGACGACGATCGTCACCTCCCGCACGCCGACTGCCTCGAGGTTCTGCAAGGCGTTGTGAAGGATCGGCGTGCCATTGACTTCGACCAGCGGCTTCGGCCGCAGATCGGTGAGCGGACGCAGGCGCGAGCCAAACCCGGCGGCAAGAATCACCGCCTTTCTCGGAGCAATTGCACCCATGGGTCTAAGCCCCTCTTATTTTGGTTGTTGCGACGGTTCCTTCGGTCCAGGCGTTAAGGACGCCGACCACACGCTCTAGGCCCGCCTCGAGTTGCCCCGGCAGAATGCCATAGGAGAGCCTGAGCCCCATGGGATCGCCGAAGGCAGTGCCTGACACGCCGGCCACGCCGGCCTGCGCGAGCAGCGCGGCCACGATGTCGTCGGCTGTCCTGGCGTCATCATTGGCGAGCGTCGGCCGCAACAGGCCCGACAGATCGAGATAGAAATAGAACCCGCCCTGTGCTTCAAGCATCGGCGCGCGCTGCAGCCCGGATAGGGCGGAAAGCCCACCCTGCCGCGCCGCCGTCAATTGACCCTTGAGCCGGGCTTCAAAGGCGCCATCTCCCTCACGGAGGTGGTGCAGCACGGCGTGCTGGGCAACGACATTCGGGTTCGATGTCGTGTGCGACTGCAGCGCCTTGACAGCCGAGATCAGTTCCTTCGGCGCAGCGAGATACCCGATGCGCCAGCCGGTGAGGGCCAGGCTTTTGGAGAAGGCATTGACGATCACCGTCCGGGCCCGGACCTCCGGGACGAGCGACACAACCGGATGATGCCGATGGCCATCATGGGTGAAGGGGTAGTAACATTCATCGAAGATGATCCAGAGGTCCCGATCCATCGCCAAATAGGCGATGCCCGCAAGGGTCTCCGCGTCGTAGACGGCGCCGCTGGGGTTGGCGGGCGTGTTGACGACGATGGCCCGGGTCAGCGGCGTGATGACGCGTTGGATGTCGTCGATCCGTGGAACGTAGCCGTTTCCTCGCGTGTCGATATGGACTGGGGTGCCGCCGGCGATCTGGACCTGCGCTGGGAATGTCGTCCAGTAGGGTGCGGGAATGATGACCTGGTCGCCGGGACTGATCAGCGTCATCGCCACGTTGAAAAGAGCCTGCTTGACGCCGTTCGTCACGGCGATCTCGTCTGCCCGCCAGAGCTGCCCCGTCTCGACCGATACCTTCCGTCCCAGCGCCTCGCGCAACTCCATCAAGCCGATCGTGTCAGTGTAGCGGTTCAGGCCTTGTCGGATCGCCTCGATCGCTCCGTCCCGGATCGTCGGTGCCAGGTCGCTCCAAATCTCGCCGGCCGTGAGATCAACAATCTCCATCCCGGCATCAGCGGCAGCCTTCGCCGCGGCGCGGGCGGCCGCGGTCCCCGACGAGTTGAACAAGTTTGTCCGTTGCGCCAACATGCGCGTCCCCATCTTTTTCGGCAAAACCGCCTGCCGCGGCTATCCTTTGTCGTTCACTGCCCGAGGAAGGTATTTCTCTTCTGCCGCTGAGAGCTCGCCGTAGTTCATCAATTCGAACAGCTCGTCGAGCGTCGCTACCTCATCTTCGATACCGGTAATGCTCTCTTCCTGGATGATACGGTCGCACACCTGACGCATCGCCGAGATCGCCGCGCGCATGTTGTGGTTGGCCCAGATGACCGTGGAAATACCGACCGCCCGATAATCGGCGACGGGCGTGCGGTGGTATTTTGTCGGTACGATCACGACGGGCAGTCGGTTCTGCCAGGCTCGCGCGAAGGCGAAGATCTCCTCCGCGTCGGACTTGCGGGAGTGGATCAGGATCGCATCGGCGCCGGCGTCCGCATAGGCGTGCGCTCGTGCAAGCGCCTCCTGCTGACCGTATCCGGCGATCAGCGCCTCGATTCGAGCGACGAGAACGAACTCCGGATCCGGAACCTGGTCCTTGACGGCCTTAAGGCGACCGCAGAACTCGCCGATCTCCGCCAGCGGATGGCGGTCGCCGACGAAGGAGTTCATCTTCGGGAACGCGGTGTCTTCGAGGCAAACGCCGCTCGCACCGTGCTGCCGCAGCTTGCGAGCGACCAGACGGGCATTGTTGAAATTGCCGAATCCGTTCTCTCCATCGACGAGGATTGGAATTTCCGCTGCGTCCGCCATCCGTTCCACGACCTCGACAACCTGGGTCCAAGAGGCCTCGTTCGCATCGCGGTAGCCGAGGCTGGAGGAGATCGAGAGGCCGGACGCCCAAAGCCCCTTGAAACCGGCCCGCTGCGCGATCGCCGCGGAGAGCGCGTCATGGGCTTCCATAAGGAATGACGGTCGGTCACGGATGCAAATGAGGTCACGAAGCGTAGATATACCTTCGCTTGCATTGCCGCCTGGATTCCGCAGGTGACGCCCTTTTTCCGATAGTTTACGCAACCGAAGCAGATCTGACATGGTGCTTTCCTCCCTTCGTTCCATAATCGCGATATCAATGAAATCAGTCAGCAGCGCCTGCCGCCTTTCTAGGAGGAAGTCTCAAAAGTCGTGCCAACTGCGCAGGAAAAGCCTCAAAAAGGCGCTCTCGATATTTATCAATGACTTGAATGATGATGGGAGCAGGAGCCAAGCCGAACAGCCCGTGTCGCTCACTCGACAAACCCGGCAGTAGTGTCGGCCCACCGTCTTCCCTGGAATGGCGGACAGAATTCCTCCGCGAGAAGCGGAGTTCACGCGTCATTCGACTGCTATCCGCGCTGTCCGATGTACGACGATGTCGTGGCGTCTTCTAAAATCGCTGTGAACAGTCAGGTTGTAGAGACTGCATCCGCATCGGCTGTTTTCTGCGCCGGCGACGTTCTGATATACCCGCATCGGAATCGCTTCTGCTCGGAAGGAGTCTGGCGTTGCGCGACCGCATGCATAACCAATCAGTGATCCTGCTGTGCGTACGCTGAAACCTGGCCTACCATCTGAGCCTGCGCGATCTTGAGGAGATGATGGCCGAGCGGGGCATTGCGGCACGACCATCCACCGCTGGACCGTTCGTTTCTCGCCCTTGTTGCTGGAGCGTTTCAACCGGCGCAAGCGGGCCGTCACCGGCAGGTGGCACGTCGGCGACACCTACATAAAGGTCCGGGCCAGTGGATATATCTCTATCGCGCTAACGACAGTGTCGGCGACACGGTCGAATTCTATTTCAGCGAACGGCGTGACTTGCCGGCGGCCGAGCGCTTCTTCAGAAAATCGCTGCACCGTCATGGCCAGCCCGCTCGGGTCGTTATCGACGGGAAGCGATCGCCTTCCGGTTGGTCTGGCTTAGATGACGGCATCCGACTATGTCGGACATGCGACACAGCCGCGTTCGAGCTATCGTATTGTTCCGAAAAGATTTCTCCTTTGGCACGGCATATGCTTGGTCATCCGCAGATGAGAGCGGTAACTTCTCCTTGTCCACTCCAAACAGAAGACGCCGGACGAAGTCGAGAGCTTCGTGCGCGCCTGGAGCGGAAATGTGCCGATCGTGATCGTGCCCACGGCCTATCCGGAGATGAACGAGGAACGCGATTGCCAGGAGGCGCAAATGCTCGCGCACAGGACAGCTTTATTCAAAGGGTCGGGAACCGCAGCGGCCCGCGCTGCGGCGAAAGAAGCAGCCGATGCGGGCATTGAAATCGTCGATCTAACTGCCGGCGAAATCTGGTCCGACCTCGCGCCAACGATCCGTGACGGGGCAATCGACGCCATCAGCAAGGGCGCAAACCGGTATACCGACACAGTTGGCATTGTGGAATTACGTGAGGCGTTGGCCAAAAAGGTTGCAGTTGAGACCGGCCTGGCGTGGTCTGCCAACGAGATCGCGGTCACGACCGGTGCCAAACAGGCTCTCTTCAACGCCGCCATGGTGCTGTTCAATCCGGGCGACGAGGTCATCATCCCGGCGCCCTACTGGACGACATTTCCCGCCCAAGTGCGGATCGCTGGCGGTACTCCTGTTCATGTCGATACTCGGTCCAATGGCTACGCGCTGCGCATCGAGGACATTGAATCAGCGCTCACCGCGCACAGCCGTGCGATTGTAATCAACACGCCAAATAATCCTACCGGCACCGTTTACAACGCCAATATTCTGCGCGGGATCGGGGAGCTTGCGATAGAACATGACCTCTGGATCATTTTCGATGAATGCTACGCAGATTTCGTCCATGCCGACGTGCACCATCATCCGATCGTCTCGGTGCTTCCGGAAGTGCGATCCCGGACGCTGATCGTCAACGCTTTCAGCAAGTCGCTTGCTCTGACGGGTTGGAGGATCGGTTACCTTGCGGGTCCGGAATACGTTATCAGTGCCGTGAAAGCGCTCCAGTCGCATACGACATCGAACCCGAACGTGATCGCCCAGCACGCCGCGCTTTTCCATCTCCAAAACACCGACGGCAGCTATGAACACCAGCTTCGGTCACAGCTCACCTCTTCCCGACAGGTGGGGCTGAGAGCACTTTCGGATCTTTCGAGGATTCCAGCGCCGACGGCCATGGGTGGATTCTATTTCTATCTCGACATCAAAAGCCTTCTGGCTCCGGAACCTTGGAACCTGGTGATTGGCGACGGCGACGCGGACAAGCTGGTTCGGGAACTGATCGCTAAGGCCGGAGTCGCGGCGGTGTCCGGCACGGCGTTCGGCGACCCGTTCGGTCTTCGCCTCTCTTACGGCGTTCCGCCGGACAAGCTCGAGATGGGCCTTAGCCGGCTCGTCAAATTCCTCAACGCCTGGGACTACGGGGAGACGCGTCAGCGTCAATAGGAAGAAGGGAAATGCTATGACAACGAATTCTCCGACGAGAGCTTCATGGCTGCAGGCTTCGGCTCTCGCCTTCGACCGCTCACCGACCTTGGCCGAAACGCTTGGTCGAGGTAAATGGAACACCTATCCTTCACAACGCTCTGCACAACCTTGAGACCGTTGGCGTCGAGGATGTTACCATCGTCGTCGGCTATCGTAGGGACGCGATCCAGTATTCGTGCGGCAGTCGGTTCGGGAACATCGACATCAACTATGTCGAGTCTCCGGTCTTCGACAAGACCCGCAGCGCATACTCGCTTTAGCTGCTCGCCACGCCTTGTCGTCATGCGATACCTATCTGCTCGAAGGCGATGTGTTCTTTGAGCTCGACGCCCTTCGCAACCTGACGCTGTGCGTGCGGGGAATGTCGCCGCGGATGCTCCATTTGAACGATCGATGGAAGGTTCTGGGGTCGTTCTTAATGACAATGGCTACATTGCCGTGGTCCGGATGAAGCAGACTGCGGCAGATCTCAACGACGCGTCGCAACCGCTCTTCAAGATGATGAATCTCATCCGTTTCTCCGGCGAAGACCTGCGACAGACCATCGTTCCGTATCTCGACGGTCTCATCGGCTGCGGAGGCGTGGCCTCCTATACCGAAGAGCTGCTGTCGCAGCTTATCGAGCGCAAGGGCCTCCAGATCGCCGCCGCCAGACGCGATGAAGTCAGGTGGTATGAGATCGACACCAAGGCCGACCTGCGCATCGCAGAGGCGATGTTCATCACCGCCCGCGAAATTTGCTCGCCGTTCGAGCCTGGAGACCGATTATGCTTCGCTACCTCGTCGACCCTGCCAATGCGATAACCACAGTCGGTTTGCTGTGCTCATCGGTCTCCTTATACCTCGCGCTCGATGGCCATATTGAGATAGCGGTCGCGGTCGCTTTGTGGGCCGTTCTTGCGGATCATTTGGATGGGGTGGTGGCCGGACGCACATTGAATCGCCATCCGGATGTGGCGAAAATGGGTAAGAGTCTCGACGGGTTCGGCGATATAATTTATGGCGCGATCCTTCCTGCCGTGCTGATCCTGCAGTTGAACGAGGTCTCGCTGCTCTCTCTATTTATCGCGTCTGCACTTATTCTGGCTGGTGCGATCCGGTTAAGCTACTTCGCAAACTTCGGAAAATCCGAGGACGGCTGCTTTGCAGGGGTACCGCTGTCTTATGACATTCCCTTGCTGGCGGCGCTGGTCCTAGTCCAGCCTTTCATGGCCCTGGAAATATTCGTTGCCGTCATGAATGTCGTTTTCGTCCTTCTTAGCATTGCCCACGTTGCTTCAATTCGTGTGCCTTCACCCAACCGGGCGATGTATCTGGCGATCACGGTCTTCGCGATCTGCGCTTCGGCGATCCTGCTTCAGCGGGGAGTATCGTAATGCGGTCGCACCCTCACCATCGGGCTATGCATCGACCTTCGGCTTCCACGCCGACCACACGGCAGGGAACATCTACCGTTCTCTTGGAGTAGAGCCACTCATCAACTGTGCGGGCGTGCGTACGATTACGGGGCAAGCAATCCAGCTTCAGCGGTAATCTCGCGGCGAATGCCGCTGTGGTGGCATTCGTCGACCTTGATGCATTATCCGAGGCTATCGGAAAAAGGCTTGACCGGCGCGGAATGGGGGCTGGTCACAGCTGGGACCGCGGCGAGCACTCGCCAGCGGCCTGTATCGCGGGGAACAACCCAGAGAGACTGGTAATTTCGCTGGGTCAGGCGGCGCGTAGGAGTGGCGGTTTGGGGTTGAACAGGGGAGGCACGTTCGGTTCTGGCTGTCGGAACGGTGCCCGCAATCGACCGCGAAGCTCACCGTTCAGATCTGCCGTCCGGACCTGCATGAGCATGTGAGCGCCGTGAAGCGACCAGCGCATCTGCTGTTTCCTGACCATCCGCTTGCCGACGAGTGAATTCACTGCCGATTCGGCGAGGCTGCTGGCGACCCGAAGCCGGGCTCGGTAGCGCTCTCCGTAATGGGGCGGCAAGGCGGCAGGTGATGCCGGAAGTCGAGCACTGGTCGCACAAAGGATTGAACAACCCCGCTGAGAATTCCCATGTGCCGTTGCGAAAACGGGAGCGAACGATGCAGGGCTTCCGATCAGCGGAAACCCTTCAGCGCTTCGTCTCGATCTTCTCCGCCCTGCGCTACCTCTTCGTTCCACCTAGCTCAAGACATTGCGCGTTTCCGATCCATCTTCACCGTCTACGCAATGGCGGAGTGGAAGGCCGTGACTGCGCTCTGGTGACAGCAGCGCACACCGCTTCAGCGCGTTCATCGCAGACAACGTGACAGCGTCAGCCGGTGTCCGGCTACTCACCTCGATTATCGCCGATTTAAATCAAATCCGTCTGTGGATATTGACGATTGCGCGACCCTCACCTCGTAGACGGCTAATGCGGGCGGCTACTGAGAGGGTCATATGACAAGCGATTTTTCCGCCGCCCGAGTGCATTTAGATCGAGCGTATCACTACCTTCGTGGCGATGATCCGATGAGCCGAAGGGGGCGCGAAGCCTTGGACCTGTTAATTGAGGCGGTTGCCGCCGAAGAGTTCAAGCAGCCACGCCAAAACGCGAAGGTGCTAACGTTTCCGATTGGGCGCCGCCTCTGAGGCGAGCTCCATGGCCTCCACTCTGAACCATGGTGAGCAAATTCTCCCAGAACGCAAAGAAGCCCGCCCCGGCATGAGCCGAGACGGGCAATAGAAATGGGAGTCCCAAGCGCGCGTCCACGAAACAGCGCCGGCAGGTGAAATTCAGCAGAATGTCCATCCTGGCGCAACGTCATGTTCCCCGAACTGAGAAATTGACCGATGCCGTAAAAAAACTCGATTGCGATCCCTGTCTGCCTGTCTGGAGGAGGAACGGCGGTCGGTTGAATGGCGCGTGTATCTTGGCTCATTGACGAGAATTCTACGGATTGGCCTCCATCGTGTTTGTGCCGGCACCGTTGGCGTGGTCAGCCGCACCAGGCGTCGCAGGCGTGATGGCGGCCACAAGGAACTCGTCACAAGCTCCGCTCAGGCCGCGTAATCTCCTGCGTTCGAAGCGGAGCGCGGTCTTCAGGTGTACGAAGAGCATCTCGACTTTTTGCGTTCGTTGCGCGACCGTCCGAACATGGGCGTATCCGCTTTGACGGGCGTCTCGCGTGCCTCCTCGTGGACGCAGCGCAGCACATCGCGCACCGGCGTCTTTGGATAGCAGCGGCGCTTGAGTTTACACCTCTGGCAGCCTCGTTTGCTGGCCCGGGATCCGGTTTCCAACGCTGACACTGCGTGTGCGCGGGACCGCGAAGTTGCGACGATACTGCCTTGTCGGCGGGAAAGATGAACTTGTTCTGGACCGCATCGAAGATGAAGTCCGCGCGGCTGAAGGTTACGTCATCACGCTGGCTCTTGTCCCACACCGGAATGTGCGGCGCGATGTTCTGACCGACGAGCCATCCGAGGAACTTGCCGGTGCCCTATCCGCGCGCTCTTCGCCAAAAAAGCACACTGGGCGAACTGCCGTTCTGGCCCTTCCCCGCCGGCCACACCAGGCAGGCGCCGCAGGCGGAGATGTTTGAGCCGGTGGGGACGAGCGACTGGCAACAAAGATGCGGAAGAGCTTTCTCCTCACGTAAAGGGGGCGGCACTTCCGCGCCGATTCCGAAATCTTTTGCTCTTCGCCCGTCCCCTCTTCCGTCTTGACTAGTGCCAGCCGACGGCCTATCTCACCGCCATGTTAGCACTCGCCTCTGGTGAGTGCTAACAACTCTCCGGCGACGGAGAACCGTTCAACATCCGAACCAGGGACATCCAAAAAATGGCAAAGTCGAATTTCCGGCCGCTTCATGACCGCGTGGTCGTTCGTCGCGTCGAGTCCGAAGCGAAGACCGCCGGCGGGATCATCATCCCGGACACGGCAAAGGAAAAGCCGCAGGAAGGCGAGATCATCGCCGTCGGCTCCGGCGCCCGCGACGAAGCCGGCAAGCTCGTCCCGCTGGACGTCAAGGCCGGCGACCGCATCCTGTTCGGCAAGTGGTCGGGCACCGAAGTCAAGCTCAACGGCGAAGACCTTCTGGTCATGAAGGAAGCCGACATCATGGGCATCATCGGCTGACACGCCGCCGCCTTTCATCCGCACCATCCAATCTGAATTTCGGGCGAAATGCCCAGGAGTAAAAAATGGCTGTCAAAGACGTAAAATTCTCCCGTGATGCCCGCGAGCGCATGCTGCGCGGCATCAACATCCTCGCTGACGCGGTGAAGGTCACGCTCGGCCCCAAGGGCCGCAACGTCGTTATCGACAAGTCGTTCGGCGCGCCGCGCATCACCAAGGACGGCGTCACCGTCGCCAAGGAAATCGAACTTTCCGACAAGTTCGAGAACATGGGCGCGCAAATGATCCGCGAAGTCGCGTCCAAGACCAACGACATCGCCGGCGACGGCACCACGACCGCGACCGTTCTGGCGCAGTCGATCGTCCAGGAAGGCCACAAGGCCGTTGCCGCCGGCATGAACCCGATGGACCTGAAGCGCGGCATCGATCTGGCCGTGACCGAAGTCGTCGCTCACCTCGTCAAGAACGCCAAGAAGATCAAGACCTCGGAAGAAGTTGCCCAGGTCGGCACGATCGCCGGCAATGGCGACGAGTCGGTCGGCAAGATGATCGCGGAAGCGATGCAGAAGGTCGGCAACGAAGGCGTCATCACGGTTGAAGAAGCCAAGACCGCCGAGACCGAACTCGAAGTCGTCGAAGGCATGCAGTTCGACCGCGGTTACCAGTCGCCCTACTTCGTCACCAACGCCGATAAGATGGTTGCCGAACTCGAGGACGTCTACATCCTCCTGCACGAGAAGAAGCTCTCCAACCTCCAGGCCATGCTGCCGGTTCTCGAAGCCGTCGTGCAGACCTCGAAGCCGCTGCTGATCATCTCGGAAGACGTCGAAGGCGAGGCCCTGGCCACGCTGGTCGTCAACAAGCTGCGTGGCGGCCTGAAGATCGCCGCCGTCAAGGCGCCGGGCTTCGGTGATCGCCGCAAGGCCATGCTGGAAGACATCGCCATCCTCACCGGTGGCCAGGTCATTTCGGAAGACCTCGGCATCAAGCTCGAAAACGTCGGCCTCAACATGCTCGGCCGCGCCAAGAAGGTGTCGATCTCCAAGGAGAACACCACCATCGTCGACGGCGCAGGCAAGAAGGCCGAGATCCAGGGCCGCGTTGCCCAGATCAAGCAGCAGATCGAAGAGACCACCTCGGACTACGACAAGGAGAAGCTGCAGGAACGTCTCGCCAAGCTGGCGGGCGGCGTTGCGGTCATCCGCGTCGGCGGTGCGACCGAGATCGAAGTCAAGGAAAAGAAGGACCGCGTCGATGACGCCCTCAACGCGACCCGCGCGGCCGTCGAAGAAGGCATCGTTCCCGGCGGCGGCGTCGCGCTGCTGCGCGCTTCGCTGGCCATCACCGTCACCGGCGCCAATGCCGATCAGACGGCCGGCATCAACATCGTGCGCCGCGCCCTGCAGGCTCCGGCCCGCCAGATCGCCGCGAATGCAGGCGCAGAAGCTTCGATCGTCGCCGGCAAGATCCTCGACAACAAGGATGCAACCTTCGGCTACAACGCCCAGACCGGCGACTATGGCGACATGATCGCCATGGGCATCGTCGATCCGGTCAAGGTTGTCCGTACCGCTCTCCAGGACGCGGCCTCGGTCGCCGGCCTGCTCGTCACCACCGAAGCCATGATCGCGGAGGCTCCCAAGAAGGAGTCGGCTGGCGGCGGCATGCCTGGCGGCATGGGCGGCGGCGGCATGGGCGGCATGGGCGGCATGGATTTCTAATCCACGCTTCCATCTGCTTTCAGAATACGGAAAGGGCGGCAGCAGTGCCGCCCTTTTTCTTTGGGCGAACCTTTTTGCCCACAGGGGGGCGGCGTCTTCTAGAATGCGGAGGGGCAGGCCCGATCACGGGCATCATACGGCGGCACTTTCATGGCGGACACCAATGACTGAATTCATTCTGTTCGCCATAGGCGGCTTTCTTGCCCAAGCGGTGGACGGCGCGCTCGGCATGGCCTACGGCGCGGTCTTGTCGACGGTGCTGCTTTCGTTCGGCGTTCCGCCACCACGCTATCACGCCTGATCTGCGAGCATGGCGATCAGCCACAATTACTAGCCCATGCTCGACGAGACGGGATCACTTCTCCCCGATATCTCGTGCTCAATGCGCTCGGGGCGGCGGACGGCATGTCGGTCGGCATCATCGCGTGCATGCTGGCGCTGGAATCGAGCGCGGTGATACCTCTGGTCGGATGGAACAGGCTGGCCTGGTCATCCGCCAGCTCGGTTCCGCGACGAACGCCAGGTGCAGTTCACCTTTCCGTCGCCGGCCGGGCGCTGCTTGCCCAGTGCAACTCGGCTTGGCGACACGCTGATCGAGCTCTCGCGAATGAGCCTTGCTGAGATCAAAGCCTCACCCGGCAGATCCTGGTGTTGCGCGACGCGTGCCGGTCACAACTCCTTTGCGTGCTCTTTTACTGCCAAATCGATCGCCTGGTTCAGAGGCACCGCCTTGGAGAACAGGAAGCCCTGAGCGGTTCTGCAGCCAAGCTTGAGCAGAGTTTGCCGATCCGCCTCTGTTTCGACGCCCTCGGCCATGACGTCGATCCCGAGCGTCCTGCCAAGATCGATGACCGTTTTGACAAGCAGCCGGTCCTCTCGGGACTTGGCCAAGCCGCGAATGAAGCCTTGGTCTATTTTCACCTTGCGTATCCGGCTGTCCTTGAGCGATGCCAAGGTGGAAAAGCCGGTGCCGAAGTCATCGAGCGCGATGGAAATGCCGGCATGGGAAAGCCGTCCGAGCTTTTCATCCACTCTGTCCGGGTCCACCGGGGATTCTTCAGTAATCTCGATTTCGAACATCGTTGCAGGGAGATCTTTTGCCGCCAGACCATCCAGAACCATGTCGTCGATATCGCCGGCTTCCAGTTCGCGCGGTGATACATTCATCGCCACACGAAGATCACGACAGTCAGCTTTCACCATGCCGTCGATAAGTGCACAACAGTCAGCGAAGACCGTTTGGGTCAGCAGCTGAAGCATTCCGGTTTGGCGTGCGGCTGTGACGATTTCGGGTGGAGAGATAGAACCATGAATCGGATGGGACCACCTTAGCAAGGCTTCAAAACCGACCACGGCCTCGGTGTCGAGTTTCACGATGGGCTGGAACCAGGGTGCCAAGCTTCTCGTCTTTATCGCTGAATGAAGGTCGCGTTCGATGGACTGGCGGCGTTGCAGGTCCCTGTCGAGGTCGGCATCGAACAGGCAAAACTCGTTCCTGCCACGACGCTTGGCTGTGTAAAGGGCGATATCCGCCCGCAACAACATTTCTGTCAGTCCCGGGCTCTCCGCCAAGTATATTCCTATCGATGCCCCGACCCGGACGGACGCGACCTCAGGATAGGGGCGGGCAATTTTGGCTATGATATTGGAGGCGAGATCGCTGGCAGAAAGCGAATCCCCCAGTGAGGGAAAAAACAGCACGAATTCATCGCCGCCGATTCGGGCGAGCGTTGAGCCTTCCGGTGCTTCCTGCTCTATCCGGCGGGCGATCCTGACAAGCAGATCATCACCGGTCCTGTGACCGTACGTATCGTTGACGGATTTGAACCCGTCTAGATCAATCAGCATTGCAACGAAGGGGCCGTCTGCAGTCTCGAACCGACCGATAGCGTGTTCGAGGCCACGCCTGTTGAGAAGGGCCGTCAGGTGGTCCTGCCTGGAATTGGCCTCCATTTCGGCCGCAAGCCGCTCGGCCTCATGCCTCAGGCGGCTCGCTTCGCGGAAGCGCGCTTGTCCAACAAACGCGGCTCGAACCAGGCCGCCCAGGAAGAGCAGAACGGCGAAAGAAAGAACGTACCCTTCAAAGTTGCCTTTCGCCAGCAAGCACCCCGCTGTGATGAGGAGCGGGGGTGTGATGAAGTTGGTCGCTGCCGCGGAATATGAACTGCCGTATGTAACAGCACCAGCTGAGATGCCCGCCAGAATAATCAGATGCAGCGGTGCGTGAGGTGTCGTGTATCCAACCGTAAGGACGGCAAGAAAGGACCAGGCAAACCCTGCCAGAAGAGCAAGGATGCCAAACCAGCGAAGCCGCGGCGAAATCCCTGTCAGATCGTCCTGGTGTCCCGTTTGCTTTAGCTGATAACGGGCGAGTGCAAGGCGGCCGACATTTATCGCATTGATGACCAGGAACCAGATCGCGGCGCCAAAGCCGCCGCCAGAAAGGGCCTGCACCGTCAAAATAAGGCTTGAGAGGACGGTGCTGATAGGCATTGACACGAAGAGACCAGCCCTCAGGTCAGCAAGCTGATCCTGACGGATTTTGGCCTCCAGCGTGTCTTCTTTCTTCAGGTCCATGGACGGCTAGCTTGCTTCCCAGGCTTCTTCGCAGCGCAAGCCTATGCAAGCCCACTGAAGGACGGGTTAACTAATAAGCGTGGTAACTGGTGCGGCGGCTCGTATGCCTCCTCTTAACATTGCCGGCTGATCATTGAGGTCTTGCGCCGCGCCGCGCGTGATCCGCATCATTCCGAGCATTCGCAACGACACATGGACGCAGCATTGCTAACGGCAGGAGTCGAGACTGTCTGTGATTTCATCGCCTAAGCATGGCCGAAATGCCATGGCGGACAAAGGGAAGATATTGGGCAAAGCGAAGCCCCGCATGTCTTGCAAGCCGTGCCGCCGGGTGCTCGCCTGAGTAGAGCCCGACGAGGATGTTCGTAGCATGATAGAGCGGTGCCGCTGACCGGCGCAGGCAGCTTTCGTATCTGTGGAGCATGTCGGGATCGGCAATGTCGCGCCGGTCGCGACATGCTGTCAGGATTCTATGGGCGAGTTGCTTCTGGCCACTGAGGGCGATGTTAAAGCCATGCGCGGTCACCGGGTGCATGCCAATGGCAGCGTCGCCGATGAGTGCGGCGCTCGGTGCCCAGAACTTGTGCGCCCACGTCGTGACCAGCGGATAGCTATGGTGGGTGCTTGCCAAGGTCATTTCTCCGAGGCGCCCTCGACACCGGTTCGTCAATTCCATCAGGAACAAATCGTCGTCGAAAGCAAGCAGTCTATCGGCTTCGTTTAACGGCAAAGTGAGTAGCAGCGACGACACGCCTTCCGTGAGCGGCAATATCGCTATCGTCTGATGGTGATCGAACCATTCGACTGCGATCTGCTGATGGACGCGCTCGTGCCTTACCCGGCAAATCAGCATCGCCTTGCCGAGCCGATTGATATCGGCGCCGATGCCGAGCAGGTCGCGCGTGGGGGAAAAACGCGAGTCCGCTGCAACGAGAAGCCGAGCGGTCAATTGCCTGCCATCGGAGAGCGTTATGACTGCTCCTTTGTGGCTGTTTGTTGCACCGACGACCGAGTGGCCGCATATCAGCCGGGCATGATCCTGCAACCGGATGATCTTGAACAGGGCATCACGGATGCGACAATTTGGGACCAGAAACCCGAGTGGTTCCCCAGATCCCCTGGGAGGATCGAAACACAGAGCGAAAGGGCTCGATCCGTTGAGCACGCGCGCGCCTTGCAGTGGTGATTTGTGCGAAGCGGGGATGGCATCCCAGGCGCCGAGCTCGCGAAGGATTCTAATCGAGGCGTAGGTCAGCGCGATCTCGCGACCGTCGAAAGCTGGACTCGCCAGCCGTTCCAAGGACTGCTGTTCAACAACTGCCACCTTCAGATCGCTCTGCCCCAGCGACGCGGCGAAGGAAAGACCGACCGGCCCGCCTCCGACGATAACGATGTCGAAACTCTCGTCGGAGCCGGCCATCAGGGTGCCGCCATCGCGTCGGCTATCTGCGTGAGATGCTGGTGGAGTTGAGCCGCAAACTGTGGACGGATTGCGCGGGGTTCCAGTGCCCGCCGCGTCGCCTCAAGCCACTGTGCATGAACGTCCGCAACCAAGGCACGGATCGCTGGACCGCGCCCGAGATGAGGGAAAATGCTATCCGAGACTTTTCTTGACTGCATCTTGACGGCATTCTTGATTTGAGACGAGGGCTCTTCATGCGGCGACAGCGCCGAATTCAGCTTTCCAGCAGCCACACTTGCATCGAGCCTTTCGCCCGATTGTTCCAAAGATAGTATGGCAGGGCGATTAGCCTGCAGTCGGAAACGACGGGCGGCGCATTCCTATACAGGCTGTCTCCCCAACCTTGGTCTACGACGCGCTTCGCGGGGGCGGTCAGCGTGACCACGCCATCGAAGAGGTCGCCCCGTTCCTCCGTTTCGATCCAGGCGTCTCGCGGCAATTTGAGCTGCTGCACTCGCCCCCGGGGTCGTCTACGTGTTCGACGCAATAGACCAACGGTCCCCGCTTGAGCGCCACCCGGCCGATGTCCTGACTGACCTTGGGATTAGCATAGATGCGCTCGGGAGGCATCGGCAGCTCGAGGGTGATCGTGTCTCCGGCATTCCATAGCCGCGAGATCGAAAGATAGCCGTTGCTGGTGCATGCCTGCACGTCGATCGGATGTCCCTCGACCGAGGCTTCGGCTTCGTGCGCCCATCCGGGAATGCGAAGCTTCACGGCGAACTCGGCCGGGGCGTCAGGGCTGACCTCGATCCTGATCGAGCCGAACCATGGATAGGCGCTGGTTTCCCGCAGGAACACATTTCCCGTAGCAAGCCGGATGTTCGTCGAAATGCCGCCATAGAGATGGAAGGCGATTGCGTCTTCGCTGGCCGAGACGAAATAGCCTCCGACCGAAGCGATGAGACGCGACGAATTCATCGTGCAGCATGGGCATGTGTGCCAGGCCCATCGGCTGTGTCGCCCATCGCTGTCCAGCGGATTGGAGTAAAAATAGTGCTCGCCATCGCGCGACAGGCCGGTCAGCGCGCCGTTGAACAACGCCTGTTCCATTACGTCGGCATAGCGGCCGTCGAGATCGAGATGCAGCATCCGATGCGCCCAGAAGATCAGCGCTACCGAGGCGCAGGTCTCCGCATAGGCCGTATCGTTCGGCAGGTCGTGGTCTTCAGTAAAGCCTTCATTCGCGGCAGCCGAACCCAAGCCGGAGGTGATGTAGATCTTCGAGGTCATGACATCGGCCCAGAGCACCTCGCATGCTTTCTTGAGGCCGTCGTCGTTCAGTTCCGCCGCGAGGTCGGCCATTGCGGAAAACATGTACATAGCCCGAACGGCATGGCCGACCACCTTGGTCTGCTCGCGCACTGGCCTGTGCGATTGGTTGTACTCATACCTCTTCGCCCAGAACTCACTAGGGTTCTCCCCGCGCGCGACCGCTTCCTGATCGAAGTAGTGCGGCTGGCGGCCGCGCTCGTTGATGAAATAGGCCGCGAGTTCGAGGTGCTTTCTCGCTCCCGTCAAGCGATAGAGCTTAACGAGGGCAAGCTCGATCTCCTGATGGCCACAATAGCCGTGCTTCTGGCCGGGGTTCGGACTGAACGTCTTGCGCACATGGTCGACATAGCGCTCAAGGATGTCAAGGAGTCGGCGGCGGCCCGTCGCAAGGAAGTAGGCGATGCCGCCCTCGAGCAGATGTCCCAGATTGTAGAGTTCGTGATAGTCGCGCATGTTGGTCCAGCGCTTGTCCGGCTCGCGCTGCAGGTGCCAGCAGTTCAGATAACCGTCGGCAGCCTGTGCATTTTCGAGGTCGTCGACGATCTTTTCGATCCTGGCCTCGATGTCGGCGTCGGGCCTGTGTGACAGCGCATAGGATGCCGCCTCGATCCACTTGCCGGCGTCGGAATCCCAGCACACCTGCACGAAATTGTGCTGGTTGGGCGCGGAGCTCAGCGGCGGCGGGTTCGGCAGTGTCAGGGACTGCAGGATACCGTGCTTGCCAAGCTGGACGTGCTGGGTGGGGATGGTCCGCGTCAGCACAGTCTCAAGCCGCTCGCGCCAGAATTGCCCCTCCAGCGCGACATCGACGAACTGAACCGGCTCGAACTCGTTCATTGGAACGCATCCGTTCCTGCAATGAAGTGCATTGGCGTGCTCACGGCTTCGACGATGCCCGCACGACCAGTGAACACGGCCGACGCCTGACGCACGCGCTCGGCGATCATCTCCAGCACGCTGTCACCAGCGTCGCGTCCGAGCGCGTTCAGGTTCTCATCGAGGCTGGCCAGCCGCGGCCGCGTCGCAAGCACCATCACGTCCCAGTTGTTAAATCCGACGATGGCCACGTCGACAGGTGCTGCCAGGCCAATCTCGCGCAGCGTGTCGCACGCGCGGCCGGCGATCTGATCGTTGCCGCAGAAGATCGCGTTCGGCGTTTGCGGTCCCGAGAACAATCTGGCCGCCGTGTCGCGCCCCAACGCCTCGGCTGACTTTTGGCTTTGGCCGTTCTTCGTGTCGGTCTTGATCCAGACCGGTCGCCGAGGTGTTGGGCGGCGCGATCCATTGAAGGAGTCGACCACTATCATGAAAAGACCCAAAAACCGCCAAAACGCTGATGGTGACGACTAAACTGTCCGTTAGACATGCGTTCTCCCTTGAAAGGCTAGCCGACGAAACCACGCCGATGAGGAGATAACCTTGATCTGGATCAGCCAGACACGACAAATCCGGGCGACGCAGTCCTTCGAGCGACAGGGCTTTTCACAAATCTACGTCAAGCGCGGCTTAGCCAAGCTAGCTGTGGAGCCTCAGCACTTTGTTCCCGAACAAGCCGTCTCGGCTGACGACCGGCATCCGCACAGTCGTCCACACAGCGATCTGGGTCAGCGTTCCGGCTTGTCGTCCCGGTCGATGAGGATGCGCTCGGCGGCCCCGTGAAGATCCTCATATTGACCACTCCTTAAGGCCCACAGAAAACCGGACAGCCCCAGCGCGCCAAGGAACAGAGCTGCTGGTATGAGGTAGACGAGCGTCGTCATGACGGCTGCACCGATGCGCGAATGCCCGAACGCGTTGCCGAGGGAGCCCCCGTCACCTCGGCGAGCACAAAACCCTGCAGGCGCAACGCATTTCCGATGACAAGCAGCGACGAAGCAGACATCGCGATTGCCGCGATCAGCGGCGTGACGTGCCCCAGAATGGCGATCGGCACAGCAATGGTGTTGTAGACGATCGCGATGGCGATGTTCTGGCGGATCAGCCGTCCGGCCTTCCGGGAGACGTCCAGGGCAAGGGGTACGGCCAAAAGGCTTTCGCGCAGGAACACGAAGTCCGCGGCGTTGCGGCCAATATCGGCAGCGGTGGCCGGCGCGATCGAGACATGTGCTGCGCTCAGCGCAGGCGTGTCGTTCAGGCCGTCGCCAACCATTAGAACCTTGTGGCCAGCTCTCGCCAGCGCTTCGATGCACTCGACTTTGCCGGACGGAACCAGGACTGGAACAAAGCGGTCGATGCCCAATGCTTTTGCGACATCGGCACAAGCGGCTGCTGTATCGCCCGACAGCATCTCCATGGACACCCGGGCATCGTTCAACTGCACAATGGCTGCCCTGGCGTCGGCACGCAGTGCGTCCTCGAAAACGAAGGACGCGACAATGATCCCGTCTTTCGTCAGAACCGTTCCGCCATAGCCATGATTGCCTTCGCCACCGGTTCGGGCCCTCCATCCAGCCCATCCGCGCCGGCCCAGTCGCCAAGTGCTGCCCGCCGCGGTGGCTTCGATCCCGAAGCCCGGATGCTCGCTGACGGATTCGAGTTTCGGCTGACCGGCAAAGCCCGCGAAGCCGGCTATGGCCCTTGAAAATGGATGGCGGGAATGCGCGGCCATTTCGGCCGCGATTGCCAGCATGGCCGGCTCGATCGATGGCGCATTGACGAGATGGGGCTGTCCGAGCGTGAGCGTTCCGGTCTTGTCGAACACCGCCGTATCGATTGCCGCCAACCGCTCCATAGCGGAGCCGTCCTTGACCATGATCCCACTTTCGAACAGGCGCCGCGCGGCGACCACCTGCACGATCGGCACGGCGAGGCCGAGCGCACATGGGCATGTGATGATGAGGACGGCGATGGCGATCGTCATCGCCCTGTGCCAGTCGCCAGTCGCCGCCATCCAGCCCGCGAACGTTACGAAGGCGGCAAGGTGAACCACTGGCGCATAAAGCGCTGAAACGCGGTCGGCAATCCGGCGATAATGCGCGCGACCGCCCTCGGCGGCTTCCATCAGCCGAACCATTTCTTCCAGGAAGGAATCTTTTGCGGCGGCTGTCGCCTGGACGGTCAGCGGGCCGGTGAGATTGAGAATGCCGGCCTGTACCGCCTCCCCTGACGCCACGGTTCTGGGAGTGCTCTCACCGGAAACCAGCGAACAGTCGAGATCCGAAGATCCCCGAATGATCTTGCCGTCGACGGGGATCCTTTCGCCGGCCGCGATCAGCAGCTGCATGCCAGGTTCGATCTCGCCAACCGGCAGATAGTCGCGCGCGCCATCGCCGCGCAGCACCATGGCGCCACGCGCCGCCAGCTGCGACAGGCCCTTCACGGCGGTTCGGGCTCGTTCGCGCATCACATGATCCAGCGTGCGGCCGATCAACAGGAAGAACAGCAAGGATACCGACGCGTCGAAATAGGCGTGGTCGCCATGGTTGATGGTCTCGTAAAGGCTCATGGCGTAGGCGAGCGACACCCCGACCGCGATGGGCACATCCATGTTCATGCGGCCGTGGCGCAGCGCATTCCACGCCGAACGGAAGAAGATGCCGCCGGCGAAGGCAAGTGCGGGAATAGCGATTAGCGCCGAGACCCAGTGGAACAGATCGCGGGTCGCGCCTGCGGCGCCCGACCAGACCGACACCGAAAGCAGCATGATGTTGCCGGCCGCAAAGCCGGCAACCGCGACGGCGCGGATCAGCTCCGACAGCGTCTTGTCCTTGCCGTAAGCCTCGGGTTCGAACAGGTGTGCGTCATAGCCCAGCCGTCCAAGTGTGGCGACGAATGGCGGAACCTCGTCGCCGCGCCACCGGACCGAAACCCGTTTCGTCGACAGGTTGACGCGGGCGCCCTCGACCCGGTCCAGCTTTCCAAGCGCCGTTTCGATCGCCCGGATGCAGGCTGCACAATGAACCGCCGGTACTGAAAGATCGGTCTGATACAGGTCGCCGCCCAGCGAACGGCTCGCCAGTTTGACTTCTTGGCTCGACGGCAAAACGGATGCGGCGCCAGCGACATCCAGCGCCATTTCGGCGCCCGGTGCACAGCAGCTCATTGCAGCACACCTTGGGAAATGATGATACGGTGAACTTCCCGATAGGGCTCCGCGAGACCGGCGTCGGCATCGACTTCGACGATCCAGACGCCGTCCTTGGGCGTGTGGTACGCAGCAAATTCCTGATCCGTTGCGAAAGTTAAAATGATGGACTTGTCCTCGGCCTCATAGGCAGGATGACGGAACAGGACGCTGACGCCGTGCAACGGGACCGGCTTGCCGACGGCGTCGCTGAGGCTGTAACGGACTTCGCCCGCCGCGATCGTCAGTTTGCCAGTCCAGCCGAGCGCGGCCTGCGCGCGCCCTTCCTCGGCCCTCCTGTTGAATTGCTGGCTGGCCACATAGGTGTTTTCGACGACGAGGCCGGTCCAACTCGTATTGGCGAGTGTCGCCATGGTCAGATTGACGCCGATGACCACAGCGAAAAAGGCGAGAATGGTGACCAACATATGCCTGCCGGTGAATTCGCGGGATTTCTGCGGATTGGCGCTCATCTGACGATCTCCGGTGCGTTGAAAGTGGCCGTGTATTCGTCCGACTCGAAGCTCGCCTTGTCTTCGACCCGGAATTTGAATGTTTGCGCTTGGCCCTTGATCTGTTCCGCCGGCTGGCGAACGAAAACCTTCAGCATCTTCAGCCGGTCGGGTTCGACCGGAATGGCAAAGGAGCGATCCGCAGGCAGGTCGATCCCGACGACGCTCATCTCGGCCTCCGGCAGGCCCTGCATGGTGACGACGATCGTCCTGGGCTCGGGGATCATGTTGAGCAGCTTGACGGTGTAGCCATTGCGGATCGAACCGTCGGACAACGCGACGAACTGCGGATTGCGGTCGTGCAGAACGTTGACCTCGAGCCGCTCGCGCGTCAGCAGCGAATAGAGCAGGGCGAGACCGACCGCCGACCACGCACCCATGTAGACGAACGTGCGCGGCCTGAAGATCTTGCGAATGTGGAAATGGGCCAACCTGTCGGCGAAAGCGCCGTCGGCAGTGCGCACCAGCGAAGGCTTCACCGCGCTGGAGCCGCCCCCGGTCGCCACCGCCATGTTGGCGTTGTAGTCGGACAGCGTCGCATAGGAGATCAGCCCGCGCTCCTTGCCGAGCTTGGCCATGACGCTGTCGCAGGCGTCGATACAGAGTGCGCAAGTGATGCATTCGAGCTGCTGGCCGTCGCGAATGTCGATCCCCATCGGGCAGACCGCGACACAGGTGTTGCAATCGACGCAGTCTCCGACCAGCTGCCCAGCGGCCTGAACCTTCTTGGCGTGACGCGAACGAGGTTCGCCGCGCCAATCATTGTAGGTCACCGTGAGAGAATTCTCGTCGAGCATGGCCGCCTGAATGCGCGGCCACGGGCACATATAGGTGCAGACCTGCTCGCGCATCAGTCCACCGAATGTGTAGGTAGTCGCGGCCAGCACGGCGATGGTGATGTAGCCGACGGGTGCGGCGGTGCCGGTGAAGACTTCGCCGATCAGCTTTGGCGCGTCGGCGAAATAGAAGATCCAGGCCCCCCGGTCGCCGTCCCTATGACCAGCCATATGGCGTGTTTCGATACGCGCAGCATAAGCTTGCGCGCTGTCCAAGGTCCGGCGTCGAGTTTCATGCGCGCGTTGCGATCTCCTTCGATCGCGCGCTCGACGACCAGAAACAGGTCGACCCATACGGTCTGCGGGCAGGTATAGCCGCACCAGGCCCGACCAACTGTGGAGGTGACCAGGAAAAGGCCGATGCCGGCCATGACCAGCAGGCCAGCCACGTAGTAGAATTCCTGCGGCCAGATTTCGATGAAGAAAAAGTAGAAGCGCCGGTTGGCAAGATCGACCAGCACGGCCTGATCAGGCGCGAACGGCCCTCGATGCCACCGCAGCCAGGGCGACAAGTAGTAAATGCCCAACGTGATTGCCATCACCAGCCACTTGAAGCGGCGAAAGCTGCCTGAAGCGCGCTTCGGGTATACCTTCTTGCGCGGGGCATAAAGCGGCTGACGGGCCTTGGCGGAGTTGACCGATTCGGCTTCGAGCCGTTCAATTTGCGTGTTTTCAAGCACGAGAAGCTCCAGTCACCAGCGACGATTTCGCGGCGGAAGCCCGACCGATCGGTTCTGGCTGATGGCCACGTTGAGCACGCTTTGCCGCATGGCGAATTGCACAGCGTTGATGCAAGTCATTCGCCGGACGCCGGAATGGTGTCGAGGCCCGGCGCAAGCCGGGCCCCGTCGCTTGGCGGGGAGGGCCGAGAATAGGCTTCCGTTCCTATTCTCCGCCGCCAAGCGAATGGACATAGACTGCGAGTTCTTTGACCTTGGCCTCGCCGAGACGCCCGATCCAGGCCGGCATGACGCCGTGCTTCGGCGCGCGGACCTGCGCAGCAATAGCCGTCTCGCCCGGTCCATAGAGCCAGATGGCGTCGGTCAGGTCGGGCGCGCCGAGTTCCCTGTTGCCCTTTGCTGTGTCGCCATGACAGGCGACGCAATTTTCCGCGAAAACCTTGGCGCCGGGCTCGATCAGACTTGCGTCCCGGACCAGGCCGGACAGGCTGGCAACGTAAGCGCTGACCTGTGCGATCTCGTCCGCCGTGATGATGTCGCCAAAAGCCGGCATTTCCGACAGGCGCGTATCCGGGTCTGACGCGAAGCGGATGCCGTGGGTGATCGTCTGCTGGATCTGCTCAGCGCTGCCGCCCCACAGCCAATCGTCGTCGTTGAGGTTTGGAAAACCCTTGGAGCCTTGCGCGCCGGAGCCATGGCACTGCACGCAATTGACCCTGAATGCCGCACCGCCGGCAGCGACGGCGAACTCGCGCAATGCGTCGTCGGCAGCAATCTCCGAGGCGGTTTTCGATTCCACCGCTGCGACATATTTGGCCTTGGCGGCTTCGGCGGCCGCCAGTTCATTCTTGACGTGGTTGCGGCTCGAATAGCCGAGCACACCTCTGGTCGCGGAAGTAAGCATTGGCCATGCCGGATAGGCGATGGTGTAGCCGATCGCCCAGACAATGGTGATGTAAAACGTCGTGACCCACCAGCGCGGAAGTGGGTTGTTGAGCTCCCGGATGCCATCCCACTCATGGCCGGTCGTTGAGATGCCCGAGACCTCGTCGATGTGCTCGCTGCTCATGATCAATCGTCCTTGAGAGGAATTCGAGCGGCTTCGTCAGCTTGCCTGCGGCCGCCGGGGCGAAGCGCGAAGGCAACGCATCCGACGAAGAAGAGCGCCATGGCAAGCAGGCCCCAGCTGTCGGCGAATTCCCGCATCAAATTGTAGTCCACGATCACACTCCTCAGCGGTAGCCGGCGGCTTCGTCGTAGGTCTTGAAATCGACCAATGTGCCAAGCATCTGGAGGTAAGCGACCAAGGCATCCATTTCGGTAACCTGCTGCGGATTGCCGTCGAAGTCGCCGAGCTTGGCCTTGGGGTAGCGCGCTTCAACGCCGGACGTATCGATGTTGGGATCCGCCTGCGCCATCAGATCGACATTGGCGTTTGCGATCATGTCATCGGAGTAAGGGACGCCGACACGCCTGTTTGCGATAAGATGCGTCGAGAAGTCTTTCACCTCGATCGGCGTATTCTTCAGGAACTCGTAGCTCGGCATGATCGATTCCGGCACCACCGAGCGCGGATCGGCAAGATGCTGTACGTGCCATTCGTTCGAGTAGCGGTCGCCAACCCGGGCGAGGTCCGGTCCGGTGCGCTTCGATCCCCACTGGAAAGGGTGATCGTACATCGACTCGGCCGCCAGGCTGTAGTGCCCATAGCGCTCGACCTCGTCGCGGAACGGTCTGATCATCTGGCTGTGGCAGAGGTAGCAGCCCTCGCGCACATAGATATTTCGTCCAGCAAGTTCGAGCGGCGAATAGGGCCGCATGCCTTCGACCTTCTCGATCGTATTGTCGAGATAGAAGAGCGGCGCGATCTCGACGATGCCGCCGACCGTCACCACCAGAAGGGAGCCAACGAGAAGAAGCGTGGCGTTCTTCTCGATGATGGCGTGTTTGTCCATCAAGCCCATTTTCTGGCTCCTGATCGCGCACGCTGGAGGGCGGGGATGGAGCCCGGCATCGGATCCTCCTCGCGTTGGTAGCCAAAGATGGTCATGGCGATGTTCCAGGCCATGATAAGGGCGCCGGACAGATACATCGCGCCGCCGATGGCACGCATGATGTAGTAGGGATGCATGGCGGCGACGGTTTCGGCGAAGGAGTAGATCAGGAAGCCCTGCTCGTCGTATTCCCGCCACATCAGGCCTTGCATGACGCCGGAGACCCACATCACCGCCGCGTAAATGACGATTCCGAGCGTCGCCAGCCAGAAGTGCCAGTTGACCAGCCGCAGTGAATAGAGCCGCTCGCGATTCCACAGCTTCGGCACCATGAAATAGATCGCGCCGAACGAGATCATGCCAACCCAGCCAAGCGCGCCGGAGTGGACGTGCCCGATCGTCCAGTCGGTATAGTGCGACAGCGAGTTGACCGTCTTGATCGCCATCATCGGGCCTTCGAAGGTCGACATGCCATAGAAGGCGATGGCCATCACCATCATGCGGATGATCGGATCCGTGCGCAGCTTGTCCCAGGCGCCGGACAGCGTCATCAGGCCGTTGATCATGCCGCCCCAGGAGGGCATCCAGAGCATGATCGAAAACACCATGCCAAGCGTCTGCGCCCAGTCGGGCAGAGCGGTGTAGTGCAGGTGATGCGGACCAGCCCAGATATAGAGGAAGATCAGCGCCCAGAAATGGACGATCGACAGGCGGTAGGAATAGACCGGTCGGTTCGCCTGCTTGGGCACGAAATAATACATCATGCCGAGAAAGCCGGCGGTCAGGAAGAAGCCGACGGCATTGTGGCCGTACCACCACTGCGTCAGGGCGTCCTGTACGCCGGAGAAGGCGGAATAGCTTTTTGAGCCAAAGAACGAGACGGGCATCGACAGATTGTTGATCACATGCAGCATCGCGATGGTCACGATGAATGACAGATAGAACCAGTTGGCGACGTAGATATGCGGTTCCTTGCGCTTCAGGATCGTGCCGAGGAACAGGATGAGATAGGCGACCCAGACGATGGTCAGCCACAGGTCCACATACCATTCGGGTTCGGCATACTCGCGGCTCTCGGTGATTCCGAGCAGGTAGCCTGTCGCAGCCATGACGATGAAAAGCTGATAGCCCCAGAACACGAACCAGGCGAGATCGCCGCCAAACAGCCGGGCGCGGCAGGTGCGCTGCACGACATACAGGGATGTGCAAAGCAGTGCATTGCCCCCGAAAGCAAAAACGACGCCCGACGTATGCAGCGGCCGCAAGCGACCGAAATTGAACCAGGGCTCGATGTTGAGATCCGGATAGGCGAGCTGCAGCGCGATGACCACACCAACCAGCATGCCTACGACCCCCCACATCACCGTTGCGACGGCCCCGTAGCGTATCGGCCCATCCATGTAAGCGGCGGGGTGGATCGGAACTGCTGGCGTGAACTCAGTGTTGCGCAACAGGATCGCAGTGAAGCCAGCCACGGCGAAGAACAAAACCCACATATGCTGGCGAAAAGGTTCATCTACGCCGAAGCCGGCAGCCACCAGGGCCGCAAAAGCAAACAGGCTTAGAAGGACGATCTCTGTGCCGAATTTCATCGCAAGTACCGATCTCCAATTCCGGCGGACCCAAATCCGCAGTGCATTAATTGCGCAGCCGCCGCCTGCTCGCACTGATCCATGTCAGATCGCACGATTTTGCTTCGGGCAGCATCGAGTTCGGTGCGATCAGAAGGTGGCGATTGAACGAGGAAACGCAGCACGGGCCGCCCCGCTCATGGACAAGTCCGGCGTCCGCGGGCCGGCCGGCGTGGAGGCGATTCCGTGTGATGTGATGAAGCGCGCGCACAGGGAAAACTGCAGCTCTGCAATGCTTAGTAAAATATCGCTGATGCGCTGCCGAGCGTCGATCGCCTGAAGTGCCTCGGCACGGCCAACGCAATCCTCCCATTGTTGCGCAAGCGTTCATCAATATGAAGAAACGATCGCCTTTCCCGCCTACGAGGCCGCTGTCGTTGGCGGCGACGCCAGCCTCGCTTCTACCCGGCGGTTGCGCGCCGAACACGTCGAAGACGAGTGCTTTGCTGGTGAGGTGACTGAATTCTGCTAGCGATCGGCCATGGCGAGACGGTGGAGAATGCGGACGCCGTCGGTTTCATTCTGCGCGGCTTCTTCGAAGGCTTGCGGCGACACACATCGCTTTCGAACGCGAACAAATCCTGCTGCGGGTCGGAGTAGGCGACGGCCCCGCGCGCTTAGGTCTCATCTAAAGGGCGGTTGCGCCTCGGCCGCCGCAGCGCTGCTCCAGCCGGCTGACGCTGTCCACCGTGACACGGCGATTGTTCTCGATCCGGATCACGCCGTCCATTCTCAGTCTGGTCAGCTGGCGGCTCACAGTCTCGTTTGTAAGTCCAAGGAAATCAGAGATCTCGGCACGCGTCAGCGGCAGATCGAAGCACGCCGACCTGGCCGCCGGGCCAACACTGGAATCGATATTCCGGGCGATCATGAGGAGAAAGCTGGCCACCTTCTCCGGTGCGGTCTTGCGCCCCAGAGTCACCATCCATTCGCGTGCCTCGTCGAGTTCGTTCAGCGTCTGCTTGAGCAAGCGATGCTCAAGTTCCGGTGATTCCTTCATCATCCGTTCGATGGCCGCCCTCGGAAACGAGCACAGCGAGACAACGGTTGCCGCTTCCGCATTGATCGCGCTTTTCACCTTGAAGGGCCGTCCCAGAAAATCCGGTGCGAATTGGAGGCCGACGATTTGCTGGCGGCCGTCCGAAAGGCTCTTCGTCAGCTTCACCACGCCTGAAAGCACGTTTGAATAGCTGTCGACGGCCTCGGCGTCGCCGATCAGTTCGACCCCCGGCTCGATCTTGTGCCGCGACGAAGTCTTGGCGAGCCGCGCCAAATCGTCTGGATCGAGCGCACCGCAGACGCCGCGGTGCCGTACCTCGCAAGGTAGGCAAAGAACGGGAATGCCGGAACTATGAATATCTTGCCGTACTGTCATTCCATCGCTCTACCGATCCCAAGTGCCGGCAGGGTAGCAATCGACGGTAGAAAAATCGTTGCGGCAGTTTGTCCGTGCTGGAGGTTGACCGAAATCAGGGCTTTGGCTCTTCGACGCGTCCAGAGTTCCGGCGACTCAAAACACGGTGGACCACGACATGCGACCGGAATTAACTGCCAGACTTGGCGAGAACGTCCCCCGCTACACCAGTTACCCGACCGCGCCGCATTTCCATCCGGGCGTCGATGCGGCGGTCCAGAAAGGCTGGTTGGAGGCCCTCGAAGGCGGTGACGAGATATCGCTTTACCTGCATATTCCCTATTGTGACAGACTCTGCTGGTTCTGTGCGTGCCATACCAAGCAGACGCGCCACTATGAGCCGGTGACCGCTTATCTGCGCTCGCTACGCGCGGAGATCGCGACGGTTGCCGCCCTTATCAGCGGCAAGGTCTTCGTCCGCGCAATCCACTTCGGCGGCGGCTCGCCGACAATGCTGAAGCCTGAGGATATGGTGGCTTTAGGCGCGTTCATGCGGGACAGCTTCGATTTTGTTCCAAATACGAAAATCAGCATCGAGATCGATCCGAACGATATGGATGAGGCACGCCTTGATGCACTTGCCGAAATCGGCATGACGCGGGCGAGCCTCGGCGTGCAGGATTTCGATCCGAAAGTGCAAAAGGCGATCAACCGCGAACAAAGCTTTTTGCAGACCAAGGCAGTCCTCGATGGAGTTCGTTCCCGCGGCGTCGAGTCCGTCAATCTGGATCTGCTCTACGGCCTGCCGCATCAAACCAGCGAGAGCCTGTGTTCTACCGTCGCGCAGGCGCTCACCCTGGAACCGGACAGGATGGCGCTGTTCGGCTACGCTCACGTGCCCTGGTTCAAGAAACATCAGACGATGATCGACGAGGCCTGGCTCCCCGGTCCCACGGAGCGGTTCGCGCAATCGCAACTCGCCGCGCGGGCGATTTTGGACAAGGGATATGAAGCAATAGGCCTCGACCATTTCGCTAAGCCGGGCGATGCGCTGGCGGTGGCGGCCTCCACAGGGGCCCTGCATCGCAACTTCCAAGGCTACACAGAGGATCGCTGCGAGACGCTGATCGGTGTCGGTCCTTCGTCCATCAGCCGGTTTCGCCAGGGCTACCTGCAGAACAATCCTTCGACCGCTGAGTACGGACGTATGGTCGCCAATGGCGGGCTGGCCGCCGTCCGCGGCATCGCCTTTTCCGACGACGATCGCGTCCGTGGCTGGATCATCGAGCGGCTGATGTGCGATTTCGCCTTCTCGGCGATCGACCTGGTGGAGAGCTTCGGGGAAGCCGGCCAAAAGCTCCTTTTTCAGGCAAGCTCAATCGCTCTTCGGGATCCTGCTCGACTGCTTGAACTCCAAGGCGACAGTTTCGTCGTGCTGGCGGAAAGCCGTCCCTTCGTGAGGAGCGTTGCGGCGAAGTTCGACAAATATCTTGAAAGTGGAACGGCCAGGCACTCGGTGGCAGTCTGAGCACCACAGAGGAACGGTCACGGTTTTCAATCGATCGTGAACCGATTGCGCTACGTTTTGACCATTCACCGGCTACCGTCGCATTGCGGACCAGATACGAAGGTCTTTGGCCATAAGCGTCCGGGCTGGCGCGAGGTCAAGGGCGATAGCAACTATATGTTCCGCCTCCAACAGGGTGAGAGGAACTTCTTGTCTCTAGGGGAGCTGGAGTTGTGGGCTAGCGCCGAATGGCCTGATCGCGCTGGTGGGTAGTGGGTCAGTTTGAAATTTGCCGGGATGCAATATGCATTTCACATATCGGCTCGGCCTCCTATATGCTGACCTGAAGCATGGGAGGTTTCATGTCATATGCCGTCGCGACATGCCCGGACGACGTTGAAAGGCTAAGAACGCTTCTCCACAGCCTGGGCGAAGAGGGAAGCCGGATCATCAACGTGATCTGGCAGCCAACGCGGGATATTTCGACGGAGAATGGACCATTAACAGAGCCGTCTGGCTACGTCATCGTTTTGGAGTACCCACGCTGATGCCAACCCCTAAGCGCCCGCGCGACGCAAACCAATTGGCAAAGTCGATTGTCTCGCTCGCCACGGGTGAGACAGAAGATAAGAAGCCGCTCGCCAGCGCCCGCAAGGGTGGGCTCAAAGGCGGCGTGTCGCGCGCCAAAGCGCTTACGCCAGAGCAGCGAGCCGAGATAGCGCGGGTCGCCGCCGCCGCCCGCTGGAAGAAGGGCTAGGCGGCCTCCTCAAGGCCGTTGGCGATCTTCAACTCCTCAATGTCTTCAGAGAAGTCAAAGGGCACCTGAATCGGCTCTTGGCCGGGATGGGCATCGTTGTAATGATCGACCTTCATCGCCAATGCGTAGCAGTCGCTGGCAATAGAGCGGCGTTCCTGTTGCACGCTCCTTTCAACATGCACAAACGGGGCATCATCGATGTCAGCCCACTTGAATAGAGGCACGCCATCCTTGCCGCGCTCTTTGACGGGAATGTTTGCCCGGTAGCGCCGGCCCTTGGCATCTATCCTGACCTCTTCCCGTAACACATCGGCGAGGTCTCGCGCAAAGCTGGTGTTGAGGTCGGCGGGCTGGGGAGCCCAAAGCCGATTCTTGATCGCCCACGCCGCGACTTCCTTCAAGTCCACCGGGTCAGGGGAGACTTCGTCACGATAGCGCTGCCAAAGCGTGCGCATCTGTTCTTTGTAACCAGCCATTATTTGGGGTTCCTATTTGTCCACGGGGATTGTGTCGCCCCAACCGTCCATCATCATCGCGCGGGCGAGTTGATCGCGAATGGTGACAAGGTGCCTGCGTAGCAAATCATATCGATTGAGCATTCGCTGCAGTTGGGCAACAACAAGGCCCGGGTGCGCGCCTACGCGCTTTGCAAATGCCATCACTTCGATTTCAGCGAAGAAGGGTTTTTTGCGAAGGAAGAATGATTGAAGCTTATCCGGGGGCACGCAAAATGCAGCCGCCTCTCTGTTTGCAATCGCCTCTTCCTCGTTCACTGAGGTCAGCATGTCGAGTTCAGAGTCGACGATTGCGGCGTCGCGACCATGGCCGTGCAGCACGTGTGCGCATTCGTGCATCAGGACAAACCAGAAATTGTCGATCCTGTCGAAACGAAGGGACATGCCGATCACCGGAGAGCTGTCATCAAGCCAAAAGCAGACGCCATCGATTTTGCTCCCGGGTAGGCTCTCTACGACTACAAAACGAACGCCAGCTTCATTCAAGAGACGTGGCACGTACCTCACGTCTGTTTCGTCGGCTCGCTTTTCGCGCATCGCCTCCACGGCACGCTCTAGCCCAACTTTACTGAACGGGACGACGGGCATCTCGGATGCAATTTGACGAACCCGAAAGAGCCACGCCAATTGCGATGGCGGCATGTCTACATCGTAGTCAGTCTTCTTCGCGGAATGGCGAATGCTCGGCACTGCCTCAATCGAATCAACGTTGAAGAAGCGACAGACTTGTTCCTCCACAGAACCCTTGCCGTGTTCAAGATCGATCCATCCGCGTTTGATCATTTCGCGAAGCGGGTATTTCGTGAGGACACGGGAACGGGCGGCAACATCGTCGGCCGGCGGTTCGGCGTTTCTCACATCCCATTCCGCCTGAACGCGCGCAAACGCCTCTGGGGCGCAGTCCAGAGCTGTTCCAAGCGCTCGCGCCATGTTGGCGCTGATCCCGCGCTTGTTGCTCAAAATCTGATTTACGGCAGCGGTGGTAGTGCCAAGCGCAAACGCCAAGTCAGTTTGTGTCCAGCCCTTTGCTGCCATAGTTGCCCTGACGAATTCACCAGGTGTTTGGTAGTCGGTCATGCTCTGCCTCATTCGATTTGGTCTAAATACAGGATGCCGGCGGAATCGTCAATATCGCGTTAACGCTTCCGTTAAACTGACCTTTATGCTTGACTATACGGTGGGGAAAGCGTAGTGTCGGCTCATGAACAAGCTCGACACCAAAACCCGCTCGCAAATCTTGCATATGCTCTGTGAAGGCCAATCGATCCGCGCCATCACGCGCGTCATGGGCATGAGCAAAAACACCATCGCGAAGCTCCTCTCGGATGCGGGCGCGGTATGTGCCGACTATCAGGACCAAGCCCTTCGTAACCTGACCAGCAAGCGCATTCAGGTCGATGAAATCTGGTCGTTCACCTATGCCAAGCAGAAGAACGTCAAGATGGACAAGGCTGCCCCGGAAGGCGCTGGCGACACATGGACATGGACGGCTATCGTTGCCGACACCAAGCTTGTCATGTCTTGGCTGGTCGGCGGGCGCGATAGCGAATACGCAATGAGCTTCATGGACGATCTTTCGCGCCGCCTTGCCAATCGCGTCCAACTGACCAGCGATGGCCACAGGGCTTATCTGGAGGCTGTTGAAGGCGCATTCGGTGGCGATATCGACTACGCCATGCTGATCAAGCTCTATGGCGCTTCACCTGACAGCGCCAAGGGCCGCTACAGCCCAGCCGAATGCACCGGCGCGCGGAAAGAACGGATCGAAGGCAACCCAGACATCAAGCATGTTAGCACGTCATTTGCCGAGCGCCAGAACCTCACCATGCGGATGCATATGCGCCGCTTCACGCGCTTGACCAATGGCTTTTCCAAGAAGGTCGAAGCCCACGCCAATGCAGTCGCGCTGCACTTCATGTACTATAATTTCGTTCGCATTCATGCTTCGCTGCGCATGACGCCGGCAATGGCCGCTGGCGTATCGGATCGGCTCTGGGAGGTCGCTGACATCGTGGCGCTGGTTGAGGCCAACGAAGCGCGGGCGGATCGGAAACGCGGTCCTTACGCAAAACTCAGTGCAGCTTGATTGGGTTAGGGACGCCAAATGCGGGCAATGGCGGAAGAAATCTGGTTTCGGGTTTTCTTCCATTTCCTACGAATTTTCGGGATCGCGTTTCGCGCTATCGCGGCCCTGATCGGCCTTTGCGCGTTAGCTGATTTGTTGCGATTGACGCACTTCGGCTACCCTGACGTTTCTCTGATCCTCTTATGCGGGTTCTATGCAGCCGGTCATTACATTTCTAAGTTTGCCCGCCTTATGCTTCGTTCCCAAGCCTAGACCTGGAATTTCAAACTGACCCACTACCCGCTGGTGGACCGCAACGTCTGCAGAACCTCAAGAGACGCCGTACCATCCATGCTTGGAAATCCGGCCCAAAACGATCTCCCAAGGGCTGCAAATGGCCGCTAAGACGCAAACTCGCATTTCCCGTCGACCAGAGGGAGTGGCCGGCTGCCAAAGGATCATCGAGGAACTCGGCGCGGGCGTCTCATGCGCCCGCCGGCGTTCCCTAGCATCGCCTCATGCAGCTAGTTGCCGGAAATCATTCGTCCCCCACAGCTCACGCTGCGCGAAATCGCCAACCAGCACGAAGGCTTCATGACGGGCACCGCGCGGCGCAAGGAAATGGGCGCCCTCATCCGTCAAGAACCTCCTCGACCGGGCGGGGCGGAACGGCTTGCTCAGTCAAGGCCTCGCTGCAAGGATCGAGAAGTGTTATGGCGCGAACGCAGTACCCATCGCGCATCTCAACCCTAGCCCGAATTGGGCAAACAAATCGTAAACGCGGGAGCGCGCATTGATGGAAACCAGGATCATTGACAGCCGGGACGATTTTGCGCAATGGGCGATCGATCGGGCCAATGCGATCCTGACGGATGAGGGTTCGGAACTCGCCACCGCCGCGCGCAACAGAAACGAAGCCCAAATGGGTGAGACGGCACAGGCGCTCGGCCAAGCGATCGTCGAGGCGCTGCTTGAGGCGTTCGACGGTCTCGTAGGCGACGAATAAGCCACCGGCTTGGCCTGCATGACTGGCTGCGCCAACGGAAACGGCCGGTACGCGGGCTCACACATCGATCCAGCATCATGATTCCTGCGCAGGCTCGGGACAAGCGTTTCCGAGACCCTCGAACCGCCCTTCCCTCCGATTGCCATCATCCGGCGGCCCATCGGTCTCCGCGGGCGTCTTTTCGGCATCGAGTTTGGCCGAAGCAGCGACGCCAAGATCATCGGCCAGGCCGAGGATTTCCCGTCCCCAGCGCGGTCCGTCAGGCAGCGCAAATAACCGCCGGCGCTGTTGAGCTGATCAGCGCGTTGATAGATCACGGCCAACGTGATCGCGGCCTGTTGCTCGCCCTGCACCTCGCAGGCCTCCCGCCACGCGCTCGGGGTGATCCCAACATGGGCCGGACAAGCTCGGCCGCGGCCAGAAAATCCCGCCGGTAGCGAATTTCGTCGCCGCAGGCGAGTTCCCGCATGCTCGGGCAGGCGGCCAGCAGGATCCCCATCGAGGCCGAAAGCCTGCTCGATCTCGCCTCCCCGACGCTACCTCGCATGTCTTTTGCCGTTGGGGGGTGTCCTGGCGAATGATCAGGCCGCATTCGACCAGAACCGCGAGATGACGGCGAAGGGTGGTCTGCGGCATGCCGTTGGCGCGCCATCGGGTTGCCGACCATATAAGAGACATAGCCCGGCACGACAGGCAGCACGCATGGCGAGAGGAACGAGATTGCACCGGCCGCCAGTGCTGTCAAAATGCCGATATTGGAATTTCAAACACCGTCTCAACCCTCCGGCTTTGCTCGCGCATTGGCGATGGAGCGTTGCAGCGTGGCAACATCGACCATCCCAGGGATCACTTCATCGCCGACCACCAACGCCGGCGTGCCGGTGATGTACAGATCGCCGGCGAGCGCGCCATTGCGCGCAATGGCGTCTGCGATGGCCGGGTCTTCCATGTCCCGCTTGAGCTGCTCAACGTCGAGGCCCACATCTGCTGCGATGGTCAAGGTGGACCTTTCGTTGACGAGGTCGTGGAAACCCATGAGGGCACGGTGGAACGCCTCGTATTTTCCCTGTTTGTGGGAGGCGAGCGCCGCCACCGCGGCGAATTTGGAAGCCGGTCCCAGGATCGGAAACTCTTTGAACACAAGCTTCAGACTCCAATCGTCCTTGATGGCTTGCTGGATATTGAGGGCTGCGTTCCGGCAAGGTGGGCAGTTGTAGTCAAAGAAGGTGACCAGAGCGACGTCGCCTTCCGGATTGCCAGCGGTTGGCGCAGCGGGGTCATTGAACAGTGCGTCGCGCCGCGCGGCAATGAGCATCTTCAATTCCGCGGTGAGCTGGCGTCGGTCTTCGAGCTGCTGCAGGTAGTCTATGACAGCAGGATGATGTAGCGCCCCCAGCGCGGAAAAAAGCAGGGCGAGGGCTAAAAGAGCGATCGTGACGACAAGGCCGGGGGTTGGCTTGGACATGGGGCGGTCTCCGATTAACAGTGAACAGCAGGGCAGCAACGGTGCCTTTGGCGTAAACCCGGGCATCGCTTTTTGATCGCTTGCCCGGCACTTCCCGGAGTACGGGAAGTTGCGGGGCTCTCTCGGTGCCGATGCCAGCTGGCAATGCCTCTAGGACGGCTTCACGCCCTGCCCCCAATGGCTGAGCGGCGCTCGCGCGAGCTGGCCGGTCGCAACCGCCCTTCGCCGGGCCAGACGTCTCGATCCTCCACCCTCAAAGCGTCGAGGGGCCGCTCGCGACGGCCTTTGCCGATCGAACTTCATCCGGCTCGCCCCCCAGCGGGCGAGGACGAGCGAAGCCACCGCGTTGCCAACGACATTCGTCAGCGCCTGGCATTCGGACATGAAGCGGTCGACGCCAAGGATCAGCGCCATGCCGGCGAGCGGGGCGGTCGGGATGACAAAGAGCGTTGCAGCCAAAGTGACGAAGCCTGCAGCGGTAATGCGAGTTGCTCCTTTCGAAGGGAGCATGGCGACGAGAAGCAGCAGGATCCGATCGCCAATCGAGAGATCGAAGTTCGTCGCCTGGGCGATGAAGAGGGCCGCCAGCGTCATGTGGATATTGGTGCCGTCCAGGTTGAAGGGATATCCGGTCGGGACGGCTAGTCCCACGACGGAACGCTTGGCGCCGGCCTTCTCCATCTTCTCCATGATCGAGGGCAGCGCGGCCTCCGAGGAGGACGTTGCCAGGACAAGCAGCAGCTTTTCCTTGATGTAGCGAATGAGAGAAAAGATCGAGAACCCGTTGTAACGGCAGACCGCGCCGAGAACGCCGAACACGAAAAGGAAGGCGGTGAAATAGAACGTCCCGACCAGCATCGCGAGGTCAACGATCGACCCGATGCCATATTTGCCGGTGGTGAAGGCCATCGCGCCGAAAGCCCCGATCGGGGCGGCCTTCATCAGCAGGCTGACGAGCTTGAAAATGGGGGCGATCAGTGCCTGAAGGAAGCAAACGACAGGCTTGCCCGTCTCTCCTACCGTGGCCAGGGCGATGCCGAACAGAACCGAGAAGAACAGGACCTGCAGGATGTCGCCTTGCGCGAAGGCGCCGACGATCGGCGACGGGATGATGTTCATCAGGAAGCCGGTGACGGACTGCTCGTGGGCCTTCGCGGCATAGGTATTCACGGCCTGGACGTCGAGCGAGGCCGGATCGATGTTGAGGCCGGCGCCCGGCTGAACGACATTGGCGACGACAAGGCCGACGATAAGTGCGAGCCTCGAGAAGGTGAGGAAATGGACCATCGCCTTGCCGGCAACTCGGCCGACCTTCTGGAGATCGTTCATGCCGACGATGCCGGTCGCAATTGTCAGGAAGATGACAGGCGCGATGATCATCTTGACAAGCTTGATGAAGGCATCACCGAGCGGCTTCGCGCTTTCGCCGATCCCCGGATAGAAATAGCCGAGTGCGACACCGAGGGCGATGGCGGCAAGCACCTGCACATAGGACTTGGCGTAGAAGGCCTTGCGAGGCGCCGCGTCCGCGCTGCGGACATGTGGAGCTAACACCATTTCTCTCCCCAACCGGATAGGGGCCGGGCGCTTCGTCCCATCCCAGGCTTCTCGCATCGCGGCACTCCGGTCGAACGCCACTGCCATGTCGGTCGCACGCGCCGTGCCAAATTGCGGCGGCGCGAGACACGCGCCGGACCTCACGCCGTGCTTGTGCGGATTTCTGCAGACGCCGCTGGCGCGTGACCTTATCGAGAGAAGGGCCGAGTGTCGGGGATTGGAGGTCGCTCTGGGCGTTACAGGCAGCCTGGCAGCGGCCAAGCGATTGCTGCTGCGACCCCGTATAGTCTGGCGCTCCACAAAATGACGGAAGTCGACCGGCCGTGTCGCGACATAGGCCCCAAGGCTGCGCTCCTGGCGCGCGATCGCTGTGCTGCCGCCGCACCGCGGTAGCGCCGCGCCAACCTTTGGGTGGGCGCAGTGGTTGTCATCACCGCTTGCAGGTCCACGACCGACGACATGGAGTTCTCGCGCCAGGTTGCCAACGGTCTTGTGATTTGTGCCGTGGCGTCGGCCCGCGTCCTCAGGCCGTCTTGACCATGATGTATTGCTCGATGGATCACCTCTGTCGTCGTGATGCTCCCATGCACAATCTGGCCCATCGCGCATCCCTGAATTCGGACCACAAGGATGCCGCATCAAAGTCGGATCAAACTCGGCTGGCCACGCTCTTTGTGCCGGTATCATAAGTCCGCAAGTACCCCGACAACGCCGTCAATGGGGGCCGACCCGGCTAACCGAAGATCCGCAGACGCAGTTCCAGTGCGAAAGACGCAGGCTAGACGGCCCTCTTGTTGCCCCACAGCAGAACGTGCAGCTGCGGCAGCACGCGGGCGTCGAACCACCTGTCGCCGGTTACCTTTTCAACCAGCCACTCCATGCGTTTCATTATTCCGTCCAGATCGACAGACGCGTCTTCGTTGCCAGGACGGGGCGGCGTGTGATTGCCGGGTTGCAGGTAAACCGGAAGGCGCGGAAATCGCTCCGCGGCGCCTTTCGCGTAGGCGTAGTCGCTCTCGTCGAAAACAACGAGCTTGAGCACGATCTGCGGCTTCTCCTGCGCCGCATCGACGCACGCCTCCAGAGTGGCCCAATCGGTCCTCATTTCGCTTGAAGGCGGCTTAGGGCTGAGGACCAGCACGTCAAGGTCGGCAAACCAGTCCCTGACCACCGAACCTTGGGTCTCGAGCGCAAAACGGTAACCTTCACCATGGCCTCGCTCGATGAGCGCACGAAACGGCTGAATGGCCGGATTGCCGCCTGACAGCGACACCATCACTGGCCGGCCACCGGAAAGCGTAACGACGGTTTGCCATACCGCGTCGATTGGCATCATCTCCCATTCATGGCGGAATTGATTGTCCACCGCATGGAGACTGTCGCACCAGGAACAGCGATAGTCACACCCGCCGGTTCTGATGAAGACCGTCGGCAAACCGATGAGCACGCCCTCGCCCTGGATCGTCGGCCCGAAAATCTCGCTCACGCGGATTGCGGGATGCGTATCGGTCATGGCCGGTATTCCGCCCAGGTTTTCGGCGTTTCGCTCACCCGCACGGCCGAGGTTTCGGGCAGGCGTGCCTTGCACCATAGATAAAAATGTCTGGCCAGGCATTCCGCGGTGACTTGCTCATGTCCGAGCACGTCGTTGAGATGTCGGTGGTCGAAGCTCTCGTCGATATAGCGTTTGAATGGCGCCAAATCGTGATAGTCGCGCACGAAACCGTTGTCGTTCAGTCCATTCGCTGAAAGCTCCACTTCGACGATGTAGTTATGCCCGTGCAGGCGCGCGCATTGGTGATCGGGCGGCAACGAGGTGAGCTGATGCGAGGCCGAGAAGTGGAACTCCTTGGTGATGCGGAACATTATGCGGTCCTCCTTCGCAGCGCATCGAGCCAGAAGTCGGAGTCCTCGTAGTCGGTGGGGTCCAGGTGCCCAGAGAGATGAAACGCCTCGCGCCGCTCGACGCAGGTCCCGCACCTCCCGCAGTGACGCTCGGCGCCCTTGTAGCAGGACCAGGTCTGTGCAAATGGCGTGCCGTATGTTGCTCCATCCCTAACGATGTCCGCCTTCGTGAGATTCACATAGGGCGCATAAAGGCGAACCTTCGCGTAGCCGTCGAGCGCGCGGTCTTGCATCATCTGGAAAGCGTCGAGGAAGGCCGGACGGCAGTCGGGATAAATGAAATGATCCCCACCGTGCACGGCAGTCGCCACCGCTTCGACCTTGTGTGCGGCGGCGAGACCGAAGGCGGTGGCCAACATGATGGCGTTCCGGTTCGGCACCACCGTGACCTTCATCGTGTCTTCGGCGTAGTGCCCATCCGGCACATCCACACCGTCGGTCAGCGCGGAGCCGGAAAGGCCGCGGCCGATTTGGCGGATGTCGATGCTGCGATGCGGGACGTTCAGTCGTTCAGCGCAAAGGGCGGCGAATCCCAATTCCTTCCGGTGCCGTTGGCCGTAATCGAAAGATAGGAGGCCGGCGAGCTCGTACTCCGCTGCCACCTTGTGAGCAAGAGTAACGGAGTCCAATCCGCCGGAGCAGACGACGAGAGTTTTCATGTTAGGTCCTTGTTTTAACCGGGTAGGCTGCGACCGGAGATTTCTCTGCGCTCCCAGTACTTCAGGAAATCCATTTTGTGAAGTGAACGGGGGACAAGTTTCATGCGCGGACGTGCCGCTGTGTGCAAGGCGCGCTCAGGCGGTGAGCCTACATGGAACACGGACTAGAAACGGACGCTTCAGTGGATGTTCAAAGGCGAGCGTACCAGAATATGCTCTGAAGGACGTCCCGGATCTTCGGAAAACAGGGTTTTCGACGCTTCGATCAAGCGCCTGGCGGTGCCGAGCTTCGAGGGACGCCACGCGAGGGTTTCATGTACAAGACGGCCCGAGGATGGGCTTGCCGCAAAGAACGGATTTACCAGGTGGGATTTTTTCGCAGCCGCGCCGAAATGCAGATGTCTGGAATGATCGACATCAATTGTCGCGGCAACTTGGCTGGCCGGCTCTTCGGGTTCCGTAGATCCCGCGCATTCCGCTTCAGGATCGGTTCGAACCGGAGCACTCCCTCGGTCAGTGGCCGACCGGCAAACCCAAACTAAATGATCGGTCGTGAGCCGACATCTGTGAACAAGCCGTGTGCGTCGATTGCAATGACCCCTGTGTTGCGCGCAGTTACCTTATGGCTGTGGATGAACTGGATTTGATGGTTTTCCAGATGGCGGTCGAAAGCGTCCGCTCTCTCTCCTTAAGCTTCGCTGAAAAGGCCGCGGAGATAGCCACCAGGAGCCGCGGTATCCTGCTTTTCGACGTGCGCGTCGACGGTGACGCGGAGGTCCAGCGGGTCGCAGCCATCCGATATCAGGGCGACCAAACCGGCGTGCTGGCGTTGGACAGACAGGGCCTTGTTACCCACCATTGCATCGTCAATGGTACTTTCTCACATTTCATTGCGCCATTGGAAAACTGGAACAGCATGCCTTTGTCGATGCAGGCCAAGATCGATGCCAACGGCCATGCCAGTCTCTTCCTAGGGGCCTTGCGAAATGCCGGACATATGCTGGGCAGCTAGCATTTGGCTAGAACCATCTGTGGATTTTTGCATGCGGCATCGTTGCCGGCACTGCCGGCATGATTGTCGTGCTCGAAAACGGCTCCGGCGGCCTATTTTTTTGTAAAGTCGAATGTCCCGATTCCGAGCCAAGGAAGGCACCAACAGCGGCGACGCAAGCTGCCCTGCCCTTTTCAAGCAGGGAGGTGCTTCCGGTGCTCTCACCGACACGAGATCGCAAATGCCCCGCGGGTCACTTCAAATTCCCCCGGGTAGGGTCAGTCAAAATCCCCCACCCGCAAGACAGGACAGAAGTGGACTTGTTAGTTTGACTTTGTTTCCCGAGCAAGGGCTTCAGCGGCCTCTTTGAGGCGATAGCTGCGTCCATCGAACTCAAGCAGATGGCAATGATGCATCAGCCGATCGAGTATCGTCGTGCTCATGGTGTTGTCTCGCAGATATGTCCCCCAGTCCTGCACGACCCGATTGGAGGTGACGATGACGCTGCGGCGCAGTTTGTAGCGCTGATGGATCAGGGTCTGCAGCCATGCGCCGGCGTCGTCGGGGATGGCGCGTGCGAGGAACAGATCGTCGAGCACGAGGAGATCGCAGTCGATGATTGTTCGCATCCGGGCCTCGCGTTGCGCGGGGGCGTTCAGAGCGTGGCGGTGGAAGAAGTCATCGGTCTCGAGATACTGGACCTTGTGGCTGTGCAGGATCGCCTGATAGGCAATCGCCTTGGCGATGTGGGATTTCCCGGTGCCCGGTTTGCCAACCAGCATCGCGTTCTCGCCGGCGGCGACGAACGCCAAGGTGTGGAGCTGGAAGCAAGTTTGGCGCGGCAATTTGGGATTGAAGGACCAGTCGAATTCGGCGAGCGTCAGTTTTTCATCGAGCCCGGATTGCTGATATCGCCGCTCGATAAGGCGGGATTGGCGACGATCCAGTTCGTCCTGCAGGATCAGGGAGAAGGTCTCGAGGAAGGGTTGGTTTGCGCCCTGCGCCTGCAGCACGCGCGTCTGCAGCGTGTCGCGGACGCCCGACAGGCGCAGCTGTCGCAGGCAGCGTTCAATTTCGGGTATGGTCATCATGGGGTTGGGTCTCCAGTTTGAGGTGAGAAGGGGTAGCGGGAGCGCTCGTGGCGGCGAAGCTGGTCGGGGTTGCGCAGGCGCCACGAGTGCGGGGTGGAGAGGCGCGGTCGTCGTCAGCCCCGGCCTGCCGGCCATTGTTGCCGGCATCGTGTCGCACAGCACGGCTGAAGAGGTCGCCATATTCGGCGGGGGCGCGGATCAGTGGATGATCCTGGGTGAGCTGCGATGCCGGCTGTGGGACTTCTTCAACCTGTTGGAGCGCCTGCTCAAACAGCCGCTCGACAGTCGCGCGTACGTGCTTGTAACGGTAGATGCGGTTGCTGATGGCATGAGCACAGGCCTGCTCGACCATCCGTGTCGGATACTTCCGGCTCAGCCCGACAATGCCCCACATCGCGCGCTGTCCGGGGCGTCCCTCGGCATCGAACATGTGTTGGCACAGGGCCTTGGTTTGTGGGCCGATGCGACCGGCGTTCGCCAGCAGCACGGCGGTTTGCCGTGACGGATTGAACGGCCGTTCGTTGATCGGCAGGACGACAGAACCGGGGTGCGTCATCCGGGGATGAATCCGCAGCAGCGCATGGGTGTGGCGATCACGGATCTCGATCGTGGAAGTGTAGATGCGCACGACGACCAGACTGCCGATGGCCGCGGGCCGCGCGGCGTAATAGCTGCTGTCGACGCGTACGGTGGTGTCGTCGCAGACGGTCCGAACGACTTCAGTGAAGATGCGGAAGGGTGCGACAGGCAGCGGCCGCAGGTGCGGCTTCTCTTCCTGGAACATGGCCTCGACCTGACGGCGAGTGCTGCCGTGGATGCGCTTGGAAGCCCAGTTCTCCTCCCAGTGCCTCAAGAACTCGTTCTGGGCTTCCAGCGTCTCGAAGCGCCGTCCGGCCAGCGCGGTCCCCTGGGTATGTTGAATCGCATTCTCGACGCTCCCCTTTCGATTGGGGTCCGCCACGCGGGCCGGATCGGCGACGACGCCGTAATGAGCCAGCATCGCACTGTAGATCGGATTGAGCTCGGGCTCGTATAGATCGGGCTTGAGGACGCCTTCCTTAAGGTTGTCGAGCTTTTGTGTCCCGCGCGGTTATGTGCCCTGCCGCCTGCTGATCCAGTGTTCTCGCCGACGGCGGGGCACATAACGATTAGAGGCCGGCGAGCCATTCGAGAAGTTTTGGCTCGCTTTGCCAGACTGGTCTTCGGGGCGGTCCCACCGAAGAAGTTGAAGGCACTTGGCAAGCCTCAAGCGCCTCCTGCTTCATCTTGATGTTGATCTCGGCATATCGGTTGGTCGTATCCAGGCTGACGTGGCCAAGCCAACCTCTTATGACGTTCACGTCGACACCGGATTCGAGTAAATGGACGGCTGTCGTGTGTCTCCAGACGTGCGGAGAAATGGACCTCTGCCCGTTACCGATGCGAATGTCCGAACCATGACGCCGGACGAGCTTGTACAGGCCGAATCGCGTCAGCGGTTTGCCGACGTTATTGAGGAAGACCGAACTTTCCGGCGTGGCCGGCTGGCGTCGGTCACGCAGCATCTTGCCAAGCAGGTGGGCGGTCTCGGGCCACAGTGGGCAGGCCCGCCATTTGTCGCCTTTGCCGTGCAGGTTCACCCGCGGCGAGGAGGTCAAAGCCAACTGATTGACGGTCAGTCCGATGACTTCTGTTGCGCGAGCTCCGGTATTGTACATGAACATGAGCAGCGCCTTGTCACGGGTGGCCAACTTCCCGTCGCGCGGCAGTCCGTCAAAGAGTCGTTCGACCTCGTCGCGCTCGATGTAATAAGTGGCCGCTGGCTGCGTACGCTTCCTCGGAATGGCGGCGACGCGTTCGGCCTCCGGCAGCACCATTGGTTCCTGGCCCGCGGCATAAGCAAAGAAACCATGCAACATTGCGAGCCGGTGATTCCGTGATCGGATGTTGTTGCCGCGCTCGGCTTCAAGATGGGCGAGAAAGGCCCGCACATTGTCGGCGTTGAGATCGGTCAATTCGAGCTTGCTGATGGGACGTCGGTTCTTCGTGGCCAGGAAGAGAAGGAACAGTCGGATCCCATCGCGATAGCTCCGGATCGAGGTCGGCGCCAGACCTTTCTCGGCTTTGAGATGGTGTTCAAAAAACTGGTAAATGAGACTGCCGACGGTCTTCATGGCCGACCTCCACGCGATAGCGGCGCAGCAAAGCGCTCGAAGCGCTGACCGGCGGCTTCCAATAGATCGGCGGTAATGGTGAGGTAGACCGCGGTGGAGGCGGGATCGACGTGCCCCATGAAAGTCGACAGCTTGACCAGCTTGTCGTTGGCATTGCTTCCGTCGCGATACCATCGCAGAAGTCGCCCGACGGCAAAGCTATGCCGAAGATCATGTACGTGAGCCGGAGTTCCTCCTGGCGGGATCGCTATGTCCAGTTGATCGGCCAGCGAGCGGAAAATGATACTGATCGTGCCCGGGTTCACAGGCCGACCTCGCAGGAAAGAGAACAACGGTGTGTCGGCAGTCACCGCAACCAGGTGCTGTGATCGCAATGCCATGAACGCATAGAGGCGCTGCGCCAGGTGCGGCCCGATGGGAATGAGCCTCGACTTGGAAAACTTCGTCTCACGGATAGTTAGGACGTTACGACCCTGATCGACATCCCGCCAGCGCAGGCGCGCAACTTCGCCTACGCGCAGACCAAGCCCGAACAGTAGGCTGAAGATGGTGGCATAGGCGGGACCGCGAAGCGGGGCGTTGTTCTGATCCGGCAGCTCGGCGGCGCGATTGATGAGCTGTTGAGCGGTCCGCAGATCCAGGATGCAGGGAGGTCTTGGATTACCTCGCCGGCGTGGCTTCATCGTCACAGGAGAGCGATCGATAACGTCATGTTCGACCATCCACTCGAACAGCCGGCCGACGACGCCGATAAGATGGTTGAAGCTTCTCGGCCGCGAGCGCGGACGGCTCAGGAAAAAAGCATCGAGGAGCGCCGGCGTGATCTCGGTCATGCTCGTCACCCCTTGAACGTTCAGATAGCCGTCGAGCATCCGCAGGACCTTGTCTTCGACGTCGTAGCGCCGGTTGAGCGCGCGCTTGTGGCGAACGAAAGCGACGATATGGCGCGCGATCGGGCTTGAGGGCTCGGGAAGACGCGGGCTCATTGCAGATCCTCCCCGTCACCCAGAGCTACTTCACGCAAGCCATCGACCTGGACCTTCGCGTAAATCATGGTCGAGGAGGCAGCGCGATGCCCGACATAATCGCCGATGGTCTTGAGCGGAAAGCCACTATCCACCAACCGTTGAACGCACGCATGTCGGAGCGTATGGGAACCAGGGCGAGATACAGGGATGCCTGCTCTATGCAAATATTTAGTGGCCATGCACGACACCGCTGACTGTGTCAGCGGCGATCGTGGGGCCAGATGGCGCCAGAAAAGCTGCCGGCCTGGCACCTCGGGGCGCCCGTTCTTGAGATAGTCTACGATCGCTTCGCCGACCACGGGCGCCAGCGGATAGGTCGTGCTGTGCTCGGCCTTGCGCTCGCGCACATGCAGCCGGTCTCGCTTCCAATCGAGGTCGTCGAGCGTCAACATCGCGACCTCGCGGGCGCGCAGGCCATATGAGATCATCAGCAACAGCATGGCGTAATCGCGTCGGCCAACGACGGTGCGGCGATCGACCTGGTCGAGCATCTTCTGGACGGAATCCCAGCTGATCGATCGGGGGATGTCAGCCAGCCGATAATGCTGGGGTATCTCGACCAGCTTGCTGATGTCCCGCGGCAGAACACCCTCTCTGTGTGCGAATCGCAGGAAAACCCGCAGCGTGCCAGCCAGGTTGATCATCGACCTTGGCCCGAACTGTTGGGCCATCGTGGTGACGTATCCCGTGACCACGGGCAATGACAGTGCTCCAAGGTCGTAGCATCCAATCTGGTCGAGATACACTTCGAATCGGCGCAGATAGTGCCGGTAGTGACGAAGGGAACCGGGGCGCAGGCCGCGCTCGTCACTGAGATAATCGAAGAAGCCGGGCACCCGCCTTGCGAATGGGTTGTCCAGTGCAGTCCTGTCAGGGTGGTACTCGGACTTCGATATGGCCAGGCTGAAGAAATGCCGCACAGTAACACGAGCGAGGTTGCGGTCGCGTCGACATGCATCAGCGGATCGGCCCGCGCGCCGAGCGGATAGCCAGTCGGCAACGAATGCATCAATGAGGGCTTCCGCCTGCTCGATCTTCTCGATGCTGCGGATCGCGGTGAAATCCGCGAACGCCGTCAATATCGGAACCCGCCGATAGATGGTGCGGGCGGCATATCCCCGCTCACACAGTGCGGTCACATAGAGCTCGATTTGCGGTCCAAGCCAGCAATCCTTGATCCGATCGACCGTCTGCGGCTTGACGAAAAAGCGTTCCAACATGGCAACCTCCATTCCAGTTTCGGGAAACAGAAGATGCGCTCTGGGCTTCCTTCACGCTATGTGTCGTGCAGGTCGACAATACTGTTCAAAAGCAACGTCTTGTCGGCGGCAGGGAACATAATCGCGCGGGACACAAAAGCTCGATTACGTGCCCGGGCACGTAATCGTAGACCACATAGCTGACCACCCCGCCAAAATACCGAAACGCTTCTTCGTGAAGCTGCGCCCAGACTTGCTGGCTGGATTGCCAGACCACCCGCCGGAAGCTGCGCCGCGAATAGCGCAGCGTCATCACGAACAGGCGGGGGCGACGGTACCGGCCGCTCTTGGGATCGATCGTCAGCGCGCCCTCGCCATAGTCGACCTGAGCCTCTTCGCCGGGGAGGAACTCAAGACGATCAAACTGCTTGGGATCGCTTTCTCGCAACGTGCGCACAAACCGCTTGACGCTTTGATAGCTGGACGGAAAGCCAAACTGATCGACCAGGTCCTGGTAAATCGCCTGTGCATTTCGCTTCAGGCGGACCTGTTCTTCGATCCACGCCCGATGCAGTTCGCAGGCCGAGCGGGCCAGGCTGCTGGTGACCGTCGCTCCCGACACCCCAAAAGCCGGTGGTCGGGGTGGAGGAATTTGGTCCTCCGCGCTTGCCGAGCCGGTGGTCACTTCCCCGGGGGAATTTGCCTCCGCACCAGCCCGCTGCGCTCCGTAACGCCGAATCGTCTTGCGGTCGACACCCGTTAGCCTTTGAATCTCGCGCTGGCTGGTGTTGCGATCAAGTAATGTTAGTACGGTGCTTTGCAGATGTGCCTTCAAGACGTTCAACTCCCGGTCCCCTCGCTGTATGAAAGGGGATGAAAATAAACGTCCTGCCTTACCGGCTACCGCTGTTCAGTAGCGCTGCCGGTGATCATCAGGTGGGGGAGTTTCAAGTGACCATACCCGGGGGATTTTGACCGACCCACGGGGAAATGGCACGTGGGTGAGCATCAGAACTGGCGGCACCCATGGTGATCGGCTTTCCTCGCTGGAGGAAGCGCCTCGGGCGCCAGGCAGAGGCGGAAGCGACGGTCGAACACTGGCTGGCAGCTCGGGATCTGATCGAGGCGTAAGTCGGACAAGGAAACGTTGTGTCCTATGTCGACGTTCCTAGAAGCGCGCCGGCAGCCTGGGCGGGGGGCTTGGGGTTAGACTGCCGGCGCACGCCACTCATGAAGAGCGGCCCCTTTTCGCGGTTCCGACACCCATAGTCAACCCGGCAGTTTCTGGGTGCCCGCTGTGCTCTTGTCAGAGCGGCGCGATGTCGGCCGTGTCGGCCGATCCTGCCCAACTTGGTGGGCCGCTCTCGTCGGCCAACCTGATGCTCCAGCCAGTATCGCGTTGCCGACCAGCATGAGTTCGCCGTTAGCAAACCTTCGTCACGAGCCGATGCTATCGTGCACATGTCGCAGCACTCCGGGCGGCGATATCGCCTAAGACAGTATGAAGAAGCGTTCCAACTTCATATTCGGCGAACCCTTGTGCAATTCCTGACTCGGACAGTTGGACGAGAATTCTCTTGGCGGCACTGCGCCAGAAGGCATTCGCGTCTCCCCGTTCCTCGTTTCCAGGACCCGGGCGCTCTTTTTTTGACGTTCGACTGTCAGTCGCAATTACACATCACAAGGAGCGGATCTTCCACTCATTTGCAGATATCCGACATCACGCGGCGTCCGATATGTCCGACTCTGCCTCAAGAATTCCCCCAGGTATGGACAGCGATCTCGCTATCCGATCCCGATAGCCCTTGTTGTACCTCAGACCCGACTCGATGTTTTGGATTTCCTCAGCGGCAAGCCCGCACGCCACTGCGAGGTCCTCGATCGAATATCCAAGGTGCTCACGATAAGCGCGGATGATGTGGGTCCCCTGCGACATAGCCGTCAAGACTGGCTCGGGACTGCGCGAATCCTTCATAGACACCTCCAAGAAGATAAGGGGCGCCTGATAAATCGGGAGATTTCCTCCCGGACCTGGCGCGCACCCAGCAAATCAAAAAAATGGACGACGATTCGGCCGGACCGGCCTCATCCATAAAATGGGCCACCTGAAATGGACAGCCAGGTTGGAATATGGCGGCTCACCTGCATCTGATCAAGTTCAAGAACCTGCCTGCCCTGAGATGGCCCAATCAACTGTACCGCATTCGTCCTGCGATCCCACGCGACTCATCCTCGCCGATGGCATTCTTGAACAGCAACGCGAACTCCACCTGCCTCCGCCTCCAGCACCGTCCACCCAGCCTAGCGGACGCTGATACCTTTGACCAATGTCCGCCACCGATGCAGCGAAAAACGCGCTATGTTTGAATCACACATCGATTAGCGCTGTTAACCAAATTTTTTAAGCCGCCGATGCTTATTCGCAGACTGAAAGGATGGGGCGGCCGAGGATACAGCCGAAAGGGCCGCGGGCTTCTGTGCTGACGTCGGCTTGAGCAAGCTCAATCCGGCTGCCCTGCGCAATTGCCCGACCTGCCGAAAAAAGGATGGCGATTGTTGGATTTCATCCGAGCTTCAGTTCTAGACACGTGTTGGCGCTTTCGGATGGACGAGCATCGCCACCTATAAAAACGTCACAGTCATTCGACGGTGACCGATTTTGCGAGATTGCGCGGCTGGTCGACATCTGTGCCAATGAAGAGCGCCGTGTGGTAGGCAAGAAGCTGTATCGGCAGCGAGAAAATCATCGGAGCGATAATCTCGTCGACGGCCGGCAGCACGATCGTGTGCATAGTGTCGAGTGTCGATGCGGCCGCCCCTTTTTCATCGGTGATGAGGATAATTCGCCCGCCACGGGCAGCCACTTCCTGCATGTTGGAGACGGTCTTTTCGAAAAAGCGATCATGTGGCGCGATAACGATAACTGGCATGTTCTCGTCTATCAATGCGATCGGACCGTGCTTCAACTCACCCGCCGCGTAGCCTTCGGCGTGGATGTACGAAATCTCCTTGAGCTTCAGCGCACCTTCCATCGCCAGCGGGAAACTGGTGCCGCGGCCAAGATACAGGACGTCACGACACTTTGACAGTTGACGCGAGAGGAACTCGATCTGTGGCTGGATGCTGTTGAGTACCTGGCCCATGACGCGCGGCACTTCGGCGAGGCTCCTGACGAGCGCCTGCACCTCGTCTTCGGTTACGGTTCCGCGGGCCCTGGCGGCCGCGATGGCGAGTGCGGCAAGAACGGCAAGCTGGCAGGTGAAAGCCTTGGTGGAGGCGACGCCGATCTCCGGTCCGGCAAGGATCGGGAAGACCGCATCGGCCTCCCGAGCGATGGTCGATTCGCGGGCATTGACGATGGCGCCAATTTTCAGCCCAAGCTCCCTGCAGTATCTCAGCGATGCCAGCGTATCGGCGGTTTCGCCGGACTGCGAAATGAAAATAGCCGCCGACTGCGGCGACAACGGGATTTCGCGGTAACGGAATTCGGACGCAACGTCGATTTCAACCGGCAGGCGCGCATAGCGCTCGAACCAGTATTTTCCGATCAGCCCGGCGAGATAGGCGGTGCCGCAGGCGGAGATCGCCAGGCTCGGGATCTTGGCGAAATCGATGCTAGAAACCGTATCGACGCGATTCTCTATGATGTTGATATAGTGACCGAGCGCATGCCCGATGACCTCGGGCTGCTCGTAAATTTCCTTCTCCATAAAGTGGCGATGGTTGCCCTTGTTGGCGAGATCGGCCGCGGCCGTGGAGGTCTGTCGCGGACGCTCGACAGGATGGCCGTCGAAATCGAAGATATCGGCGCCCGTCTTGCCGATTACGGCCCAGTCGCCGTCGATGAGATAGGTAATTTCATTGGTGAAGGGAGCAAGCGCGATCGCATCGGAGCCCAGGAACATCTCGCCGTCCCCGTGACCGATCGCCAGCGGCGGTCCATTGCGCGCCGCCATGATGGTCGACGGATCATCCTCGAAGAGAATGGCAAGCGCGTAGGCGCCCCTGACGCGTTTCAACATGGCATGCATCGCCTCACCTCGCCCCATGCCCTCCCGGCGGTGTCTTGCCAAGAGATGCGCGACGACCTCGGTGTCGGTGTCGGTCTGGAACTCGGCTCCCGCAGCCGCCAATTCGTCCTTCAACTCGGCGAAATTCTCGATAATGCCGTTATGGACGACGGCCACACCATCGCTAAAGTGCGGATGCGCGTTGCGTTCAGTCGGTGCCCCATGGGTTGCCCAGCGCGTGTGGCCGATGCCGATGTTGCCGCTCAGCGGCTCTTCCTTCAGTCTCGTCTCGAGATTGACGAGCTTGCCCTCGGCGCGCCGGCGGTGCAAGGCGCCCTCGGTGATCGTCGCAACGCCGGCCGAGTCATAGCCGCGATATTCCAGACGCTTCAACGCGTCGACCAACCGCTCCGACACCGGCTGTTGCCCAGCAATGCCAACAATCCCGCACATGCTCGTCTCCGCATTCTTCCCGGCAGCTTCAGCCCACGTGAGACGACACCCACCCGGCCCGCTTTCATTCAGGATCTTGTAGTAGTATTTGGTAATATAGGTACAATTGATTGTAAGGATAGCTACCATCCACCCTATGGATAGACCAAGGCGCGGCCCCTGATCTAAACTCCTCGTTGCGCCTGACACTCTCATGACCGAACGCAAGCTCACACCCGCGGCACCAAGCAACAACCTCGGTCGGCCGGCCATGCGCGGCCATCCCGGCTACGCACCTCCCCACACAACCGCCGACGCAGTCCTTCCCCTGAGGTTTCCAATCCACTCGCGTCGGCAGATCGTTGAGGCGCGACGCGCGCTCTGAAGACGCTTTCCATCCAGCTTGACGACGCGGGACTTGAAGACGACGCGCGCTGCCGGAAGTCGGCGAAGCGGTCGCGCCAGCAAGCACGCGGCCGACGCCCGCACCGCGCCCGATCCGGTTATCGTTACAGGCGCCCGTACGCCTGCGTTAGCCCCGCGCCGCCGCGCGCGAGATCGGCCGTTGGCAAGACCTGATGGGAATATTTTGGCGCGAGAGGAGCCGGTTGCATGCATCCTTCCGAGCTCGGTTTTAGGTCGTCGTCGCGCATCGACGCCCGGTTTGAGATCGATGCATTCAAGTTTGGCAGCTCAGCCGGTCCGCGGAAATCGGCGCCATCGCACCTCGATTCGAACATGCGCTGGCTGGCGCCATGGCGAGACCCATAGCGCCAGCCACATCCAACGGATGTGCAGACAACCGCTTTGGCGCCGAACAGACTGGAATGGCGCCATAGCCTTATTCTTTTCGTGACTTTTCGAAATCAGCGGATCACAGGCTCGCCATGGAAGCGGCGGCGCGATGGAGGAGAAACGCCGAAGCCGACTTCCATCATCAGCCGTGGCCTGCGGGCCGGCACGGTGCCCATATGGAAGCCGAACGGATCCTCGACGAAACCGAGACCGGCCTCCCCGGTCAGCGTGACCGGGCTCTGCTCCCCGTAGACGTCCAGAACCTCTTGCGCGGGATGGCCGACGAGAAGCGTAAGCTGGTGCTTGAGGGCGCGGCGGTTATGACTGCCTCGGACATAGACATGGGGGCCGGTGCCCTCGTCGACGGGCATCAGGTAGAAGAAGAACTTCAGCATCCGCCAGTCGTCGAGGTCGAAGTGGTATTTGCCAAGCGAAGCCAGGTTCTTGTCGGCGTCGGAGGCTTGGCCGGTCGGGAAACTCCACCAGACACGCGTGGTGATCAACTTCGCCTGGCCGCCGAGATAGTGCGCGGCGATATCCATGAGCAGCGGATCGTTCTGGATCGCGAGTGCCGCCTTGCAGCCCAGAATGCGCTCGAAATAGTGGCCGCTGAGCAACGGACGGCCAAACCGGACCTCAGCCTCCGCATGCTCCGTCGGCATGAATTCGAGGCGGCGGTCGAAATTGCCGAAGCAAGGTGTGCACCTGGCGAATGCGGCTACATCTTCAGAGACCATTGTTGGCAAGACGAGACCGGAAAAAAGCCCATCCGACCGCAGAGCGTCGACAACATCCTGGCGATTGACGCCAGCAAACATCGTGTCCTGGGCTTTCTGCGACACTCGAACAGGCTTTGCACCACGCCAGTGCATTCTCCGTGCCGGCATGGTGCGGGCGAGCATGAACATCGGCAGCCACGCCGGGTTCTCTCGAAAATCCGAGAGATAGGTCGGGATACGCACAGCGATGCGATGGAGCATGCTGCCGTTTCGCGCGATCGCCTCAAGGCTTGCAGCGCCGGCTTTGTCGGGGTGCGTATCGGTCATCAGGGTCCTCGGGGTATGAATGCACTATCAACGAAGCCTTGGTTCTCAGTGCTTCGTCCGTATTACCCAAACCCAATTCCCGCAGCGGAAAGACTAACCGCGCGTCAGGTTTTGTGCAATGCACAATAAGCCCGTCATGGGCGGATGCGGACAGATCCCTGCGTGTTTTGGAATAAGCCAAAATACCAGGCTGTCACCACAATTACACCAGGACCTGTCTGTAGCCGCCGCCCATCAGGTAGCGGCCACTTTGGACGGCGCGACGCACCTGATCGCGAAGATGGCTGCCCGGATGAGACCAATCTTCTTCGACACGCCGTCTCCCGAACAGGGCAATGGCGATCTCCTGGGATGCTCCGGCAAGCGAACCATCCAAAGCCTGGAGAACGATACGAAGACGCCCTCTGCGGGGTTCCGGCGGAAGGCAAGCAGCTGCCAGGCGGCCGCAACCATTGATGTCATTCAGAAACTACGGGCAGCAACATGGAACTTCAGGTGCCGCGGCGGCACGATTGCGTCGACATATAGCCGCAACGGGCGGAGAACGGAGGCACCGGAAACGGCGCTCTGCAGACTCCGACAGTCCTCCCTCAGCAGCACGTGCTGCACGCCGGCAGGTGTCAGCAGGATGTCCTTGCCGCATGAGAGCGGAGAAAGATCAAGCGGTTCAAAATCGTGTCGAGCCCAACCGGCTCCGCGGCCGCTCGTAGAATACGGGCGCAGTCGTGCGGATCCCAAAAGAACCTTGCCGACGTGGCGTCCGATTGTGACGCGTCCGCGAAAAAGGAGGAAGCGATCTCAACGCTTGGACGCGGCCTGTGCGCGGTGTCTTCCTTGAGGATGATGTTCAAGTGAACGACTTTCACCGCCGTGTGAGAGCTGATCGCAGGCCTTTAAGAGATTGAGGAATCTCGTGCTTTCTTCGCCTCAGGAGCAGATTTTGTTGGAGGCCAATGAACTTCCGCGTTTGGCGCAAGTGGTGCTTACTAGACTATAGGGCTGCGAATCTGGACGTTATCTGATCTCCCCGCGCCCCGGCATTGACAACTTTTACCGCAGTTTGTCAGTGCTGGGAAAGTTGGACAACGTATGATGCTCGAAGTGGGCTTGGATAGCTGCCTTTGCCGTTCTCGACTCCGGCCAAGAGGGATCTTTCGCAGGGCGCGTTGATCGGCTTAGCGACCGTCCGGCGTGCGCAGGCCGATCCACGTGTCCTTGACCGCGTTGTAATGGTCTTCAGGCTTGTACTTTGTCACGTTCAGGCCAAGGCGCTCGACCGACAGACGGCCGGTCGCCTGTAGGATGGCATAGCTCGCTACCACCACGTCGTGCTCGGCGCTGGCAAGATCGATCTTGCCGGTGATGAGGTCGTTCTGGGCGTTCAACACGTCGAGCGTAGTGCGCTGGCCGACATTGCGCTCCTCGATGACGCCGTTCAAGGCAAGCTTCGCGGCCGCGATCGCCTGCCGGTTGGCCGCGACGCTCTGCTGGGCGGCGGTATAAGCGGTCCATGCCGCGGTCACGGCTTGGCGCACCTGGTCGCGGCTGACGTCGACCTTGATCCTAGCCTGGCTGAGCGATTCCTTGGACTGGCGCACCAGTGCTGAAGTGCGGCCACCAGAATAAATGGGGACGGTCAGCGTCGCCCCGATGCTGGCCGAATTGGTTGTGCCTTCCGTTCCCGAGGTGATCACACCGGGCACGGTGTTGCGATAAGCGCTCGAGACGCCGGCGCTTGCGGAAAGCTGGGGCAGCAGCGCGCCTTCGGCCGATTTCACTGAAAACGCCGCCGCGTCAACCAGAAGCCGGGTGGCGAGGATGGCCGGATGCTCGGCTGATGTGATCGCGATTGCCGCATCGAGGCTCGACGGCAGCAATTTTGCCACCGGCGCCGCCGGCCTGAGCTTCCCCGGCTCGTCCCCGACGATCTGACGATAGGTTGCCGCACTTGCCAGCGCCCGCGCGCGGACGGCACTCAACTTCGCCACTGCGTTGGCGCGCTGGGCATCGGCCTGCGCGACGTCGGTGCGCGTGCCTTCCCCAACCTCGAAGCTCGAACGCGCAGCACGCGCCTGTTCGGCCAGGAACTGCAGGTTCTGCTGCGTCAGCACGGCAACTTGCCGGTCGCGAATTACGTTCATATAGGCCTGAGCCGCGTTGAACAGGGTGTCTTGTTCGGCGTTGCGTAAGCTCTCGACCGAAGCGCCGACCTGCGCTTCGGCAGCCGCGACATTGTTCCTGGTCTGAAAACCGTCGAACAGGGTCTGATCGATTTCGACGCCGAAGTTGCCTTGGGTTAGGCGCACGCTCCGGTTCGAGCCGTTAAGGTGGCTGCTGGAATACTCGATGTCCGCGGAGCCGGTGATGGTCGGACGCCAGCCCGACTTGGCGATGGCCACGCCCTCGTCCGTGACGCGTGCGCCGGCGCGGGTCGAATTCAGCGAAGAATTGTTCTGATAGGCCTTAGATAGGGTTCCGAAGATAGTCTCTGCCGACGCCGTTAACGGTGGTAGGATGGTAGCAGAGCAAAAAATAATGGCAAAAATGCTGTTGCGTACAGTCGGCACAAACATATCCCTCATTTTATTTCGTCATGGCAACTGCGCCGCATCGGCGGTCGCGATTAACCAGCCGACCCGACGTCTCGGGGCCCTTCAGGCTCTATGCTTGCGCATAGAGAGAGAGCCACCCGAGCACCCTTTTCATTCCGGTCATTCTGCGTAAAATCGATTGTTTTGATGGAAACCCATCTACATGATGGATATCAACGGAACCAACCGCAAGCTGGAGGCATGGCGGTACAGCGGATCGGCGATCGCAATAAAGTTCACTATCCGGGAGACCGTCATTCGCCTCCGACGGCGGGACTGGTTCGAGAACCAAGGTCGCCAAAATCGCCGAGCGCATTGCCGCCCGCTGGGCCGATTTTCGCAAGATGCCGCAAATGCCTTCAAGCGGGACGGAACAAAGCACCAATCTTGCCGACAAGGCGCGCAAGGTCGGTATCCCGGTGTGGCGCATCGGAGGCGGCAGCGCTTAGCCTTGGCCTTGCACTAAGTGCCGCCGCCAAGAATCTGCGAGCTTCTGCTGGCGATCAGCCAGGTGCGGGACGCTTCGGCGTAAGTTCACGCTTTGCTGCCCTTCGTGAGCCCAATTCACCATCTGGTCGCCTCCGTGCGGGATGTGTTTCCGCAATCGAAGGACAAAGCCGCCGGTGATGCAGTCTGTAGACGTTTACAGCTATCGCGGTGGAAGGGATCAGAACTCGCCTGACCGGAGGCAGCCAGCCGTGCGACGGTCTGGTTGACCGTTCCCACGCCGAGCTTTGCTTTGGCGTTTTCAGATGGAAGGTCAGGTGCGCTTTGAGACGCCGAGGATCTGGCTGACGCCCCAAGGCGACTTGCCGCGCGCCGTCCATTTCAGGCATTCGAACTCTCGCGGGTTGAGCGTTGCGCCATTCACCACGTGATCGTTGGCGAGCCTGCGCCGCACATGGATATGAAAGTTGATCGCCACCAGCTGCGATGCCTTTTCATAACGTGGCAGTGACCGCAAAGAGGCGGACGCGACTCGTCGGAAGCAAAGGTCAGCGCCTGCAAACCGGCCGCGATGATCATGCATTGACATCGTCAATCCGCCGCGGATGCCAAACTGAGTGGCACCCTCCAGAATTCGTTGCTGTGACGTCGGCAGACACTGCCGAGCGCGATCCACGCCCCAATCAAAAGTATCCCAGCCTTGCAGCCCGCGCAGGATCACCGGATCAAGGCTGTGGTTCCGCTGCTGCAGATAACGTGGCCAGCGCGAAGGGTAGTTTGAGATCAAGCGCGGTGCATCGCCGGGGACCGACGGGTAAACAAAATAGGCGAAGAGCGGAAAGTCGAAGCCCGCGGCGGCGGACGCCATGTTGCGGCGCGCTACTGAACGCCGGGTAATCATCTAATTTCTCAAAAAACCGGTGATGTTCTGACGTTGTCGATGAGCCGTGTTTCGCCGAGCCACGCTGCAAGTAGGCGCGCCGGTCGGTCAAGGCTTGTCATTGGCTGTAGATCTGTTCCCCCGCGAAGCTCCAGGTATTGGGAGAGCCGCGCGCAAGCCGCTCAGCCGTCTCGATCAGGACCGATGCGAGTTTTGGGGCAATGGCGCGCTCCGCTGGCGAGAGCGGGGCATTGCGCGACGATAGCGCAAGACCATCGGCTTCGAGGACTGTCGGACAAGGCACCACGGTGATCGGAATATCCAGATCCTGGACTATGCGCCTGACGAGCTGAAGCTGCTGGAAATCCTTTTCGCCGAAAAGGACGAAATCAGCGCCGGTTTGCAAGAAGAGCTTGGCAACGACGGTCGCCACGCCATCGAAATGGCCCGGCCGAAACGCGCCGCACAGGCCCTCGCTGATAGCCGCCACCGAAACGGTCGTGGCGAAGCCCGCAGGGTGCATCTCCTCTGCATCCGGCACATAGAGGAGGTGTGCGCCCCGCGGCACGAGCTTTGCCGCGTCTTGGTTTTCCGTCCGGGGATAGGCGGCAAGGTCGGCAGCATTGTTGAACTGCTGGGGTTGACGAACAGCGTCACGATGACCCGATCAGCGCTTCTGAAGCGCTGCACACACGAGGCTCAGATGTCCTTCATGCAAGGCCCCATGGTCGGTACCACTGCGACACTTGCGCCCGAGCGGCGCCATCCTGCAACAACAGTGCGAAACTCGGCAACGGTTCGAACGATCGGCACGCTCATGCGTGGGTTAGCCCTTCTTTGCGCCGGCCATCTGGCCCGCAAATCGGCCTTTGTACCCCTGCACGGGCGTCCCAAGAGTTTGCTCGAAGATAAGTTGGCAAACCCGCATACCGGTCCGCAGTCGAATTGGCATAACGTTATGATTGACCATCTCAAGCCGGATGCGTCCAGTAAATCCAGCGTGGATTGTGGGAGCGGTGAGATGAACCCCGATTCCAAGTCGAGCAAGGGAACTCTTGCCTTCGACTCTGGCGGCGAGTCTCGAATGGAACGTGAGAGCTATATATTCTTCCGTCCAGCCTAAAACCATATCGTTAGGTTGAAAGTCGTAGCCCTTTTTATCATCAATCTCAATCTCGGTAGAGATATCACCAAATACAGCTTCGTGATCGTATTCTCTGTTAGATGGATCGATACAGATGTCTACGCCCCCTTTGGGGCGCTTAAAGATAGTCAGTATCTTATCTAGGCGTAGGTCGAGGCTGGTTGAACTGTACTGTTCCTCGCCAGGGGTCGGCTCGACTATGATGGCCTTACTCTCTAGAGCAATTTGAATTTCCCTGTCTGTAAGTATCATTGTCGTGCCTCCCCCAAGCGGCTTTTTGCTTAGATCACGGATTCAACCGGAACCCAAACTCTCCATGACCCTTTTAACGTTTCGCGGGGTAGTTCCACTAGGTATTTGTGATCGGAATGGTTGATCGGATACCCGATATCAAGTGTATCGCTTTCAACTGCGCGACGGCTGACAACCAGTCGTTCCTCCCCCTCCATTGTCTTTACGGAAACCATCACCTCGCTAGGGTGACCTCCACTTCCCAATGTTTTGACCTTAACCCGCATGTCTTTCTCCCTTTTTGATTTTTTCCAAGTTGATCAGTCCATCAGTGATTCGGATACGCTGCCGCCATCATCACGTCACATTCTCCTTGTGCGTGCCTTTCGAGTCACAGGGAACAGAACAAGAACACTTTGATCTAAGTTTGTCAGTTAGGCGAATCACAACGTGTTTCAAGTGTCGCCGCTGCCGGGTTAATGGACCGTTCGAGGGATCGCCACCCTTAAGATGAAACGTAATCGACCCGCCTTGTGGAGGGGCGGGTCTTGTAGCGCTCTTTCCACAACGGGAACAAATTGGCAACGGAGCGCGTGCGGGCCTCTGACTTGTGACGATGGTTGAGCGTCGTTCGCAGCGGTCCTCAATGATCTCCAGGAGATCGCGACGTTGGTTGTCATTGAGCTTTTTCGGTCCCCGGTCATCGAGAATCAGGAAGTCGGTCTTGGGAAGAGATTTGAGGATCTTGCCGTATGGCCTGTCGCCATTGCACCCGCGAGGGCGGCGAACAGGAACCCGATGCTCGGCGACGGAGAAATCTTCGCGGCAGGCCTTGTGGCCGAGAGCAAGCCATGGCTACCATCTCGAGCCGCGTGTCCGATGGCAGCGGCGGCGAAGCCTAATACATATGAGCTGCCGCCTGCCGTTATGTCGAGAGATCGTCACTTACTTGTTTCGCCGAGATGTCTGCGCTACTCTGACGGGCAAGTCTTTCAAAGTCTCTACGGTGCGCGCCGCCGTCTGTACCCGTGGTTTCTCTCACCTAATACCCCTGGCGTCCATGGTCGTCTGATCTCGGGGCAAGGAACACCGGAGCGGAGGTCTCTTATTCCACCATGCGATCGGATTCAGCACTTGCTGAAAACTGCCAGTTCGACATGTATCACTGGATAATTGAAGCCCTTGCCGAGGCTTGCAAGTCTCGGGCGCATGTCGCACCCGCCGCCAGCTCTCATCTGCTGCGCGCTTCGGCCTGTGGACAGCAGACAGCGAAGCCTCCACGGCCGCGAAAATCTCGCGACGGCGGCTCGATACCGGGACCGGACCGCCATTTTGGGGAGGTGATCTGTGCAGGTACCTGGCGTGGAACACGCCATCCATCTCCTGACCGCATCATTGCCAACGCCCTCCTACAGTCCGGCCGAGCCTCCCGACCGCCGGATCGGTGATGACGATCCCCTTTGAAGAATAGCCTCTTTTGAAGAGTGTGACGGTCTGCGCCGTCTTACCGTGTTTCAGCCCTTGCCGTGGCCTCCTGACGCACACGGCGAAGCGCTGTCATTGTACCGTGCAACACCCACTGAAAATACGACAGGCGGATCACAATAATCAGGTCTGGGCTAAAGATTTTTCGCGCAGACCACGAAAAAAGAAACGACAGCTCCTGGTCTTCACGCCGCCGCTTGGACTTAGTTGGAGAGAGGCCGGCCATTCCGAAGTGGCTTAGTTCCCGCTCTTTGACCCGGCATCGTCGCCGAGATGTCGACGGGCGTGTTGTAGAGCGCGCCATTTCTACAATTAAGTAGCAACTGCCACCGGCGAGCGGAGGTGGCTAAGCGTGAACGTCCGGCAGCGGGAGAGAGCAGGAAGTGCTGGTTGCCCCAATATTTCCACCTCCAGATCGGGCGCGGCTTTGCGAGGCTGTGGAATGACGGCGTGCAAGTTGTCGGAGACCACGTTCAGTTCCCTGGAAGATACGCGATATGAGGAAACGTCGCCGGGGTCGGCGAGCGGAAGGTCAGCGTTGTCGTAATCGTATGGCCCTGAACTGCGGCGGACCATACCAGGGGCATGGATGGGAGCGGATCGGTTTCTAAAGTTGGTGGAAGTGATCACCTGGCGATCGTTCAGATAACTGACGTTTTGTCCTTTTATCTGAACGGCGAGAGCCCTAACGGCGTTTTGTTCGGCGGTTGGACGACCTCGAACTGACCGAGATGTTCTCGCACGATGCGGTCTACGGCCTTCGGAGTTCGGAGCGTCTTACGGTCGAAAAGGACTGGTCAAGGGTTCGGACGCGCTTGTCGCGCCAAGCATGGCACGCAACTCATCACAGACCTCGCGGAGAAAGCCCGAGGTCGTTGCGCGCGGCGATGACCTGGAATTCATCGGATAGAACCCGCTGGATAGCCTTCGATTGAATACACCTCGTCGCCGACCACGAGAACGGTTGAGAGCGAGTTCGTCATCGCATAGTGCTCCTACCGGTCCGAATGGTCGGCGTTCGCGCGGTGGACAGCGAGCGTGACGGGCGTACGGGACTTGGGCGTCTTGCGGATGAAATTGTAGCGCGCCACGTGATAGCTCGGGTCGAAGCCAAATTGCGCCGCATCCGCCGCAGTTCCTCTTCCCTATAGGCGGCAAGCGGTTTCTCGGCCTCGTCGCCAGCGCGGCGCGCCCGTTTGGCAGCAATCCGCCGGACAAGATCGGGAGAGGCCGCGAGTTCGGCGGCAGCGCGGAGCAGTTCCCAATCGGCCGAATCTACATTTCCCGGCAAGCGCCGGGTGGCAAGCCCCAGTTCAAGCGCCTCGTCGACCCCCATCGGCAGCCTTGCCTGGGTCACGCGGCGGGCTCGGTCCTCGCCGACCCGAGCCGGCAGCAGATAGGTCCAGTATTCCGAGCCGTAGAGATTGCCCATGTCCTTGTAGTGCGGATTGAGGATGACGCCCCCGCGCATCCAGACTTCGTCGGCGGCAAGCGACAGGAAGACGCCGCCAGCCCCGGTATTGCCGAGCACCGCGGCAATAACCAGTCGGTCATCGGTTTCGATGATCTCGCGCACCAAGTCGTTCATCGCGTTTATGCTACACCAGGTTTCGTCGGCGGCGCTGTCGGCGCCCTCGATGATGCCGAGATGGATGCCGTTCGACCAGCGATCCGCGTCGCCCCGCAGCACAAGAACCGGAAGCGTGGGTGCCTTGGCCTCGTGATCGCCTTGCGCAAGGTATCGCAATCTTCCGACCACATCGCGCCGTTGTGGAAGCGGAATTCGTCCGACGCCGTTCTCCTCCCGGTAACGGCAGGGTTCCGGACCTTCGATGATGGGCTGATCGTTTGCTTCGGCACCGAGCAGCCGGAGCGCCGGCAGTTTCAGCGAGCGGGAATCCGGTCGCCGGAGATGGCCGATCCAAAGCGCCCCCTCACGTAAGGCCATGGCGAGGGCGTGCCGCGAACGGCCGATGAGCACGCCGGCAGGCCCCGGAACTCCTTCCGCACGCTCGGCGTCAAACACCAGGAAAGTCTGTCCGGCGATCGTCATCGTAGCGCCGGGATCTCCGTCCGACGCCCGGATGATGCGTAGCGCTTCCTCGGCCGAGTGTCGGGTCGAGGATACGGTCGGACCTCCGGCAGGCGGGTCGCTCGCACCCCGTGCCCCAGTTCGCCGGCAGTGCCGCCCCTTCCCTGCGCTCGATGCGGCCGATCGCTTCGAAGACGCAGGCTACGGCAGCCTGGGTCACGTCATGTCGGTAGAGGCTCGACTTCCGAGCGGGGCGCATCGGAAACTCCGCCCAAGCCCAGACGGGCCCCGCATCCATCTCCTTCTGGGCCTCGATCAGTGTGACGCCCCAGGTCGCTTCGCCGTCGAGGATCGCCCAGTCGAGGGCGCTCGGGCCGCGATCGCCACGGATGCCCGGATGGACGATCAGGCAGAGCGTTCCGCGCCAGACAACGGCCGGGATCGGCCGCTTGAGGAAGGGCGCGATCACGAGGTCCGGCGAAAAGAGAGCGACCGCCTCGCGAGTGAAGTCGTCATGGATGTCGAGCTCGACCGTCACTTCGTGACCAGCCCGTCTCAGGTCGACATGCAGGCGCTGGGAGAGCGAGTTGAAATTGTGGCAGAGAAGCAGGATGCGCATCACCCTCTCTTAGCAGATCCGGGGCAGTTGTTCGCCCGACAGCCAGTCGACAATCCGGCCGCCGCCAAACGAGGTCGTCATCTGGACAAAGCAGTTGTCGTCGGCCACCACGTGGCCGACCAGCGCCGCCTCACTGCCAAGCGGATGGGCGCGCATCGTCGCGAGCACGGCGTCAGCGCCCTCCGGCGCCACGACTGCTACCAGTTTCCCTTCATTGGCGACGTTGAGCGGATCGAGGCCGAGGAACTCGCAGGCTGCAGCCACTTCCGGTTTGAGCGGGATCTTGTCTTCGTCGATGCGGAAGCCGACCCGCGACTGGCTGGCGATCTCGTTCAGCGTCGCGGCGATGCCGCCGCGCGTCGGATCGCGCATTAGCCGGATATGCGCCCGGCCAGCCGCGACCATGTCTGCTACCAACCCGTGCAGGGCCGCGCTGTCGGAGGCGATGTCGGTGTCGAATTCCAGGTTCTCGCGTTTCGACATCACGGCGACGCCATGGTCTCCGATCGAGCCGGAAATGATCACCGCATCGCCGGGCCGGGCGGCGTCCGACCGGAGATCGAGCCCGTCCGGAACCATGCCGACGCCGGCGGTCGAGATGAAGACGCCGTCGGCCTTGCCTCGCTCGACGACCTTGGTGTCGCCGGTGATGATCGGCACGCCGGCCTCGCGCGAGGCGGCGCCCATGCTCTGGGCGATGCGCTCGAGATCGGCGAATGGAAAACCCTCCTCGATGATGAAGCTTGCCGACAGATAGAGCGGTACCGCGCCCGCCATGGCGATGTCGTTGATCGTGCCGTGCACGGCGAGGGTGCCGATATTGCCGCCGGGGAAGAAAAGCGGCGAAACGACGTAGCCGTCCGTGGTCATCACCATCCGCCCGCCAGGCACCGAAAAGGCCGACTGGTCGTTGCCAGCCCTCAGCCAGTCATTGTCGAAAGCCTCGTGGAAAACGCCCTCGATCAACTGGCCCATGGCGCGCCCGCCGGCCCCGTGCGAAAGGTCGACACGGCCGTTCGCGACATCGAGCTTGCGCCTGTAGGCCTTGATCATCAGGTTCATGCGACCGCCCTCCCCCCATCCACCTGCCGCGCCTTCTCGCGGAAGCGGCCATAGGTCCAGTGCGCGGCGCAGGCGCCCTCCGACGACACCATGCAGGAGCCCATCGGTGTATCGGGCGTGCAGACCGTGCCGAACAGCTTGCAGTCGGCCGGCCTCTTCACGCCGCGCAGGATCGCGCCGCATTCGCAGGCCGGGTTGTCCTTCGCGGCGGGCGTCACCATCGAAAAGCGCTTCTCGGCGTCGTAGGCCACATACTTCGGCCGGAGCCGCAGCGCGCCATAGGGCACTTCGCCGAGACCGCGCCATTCGAAGCTCTCGCGCAGCTCGAAGAAATTCGCCACCTCCGCCTGGGCCTTTTCGTTGCCGAGAGCAGTCACGGCGCGAATATACTGGTTCTCGACCTCGTGCCTGCCGTCATTGACCTGGCGCACCAGCATCAGGATCGCCTGGATGACGTCGAGCGGCTCGAAGCCCGCCACCACCACCGGCTTCTGGAATTCCCCGGCGAAGAATTCGTAAGGTTCGGTGCCGATGACGGTCGAGACGTGGAAGGGCCGACGAAACCGTCGATCTTGATCGTGCCGAGCTTGCGAACGTCAGGGCTTTCCAGGATGTTCTGGATCGCCGGTGGCGTCAGCACGTGATTGCAGAAGATCGAGAAATTGCCGAGCCCCTTGGCTATCGCCGCCTTGAGCGCGAGCGCGGTCGGTGGCGTCGTGGTCTCGAAGCCGATGGCAAAGAACACCACTTCGCGTTCGAGCTCGGCCTCGGCGATCCTGCGCGCATCGAGCGTCGAATAGACCATGCGGATATCGGCGCCTGCCGCCTTGGCCTTCAAGAGGCTCGATCCGTTCGAGCCCGGCACGCGCATCAGGTCGCCATAGGTGCAGAGCGTGATCTCCGGCCGCATGGCGAGCGCGATCGCCGCATCGATACGGCCGATCGGCAGCACGCAGACGGGACAGCCCGGTCCGTGGATCATCCGCACACTGGCCGGCAGCAGGTCTTCGAGACCATAGCGGGAAATAGCATGCGTATGGCCGCCGCAGAACTCCATGAAGTGATAGGAACGCGCCGGATCGGCGAGAGCGGCGATCTGCCGGGCGATATCCTTGACGAGCCTGCCGTCGCGATATTCGTGGATATATTTCATGCCGCATCTCCCATGGCAGCAGCTTCTCGGATGAGGGCGAGCGTCCTTTCCGCCTCCTCCGGATCGATCTTCGCGAGCGCATAGCCGACATGAAGGAGGAGATAGTCGCCCGGCCGGACATCGTCGATCAGCGCGGTCGAAACGATCTTCGAGACGCCGTCGAGCGTGACCTTCGCCATGTTGTCGAGCAGTACTTCCTTGACCTGGACCGGTATCGCTAGGCACATGCCCGACTCTCCTGCGCTGATGCATTCTCGTTCATGATGACCTGCCGCGCATGGGCGGCCTGGCCGAGCGCGATGCCGCCGTCATTGGCCGGCGCGAGACGTGGCAAATTAGGCTTGAGACCGCGGTCCCGAAGCGCTTGCGCAAGTCCGGCCGCAAGGACCCGATTCATCAAGCATCCGCCGCCGAGCGCGACCTGCGGGATGCCGAGGGGTGCCGCTTCCCTCGCGGCCCATTCCGCAAGTCCCGCGATCAGCGTACCGTGAAAGACATCGGCCGCGTCAGCGCCGCTCAGTCCTCCCCGCGCAAGATGCAGGATGAGGGGCCGGAAATCGAGCACCCCGTCCCGGATTGCATAGCCGTCGCAGAGACAGCGCGGCGCCCGGACCAGGGCCTCGAGCTCCATCGCCGCCTGCCCTTCATAGCTCTGGACGAGCCGAACGGCTGCTATCGCCGCGGCGGCATCGAAGAGCCTGCCGAGGCTGGTTGTCCGGGACGGCTGCATACCGCGTTCGAACATCGCCGTGAGCTGTACAACACCCCGATGACCTGGCCAGAGCTGCGACGCGAAATCAATGCATCCGGCCTCCTGCAGGGCTGCCACCCCCATGCGCCAAGGCTCACGCGCCGCGCGGTCGCCACCGGGCAGCGGCAGCGATGTAAGCGATCCCGCTCGGCGCCAATGATCCCCATCGGCGATGAGCATTTCGCCCCCCAACTCGTGCCATCGGCGCCGAAACCGTGGCCATCGAGCGCAAGCCCGAGAACCGGGCCGGAAAGCCGATACTCCGCCACCACGGCCGCGACATGGGCAACATGATGCTGGACCGCCACGACCGGCAGGCCCAGGCTCTCTGCCATCCGCACCGAACGGAAATCCGGATGCAGGTCCGAGGCCGCGAATTCCGGCTTTACGTCAAGGATTGAACAGAGATGGGTGATCGCCTCGCGCTGGAAACGGATCGCCTCGGCATTGTTGAGGCCGCCTATATGCTGCGAGAGAAAGGCCTCGCGCCCACGTGTGACGCAGATAGTGTTCTTGAGGTCGGCGCCGGTGGCGATCACCGCTGGTCCATCCTCGCCGAGATCGACCGGCTCGGGCACGAAAGCCGCGGGCGCGACGGATGAACGCGGGAGCGCCATCGATGACCTGCATGACGGAGTCGTCGGCGCGGACGGTGATGTCGCGATCATGGGTGACGATCAGATCCGCAATCGCGGCAAGGCGGCGCTCGGCGTCGGCGTTGTCGGCCACAAGGGGCTCACCACCGGGATTGGCGCTGGTCGCGACCAGCGCTGCAGGGCGGTGCGGCGAATGGCAGGCGAGTTCGTCGAGCAGCACATTATGCAGTGGAGCATAGGCGAGCATCAGCCCAATCCGCGCGAGGCCGGGCGCGATGAGGTTGGAGAGCGCACCGGCACGTGCCTCGACCACCACGATCGGGCTCGCGGGCGAGGCCAGCAAGGCTTCTTCGGCTTCGCTCAGTCGTGCGAACTGCCGCGCCGCCTCGATGCCGGCAACCATGACGGCAAACGGCTTCTGGTCACGAGCCTTGCGCAGCCGGAGGAGATCGATCGCTGCATCGTTGCGGGCGTCGCAGAGCAGGTGGAAACCGCCTATGCCCTTGAGCGCGACGATGGCGCCGCCTTCGAGCCGCGCCGCAATCTCCGCGATCGAATGGCTGAGACTCGGGCCGCAATCGGGGCAGGCGACCGGCTCGGCATGGAAGCGCCGGTTCTCCGGATCGATATAGTCCGAGGCACAGGCCCGGCACATCGGAAACGATGCCATCGAGGTCTGCGTGCGGTCATAGGGCAGCGCGCGGGTGATGGTGAAGCGCGGGCCGGCTCGCGGGATCGGTCAGCTCACACCGGCATTCGGTGCAGGTCGCGGCATCCGCGCCGATCCGGGTCGCGCTCTTGCCGCCAAGGCTGTCGAGGATCTCGAACCGCTCGCCACCGGCTGGCAAGAGTTCGAGCACGTGGATCGAGTCGATGCGGGCGAGCGGCGGCGCCTGGGTGCGGATCGCGTCGGGAAAGCGGCCCGCATCCGGACCCTCGATCTCTATCAGCACGCCGGCACTGTCGTTCAGCACGAAGCCAGAAAGCCGCATAGTCCGCGCGAGCCTGTAGGCGAAGGGCCGGAACCCGACGCCCTGCACGGCGCCGCGCACCTGGAGCCTGAGCCGCCGGATCGGGTTTTCTATCGGTCGTGCGAGCGCCCTCGCCATGGTTCATGCCACCTTCGGTCACGCGGCCCGGTGGGCGGCGGATGCCTCGAGCCAGGCATAGAAGGCTTCCATGCCCTCTCCCGTGCGGGCGGAGACCGTCAGCGTCTGGAGGCGCGGATTGACGCGCAGGGCGTTGGCGATGCAGAGGCCGACATTGAAATCGAGATGCGGCAGCAGGTCGGCCTTGTTGAGGATCATCAGGTCGACGGCGGCGAACATGTTGGGATATTTGAGCGGCTTGTCCTCGCCTTCGGTGACTGACAGGACTACAACCTTGTGGGCCTCGCCGAGATCGAAGGCGGCGGGACAGACGAGGTTGCCGACATTCTCGATGAAGAGCGCAGAGCCTGGTTCAAGCGCGAGATCCTCAGCCGCGTGGCCCACCATGTGGGCGTCGAGGTGGCAGCCCTTGCCCGTGTTGATCTGGATGGCGCGGGCGCCGGTCTCGCGGATCCGGGCCGCGTCGTTCGAGGTCTGCTGGTCACCTTCGATAACCGAGATCGTGAGGCGGTCCTTTAGGTCATTGATCGTGCGGACCAGCAGGCTGGTCTTGCCCGAGCCGGGGCTGGAGACGAAGTTGAGCGCAAAGATGCCCTGGCGCTCAAAATATCGCCGGTTCTCTTCCGCATAAGCGTCATTCTTGGAGAGGATGTCTCTCTCCACCTGGATGATCCGCTCCTGGCTCATGCCTGGCACATTGAAGCCGGCGATCCCCTTGCCATAGTGGACGCTGCAGTCCGCGGCATGGTGATGATCATGCCCGCCATCGCCTTGGTGGTCATGGTCGTGATGATGGTCATGGCTGTGACGGTGCCCGCCCTCCTCGTGCTTGTGACCCTCGATGGAAGAAGTCTCGCAACCGCATACCGTGCACATCAGCTCACCTCCATATCCCTGATCTTCAATTCGTCGCCCGCCGTCATCTGGACCCGATGCCGTCCGCAGTCCGGGCAGGCGCCGAACCGCTCCTCCAAGGCGACCGTCTTGCCGCAGTCGAGACACCAGCCCTCGCCGGCAATGCGGTTGATCTCGAGCGTCGCCTCGTCCGCAATCGTGCCGTGTCGCACGGCCTCATAACAGAACATCAGCGCGTCCGGCTCGACGTGGCTCAGCACGCCGACATCGACCCGGACCGACTTGACGCGTGTCGCGCCGTTCTGCCGCGCCGTGTCGCAGACGATCTCGATCACACTCTCCATCAGCGACATTTCATGCATGTGCGGCCTCGCGAACACTAACCTCAAAGGCCACGCAGGGATCGAACAGGACCGCGAGCCGCGACACCGATCTCACGGCGGCCTCATCGGTCCCGACGGATGACGACAGCAGTGTCTCGACGAAGGGGCCGGCGGGATGAAAATTCCATTCGGTCGGGGCGAGGATGCGATAGGACGAAAGCCTGCCGTCGCCGCCGATCTCGGCCTGATGATAGAGCCGGCCACGCGCGCATTCCACAGCACCGTAGCCACCGGCGCCCGGCGTGGCCCCGCCGCAGGCGAGTGATGCTCCGTCGTGCTTGCCGGTTGCTGCGAGAGCGGTCAGTTGTTTGAGGCAGAGGCGCACGTCGTTGATACGGGCTAGCAGTCGTTGGACCAGATGGGACGCCTCCACGTCACCGGCGGCGAGCCGGGCATACGCGCCCGTCTCCGCGACGCGGCCTTGGAGATGCGGGAGGCTTGCATAGCCGGGCTCGGCGCAAAGCCGGGCGATGACTTCCGGATCGTCATTGATGGTCAGGGGATCGGGCCGGCGGCCATTGAAGACCCGATCGTTGCCTATATCCTGCAACATCGCGGCGCAGGCTGATTCCGGCAAAGGTGTGTCGCCCTGGCTCGGGATGCCGAGCGCACTGGCCGCCGCAGACAGCCGCGCAGCGGCGGCCGCCAAATGCGCCCTGTCGATTTGCCCGGCCTTGGCCGCGGCGATGATCTCTTGCGAAGCGGCCAGCGCTTCGCGGAGATGTCTACCGGCGGTTGCGCCGAGCGATGCCGGCAGGGGGCATGGCCAATGGAGGATGAGCGCCCGCAAGGTTTCGAAAATCCGTTCGGCGAGCAATCCGGCACCGGAGCCGATCCGTTCGTCCACCTTCATCGCCATATCCGCTGCATTCAGGACGGCGAGCCGCGCCGCTACGGATTGCGCAAAACCGCAGAGCGAAAAGACTTGACCGGCAAGAGGGGGCGCCTCTTCGGGCCTGCGGCCGATGAACATGCGCGTCAGCCCGTGCGGGCGGTTCGCCTTCACCGTGACGGAACAGGCAAGCGCGCGCGACACGGTTACGTCGATCCTTATCGTGCCTGCCCCGAGAAGGAATGTCATTGCGACGCTTCCTCGCGCCTGCGGACATACCCGCGCAACAGGTCACGTCGGTTGACCGCCGCGGGCGGGGCGGGTGGCGGTTCGAGCGTGGCAGGATCAAAGAAGGCCCGGGCTGCTTCGTCCGCTGTTTCGAGGGCAGCCTCCATCGTCGCGAACTCGAAGACCGGCGAAAACAGCGAGCAGGAATCGACACGGTCAATCGCATCGAGTTCACCGGCAATGAACCCGACCTCACCCGCCGGCAGGCCGACACGGAGGGTCGTACCGGTAGCAGCTGGGGCGGAGGAAGGGCCCTGCGGCAGATCCGCTGCCACGAGATTCATGAACCATGGTGTAGTCACGATGCCGAACGCACGACCGCCGTAAGTCCGAAAACCGGTCGAGGCAATACCAAGCGCGGGATTGCAGATCGGCACATCGGCCATGGCGGTCGCGTAAATGTGCCGGTAGCAGGCCTCGAGCCGCCGGCCGAGCGCCTGCGCGGGATCGATCTCGGCCCTCTTTGCGACGTCAGCGTCCATCACCCAGCCTCATGAACTTCGATTGCAGCGCATCGCAATTTGGGCAGCGCCAGTCTTCCGGCAGGTCTGCAAACGACGTCCCCGGAGCAATCTGCCAGACCGGGTCACCCTCAGCGGGATCATAGACATGCCAGCAGATACCGCATTCCATCTGGTCGTCGTCCGACACGGTCTCGCGCTTGCCGAAATTCTCGAAGGCGCTCATTTGAAATAGGCCTCCTCGATCTCACGCAGCCTCGCCTCGGAGTCGCGGAAATCATCCTCGGCGGCGATCGCGACCGAGGGAATGTCGCAGATCTCCAACGTATCAAGGATGATCGCGTCCATGGCGTTATAGAACTGAACCGACCAGACATTGCGCGCGCCGGTCACCACGATGCGGCAGCTGCCATAGCCGCGCGAGGTGAGCTGCACCGGCCCGGCACCCAGCGTTTCCTGCAGGAAGGCCATGTCTTCCGGGCTCATCGGGAAGAGCGAGAAGGTGATGATATGGCCCGGATCACCCTCGCTGTAACGGGCGACGCGATCACCGATCTCGGTCAGCACGGGCATGACGTTCATGGCGCCGGTCGGCGCCGGCCCGTGGCTGATCGAGCCCGGCAGCGCCGAGCACGCCTGTTTGACAGCGGCGGGAATGCTCGCGACCTCGACATAGTCGGCAATGAGCCGGCCCTCACCGTCGACGAAACGGACGCGCCAGACGCCAGCCATCACCGCCTCCTGCATCCGGGCCGTGATGCCGTTCGCCAATGCCGCAACGCCGGCGACCTCGCCCTCGCCGAGAGTCTGGGCGATCAGTTCCTTGTCGTCGTCGGGGAAATCGGTGATGTCGAATAGCCGGCCCGGCCGGTCGGCCTTCTGAACGGCGAGCGCGTCAGCGAGCTCCCGCAGGAGCATCGCCGTCCGCCGACATCGGCGGATCATTTCCTCGGCGCTGCTGGTGGCGAGGAAATTGAGCTTGCGGACACGCAGCGGCGGCTCGGCGCCGATCGGCATCACCGTCATCGCCGCATCCTCGCCCTCGGGGGCCACCCAGAAGCCGGCCTTCAACGCACGATCTTCTTGCCGGCATGGGTGATCTCGACCTTCGGTCCGCCCGAGGGCACCATGACCGGCGTGGCGGGCGCGAGCCAGGCGCTGATCTTCTCGACATATTCGGACCAGTCGCGGATATTGCCCAGCACGCCGACCGGTTGGTCTCGACGAGTGACGGTGAGGCTCGGCATCACAACGACGTTAAACCGGGCCTTTAGCTTGTCTTCGGCCGTGCGCAAGACCACGGCGCCGCGCAAGCGGCCTTGGAAGGCCTGGAGGATATGCGGGAGGACGACGGCGACGTCATCGGCTTCCGGCCGCTGCGACGGATCGCCGGTGAAGAACAGCACGGCATTGTCGGGTTCACCCGCCGCCGGAGCGAGGAAGGTATCGATATTCGTCTCGTCGATGAGGGGTAGGCGCGCCCGCTCGCTCAGGGCGCGGACCAGGACAGATGGCATAGTCTCCTCCACAAATCACGCTGCGAAACATTCCAACGAAATGAGGAGCAAGCTGCGTGCCAGACTTGGGAAAGTCAGATTCCTTTGATCTGGAAGACAAATTTCCCGCCTTCACAAAGTATCGCGGGCATCTGGATGGAAAGTCCTTCCACTTTGGAAATTTTCTTTTCACTCGCTACGCAGATGCGGCGGCAGTTCCGGCTCGCGCGAGGTGAGATCGGCAAAAAGGGCGTCGAAAGCCCTCCCCTCGACAGCTTCAGCAAGACCCGCGAGTGCGTTGTCGATGGCGCGGGCCTCGTCGGCGTCCAGCACCCGGATGGCGGAGCCGAGATGGGTGAGTAGGTAGGTTCCCGGCGGTTGTGGGCCGACCAGCATGAGGGAGATCGAGGATATCCGGCCATGTCGCTCGCAGTGCGCGACGAACTCATTGCCGGCGACGGTTCGCATGGGAATGCCGATGCACATGATGCTCCTCCTCCGTCGTCCAGATCTTATGAAATCGGGAGCCGCGGTACGCAGGGTGCCCACACGGACTCCCGACCGGCCTCAGCCCTGGGAGAAGTTCAGCCGGCCAGCAGGACTGCACCGGCAAGGGCAATGGCCACGCCGGCGGTCCGCGCGGCAACTCGCCGGGCGTTGCCGAACCTCAACAAGGCCAGGCAGAAACCGGTGCGATGCAGGATGACCGTGGCAGCAATGAAGCCCGCCACATATCCGCCCGCATGCGTCATCGCCGGAAGTTCGGTGCCATGGGCATGGCCATGGAAGAGCGCGCATATTCCAACCACCGTCGCCGCGACCGACGTTGAAACCTTCACTTCGAAAGCAACCAGCAGACCGAGCAGGGCGACAGTCAGCGCGATCCCGGTTTCCACCATTGGAAAAGCGAGGCCGTATATGCCCAGGGCGCCCCCCACCGCCATGACCGTCACGAAGGCCAAGGGAACGATCCATCGGGCTTTACCGCCCAGCGTCAAGGCCCAGAAGCCGACCGCGACCATCGCCAGGATATGATCGAGACCGCTGACGGATGGCTGAAGCCGGCAAGCGCGCCGTCGGTGTGAAGGCCGACATGCGCGTGGGCGATGCCCGGTAGCGCCATCGCGACGAGCGTCGCCGCAACCCTACGAAAATTCATGATATCCTCCTCAATAGCGCAATGCGGCCGATTCGGCTCGGCGCTCGTAACGTTCGAAATCGATGTCGTTTTCAAGTAGTGGCGGAACCGCTGCTAATTCCGGTCGCGCAGTGACGACGACGCCCCAGTCCCGCAATATTTCTACTGCCGTTTCGATTACGCGCGGTATGACTGCCTTGACCGGCGTCGTCAGCGGGCCGCCCCAGTCCTCGAGATCCAGCGGCTGGCACCCGATGAGAACCAGTCGATCGGGATAGTGCCCCATGAGGTCAGCGGCGCTCAGCACCTCCTGGAAGCCGGTCTGATGCAGGCTCATCTTCTTGGCGCCAGTAAATTTCGGCACCTCGTCGTCTTCCACGATCTTCATCGTGCCCGGCTCGAGGCCGTAGTCGATGGCGTCGAACACGATCAAACGATCGTGTTCATTGACGAACTGCACGAGATAGAGCCCCTGCGTGCCGCCATCGAGGACGGTGACGTTGTCAGGCACCCGATACGCCTTGTGGAAGGTTTCCACCGCGCGCACGCCGAAGCCTTCATCGGCCCAGAGGATATTGCCTATGCCAAGCACGAGAATCCGCGGGGAAGGCGAAGAGGCCAAGGGACTTGGGGCGACCATCTAGTCCTGCCTGTCCTTGAAGAGCCGTTCGCCGGAAATCATCGACGAGATGATGCTCTGTCGGCTCATGATGTCCTCGCGGATCGCCACATAAATGTGCACCATGACGAAGACGAGGATTACCCACATGCCGAGATGGTGGAATGTGTGGATGTCCTGGCTGTTGGGCCAGATCGAGAACACCCAGCCGAAGAGCGCATATTCCCAGCCGTCGCGGCCGGCACCCTCGCTATAGAGCGCAAAGCCGGTGATCACCATGAAGAAGAGCGGCAGGGTGAACATCAGGAACATGGTGAACTGGGAAAGAGGATTGTGACCGACATACTTCGGCTGCCGGGCTAAGAACATGTACCACCGCAACTCATGCAGCCATTCCTTCCAGAAGCGGCCGCTCCAGAAGGGCACATAGAAGATCTGGCGGGCATGGATATTGCCGACAAAGGCCCAGTAGACCCTGAGGATAAGGAACACAGCAAGGACCTGCCCCGCCGCGAAGTGGATGAAGCGGATATACCCCATAACGAAATTGGCGATGGCCTCGCCCGGCATGGAAGGCAGCGGCGAGCCGATGAAATAGCCGGTTAGCGCGAGCGTCAGGATCGAGACGGCGTTGACCCAGTGCCAGATGCGCACCGGGGCTTCGTAAACATAGATGCTGTGGCGCTCGACGGCCTTTTCGCCGTGGGCGTCGGCGGCTGCGAGAGTTTCATGGATAGTCATGACTTATCCTCCTCACCGGACCTGAACCTTGGCCATTTCCTGACCGTCCGGGCTCATGACATGCGTCGAGCATGCTAGGCACGGATCGAAGGAATGGATGGTCCTGAGGATTTCGAGCGGTTGGGTGGGGTCCGACATCGGCGTATCCATCAACGAAGCCTCGAAGGCGCCAATATTTCCTGCCGGATCGCGGGGGCTGCCGTTCCATGTGGTGGGCACGACGCACTGGTAGTTGTCGATCTTGCCGTCCTTGATTTTGATCCAGTGCGCGAGCGCGCCGCGCGGGGCCTCGGTAAAGCCGACGCCCTTGACCTCCTTGGGCCAGGTTTCCGGCTTCCACTTGTCGACATGGGCCGTAGAGAAGTCGCCGGCCTTCATATTGGCAATCAGCTTGTTCCGGAAATAGCGCATCTGGTGGCCGGCCCAGCTCGATTCAAGCGCACGGGCTGCCGTGCGGCCGAGTGTCGAGAAGAGGGCTGAAACCGGAAGGCCGAGATCCTTGAGCACCTTTTCGACCGGGTCCTTGAACTCCGCCTTGTTCTGGGCGTAGCCGACGACCCAGCGGGCGAGCGGCCCGACCTCCATGGCATGGCCGCGCCAGCGCGGCGCCTTGATCCAGGAATATTTAGCGGCCTCGTCGAGCTGCTCGATATTGGTCTTCGTCCCCTTGGCGTTGGGGCCGAGTTCGTAGTGTGGCTCGGTAACCCCGTCCCAGGGATGCAGGCCCTTTGTCTCGTCGGGATATTTGTACCAGGAATGGGTAACGAATTCCTGGATCTGCTCGGGATCCTCATGGTCGACCGGCAGCGCTTCGGCGAGATTGCCATTGATGATCGCGCCGCGCGGCAGCTTCAGGCTTGCCTCGGAGTAGTCGTTGACGTGCTCGGGTACGTCTCCATAGGCTAGCACGTTCTTGCCCGACAGACCGCCTCCATAGAGCCAGTCCTTGTAGAAGGAGCCGATGGCCATGATGTCGGGAACGTATACCTTGTCATTGAACTCGATAATCTGGTCGATGATCGAGGTGACCATGTTAAGCCGTTCCATGTTGATCGCGCCGACCGCACCAGTACCGTCGATATTGATCGGACACGGTACCCCGCCAACCAGCCAGTTTGGATGCGGGTTCTTGCCGCCGAAGATCGTGTGGATCTTGACGATCTCCTTCTGGAAGTCGAGCGCCTCCAGATAATGCGCCACCGCCATGAGATTGGCCTCCGGCGGCAGCTTGTAGGATGCATTGCCCCAATAGCCGTTCTTGAAGGGTCCGAGCTGGCCTGACTCGACGAATTTCTTAAGCCGGGTCTGGATGTCTTTGAAATAGCCTGGAGAGGAAAGCGGCCAGTCGGACGCGGACTGCGCGAGCGCGGAGGTCGCCTTCGGATCGGCCGAGATCGCAGAGATCACGTCCACCCAGTCGAGCGCATGAAGATGGTAGAAGTGCACGACATGGTCATGAACCTGCAGCGCCAGCTGCATCAGGTTGCGGATCGAATTGGCATTGTCCGGGATGGTGATGCCGAGCGCATTCTCGACCGCGCGTACAGAGGTCAGCGCATGCGTGCCGGTGCAGACGCCGCAGATGCGCTCCGTGAAGGCCCATGCGTCGCGGGGGTCGCGGTTCTTTAGGATGACTTCGATGCCGCGCCACATGGTGCCCGTCGAGACCGCATTCCGGATGATGTTGTTTTCGTCGACATTGACCTCCACCCGCATATGTCCCTCGATGCGGGTGACGGGATCGACGACGATGCGCTTGCCCGAATTGTCCAGTGTGAAGCCGTTGGGTGTCTGAATTGTCACAATGCTGTTCCTCGCCGAGAGTGATTATGATGCGTCGGCTTTTTCGCGCTTGGTGGTCACGCGCTTGAAGGCGGTCACCGCAGCATGAGCGGCGATTGCACCACCCACGATGCCGGCGGCGGTCATGCCGACCTTGTCGGCGTTGGCCTCGACGCCGAACTGGTGGAGGTTCGTCAGCCGGTCATAGAAGCTGCCGTTGTCCCAGAAGCCGTCTTCCGAGCAGCCGATGCAGCCGTGGCCTGACTGGATCGGGAAGGAAACGCCACCGTTCCAGCGCACGGTAGAGCAGGCATTATAGGTGGTCGGGCCCTTGCAGCCCATCTTGTAGAGACAAAAGCCCTTGCGTGCGCCCTCATCGTCCCACTCCTCGACAAACTGGCCCGCATCGAAATGTGGTCGGCGGTAGCATTTGTCGTGGATGCGCTGCGAATAGAACATCTTGGGCCGGCCCTGCCGGTCGAGGTCCGGCAGCTTGCCGAAGGTCGTGATGAAGGTGACTACCCCGGTCATCACCTCCGCGATCGGGGGACAGCCTGGTACCTTAATGATCGGCTTGTCGAGGATGACCTTGTCGATCGCTGTCGCCCGGGTCGGATTCGGCTTGGCCGCCTGGACGCAGCCCCAAGAGGCGCAGGCGCCCCAGGCGATAATCGCCATGGCATCCTCGGCCATCCACTTCAGCTTCTCAACGAAGGGTTTGCCGCCGTCGATGCAGAACATGCCGTCCTCGTTGAGCGGCGGATTGCCCTCGACGGCGAGGATGTACTTGCCTTTGTACTTCTCCTTCGTCTCTTTGAGAATCGCCTCCGCTTGATGGCCGGCGGCCGCCATAATCGTATCGTCATAGTCGAGCGAGATCATCGACAGCACGACGTCTTTGACGAGCGGATGGGCCGAGCGGATGAAGCTCTCCGAACAGCAGGTGCATTCGAGCCCATGCATCCAGATGACGGGAACGCGTTCCTTGGTTTCGAGTGCTTCAGCCATCGCTGTCGCGGCACCCGGGCCGAAACCGAGGCTCGCGGCCGTCAGGCTGCAGAACTTGGTGAAACTGCGCCGGGTGATCCCCTGGCGACGAATGACGTCATACAAGGTTTGGGCAGCTGCCATTTTGCTCCTCCAGCAATTTCATCCCCATCGCGTCGCCCGGATAGACCCCGGGCTCTGCCAGAAATGCTTGCTGCAAGAAGCGGACCAATTTAGTAGGGGTCAGAGGGATAATCACCCGGTTCGGGATAATGCTGTTTCCGACCCCACCGCGGACGTTGGGGGGTCCGCTACCGGGTCGCAGCGCCAGCTCGCGTAGTCACGATTCAAACGGAAGCCAATAGCTGCACCCGGTTACCCAAGGCGGCCCTAAGCCCCAGTGGCGAAAGCTCAAGATGAATTAGGGCATACGCCTCGGCTCACGCCTTTGCGAGGAGCCCTGGATGCGAGATAGTTCGAGGAACCTCGGCCAAGCATTGGAAGTCCACAGCAGGCGCGAAGGGCCATGTCTGCGCCCGAACCACAGTCACAAGCTCAGATTTCAAGGGCTTGCGAATGCTGGCAGACGCATGCGGAGACCGTTTTGTCTCTGGAGTGGTGCTATTAGACCACGATAAGATTGTCCCATTCGGAGAGCGCCTCCAGGCGGCACCGCTTTCGGTACTTTGGGGGTAGAGCAGGTACGGTGCCGGATGGCCGTTGCTGCCGAATGCCGGAATTCTTCGCTCGCAATTGCTAGCCCAACATCAACACAACGCGCCGACTGCCGTTGTATCTCGCCGCGAACCGTCTTGCGTTTGTGGCCCCCTCGCCCTCACGGCCGGTTCAGCGTCGAACGTATCGTGCCGCGATGCATTCAAGGCCGCGACCAGAACGGCACCCGTGCGACTGCGGCAGAAGCCAGGGGTTACGTGCATCACGGCAAGACAATGGCGCCGGCAAGCCCGCCAGCATCGTCGCCAGTGCGGGCCTGGGAACCGCCATTGTCGAGGCGCTGGTCAAGCAGCTGGAGGCCAACATCGAGGTCATCAGCGACAAGAACGGCACCAGCGTGTCGATGACAAGGGCAACGTTCACCTCGCGCGTGTCGCGGGCGGCGTAGCGTGATCCATCCGGTGGCGGGAGCCGTGGGCGCAGGTCCGGCGTCCGGTTGGATCGCGCCAAGGCGCGGGATCTAGTCAATATGTCCAGCGTAGTCGCCAAGTCCGAAGAGCAGAAGAACGCCGAAGCCGAAGTCGAGGGCTTCCAGGACGACTGGGCCGTTCGTCGTTGTCGCCGAGACAACACATGGTTTTCACCGACGCAAAAGAACCCGGCAATCCCATCATTTTTGCCAATGACGCCTCCCTCGGCATGACCGGATACGTCAGGGAAGAGGTCCTCGGTCGGCACTTCAATTTCCTCATGGCGAACGGCACGACGCCGGGGCGCTGAAACGCATCAAGCTCGAGTTCGAAGCCAATGCGGAGGCGGGCACGGAAATCCTTTACAGGCGCAAGGATGGCAGCGAGTTCTGGGCGGGTCTTCGCCAGTCCTGTCCACGACAAGAGCGGCGCCATCGTCCAGTATTTTACCTCCTTTGTCGATCTGACCAGACACAAGGAGGAGCAGGCGCAATCCAAAATGCTCATCGACGAATTGAACCATCGAGTGAAGAACACGCTGGCAACGGTGCAGTCGATCGTCTGGCAGGCATCGCGAGCCAATTCCGATCCGCGGGCGATCCGCGAAACGGTCGAGTCCCGGCTGGATCGGCCAGAAGGCGATCTGCCTTTCTGGCCGTAGTCCTCCTCGACCAACCAGGCCCAGCGGACCCATCGGCCGGGATTTTGGCGCTTTGAAAGCGGTGTCTTTCCAGTGGCCTGTCCCGGCTTTGGTGCTTTGTACTTACCAAGCTGCCTGACCGCCCTTGCTTTGGCACTCGGTTAGTGTAACCTTGATTACCGTAATCAGGATTACACTAATATTCGTAGGTCGCGCTCAAGAGCTCTCCCGCCTCCGCAAGGAATTCTCCCTCGCTAGGCCCTCTTTGCTCGTGGTATATGGACGGCGCCGGATCGGGAAGTCCGCGCTGCTCAAGGAAGCTGCCAAGGACCGTCCCCACGTTCTCTATCAAGCGACGCGTGTCACCCCCACTCTGAATCTGGAGGGCTTCAAAGCGGAAATCGCCCGCTCGCTCGGCGCCGATCCCCTGTTGGACGGCCTCGGCGATTGGCTGAGCGTGCTGACATACCTCGCGCGTAAGGCCGAGGGAACGCTTGGGCTGATCGTTGTCCTGGACGAATTCCCCTACCTTGTCGAGGGCGATCAGGCCCTGCCATCGATCATCCAAAAATTCTGGGACGCGGTCGTCGGCGCCGAGGGCAAGCTGAACTTGGTGCTCTGCGGGTCGATGATTGCCCAGATGGAGGATCTGTTGGCCGAGAGGAATTCACTCTACGGGCGCCAAACCCTACCCCTGGAAGTCAAGGCGCTGCCGCTGCGGGACGCGGCCGGGTTCTTCCCGGATTACCCTGCTGTGGATCGTATCCTTGCCTATGCCATCTTCAGTGGTATCCCCTTTTACCTAAGGCTCTGCGATCCAAGCGCAAGTCTCGAGGAGAACGTCACCAATTTGCTGCTCGCCGATACTGGGGCGGTGGTAGACGAGCCGAACGTCCTGCTCCAATCGGAACTTCGGGAGACCCAACGCTACGCCAGCATCCTGGCGGCGATCGCGGACGGCTGCACCAAACTCGGGGAAATCGGCGGCCGTCTCCGGGACATCAAGGATTCCGTTTCGCTGAGCCCCTACATGAAGCGGCTCGAGCGCATGCGGCTGGTTCGGACCGTACATTCCCTCGACGCCAACCCCAAGTCACGGGACACGCGTTACTTCGTGGACGATCCGCTTGTTGCCTTCTGGCATCGGTTCGTTCGGCCGAACATGTCAAGTGTGATGCAGGGCTTCGGTCCCGAGATTTGGCGGCACCAAGTGGTGCCGCGGCTGGACGAGTATATGGGCGGCGCGTTCGAGGAAATCTGCCGAGGGCACGCCCGCCGCCATGCGCAGGAGGCTCTTCCGTCTCCGGCCCAGGAGATCGGTCAAATCTGGGGTGCCGAATATGACATTGACGTAGCCGGACGCTTGCTGGACGGATCGATGCTATACGGCGAGTGCAAGTGGCGCCGCGGAATGATCGGGGCGGATGTCCTCGCGACACTGATCGAGCGCGCCGGAAGAACCGACTATGGTCGTGGCGTAGAAGATCGCCACTTCGTCCTATACGCGCGCACCGGTTTCAAGGCAGGTGTCCAAGAGCGTGCCAAGGAGGACGGGCGAATTGTGTTGCTGACGCCCGACACCATGCTCGCCCTCTGAAATCCTCAGTCAAATCGGGCGACGGTCGATGCGGTCCTCGGCCCAGTCACCCTCGCGGTTCAGTCCGACGCGTCCGGCTTTCTCGAGGGTGCTAAGGATCGGAGACAGGCGCTTGCCGATGATGGTGACGGCGCGCGGATCGTCCCCGGACACCCGTGCCTCGTTGCGAACTCCTGCGCGCATTCGGCGGTCGACATCGGACGCTTGGCGGTCCGCAGAATGTCGAGAGTCATCTTGCGCTTGTTTGTCTCGCCGATGACCTTGTCGAGTTCCCTGACGCTTTCGGCCATGGGCAGCCGGCCGCGGCGCTACTGAGGCTGACCCAAGTCGTTCCCAGAGCTTGGCGCGTGCATCGACAACCGCAAATCGCGTGATGGGTTCGGCGGTTTGCGATGTGTCGCTGCGCGCCCACGATCACGTGGTGCCGGCGGCCGGCGAAACCAAGGCCAGCGGTAAGAATCGGCGTCAAATGGTGCGACACTGCCAAGATGCCGGACCTGCAACGGATGCAAGAATCGACGACAGCGATGAGCGGAGCGCCAAAGCGCAGTGACAGGCCGTTAAGCGCCGGGCAGCGTGCCCTTCGCTGACATCTCGAAGACATCGAGCAGGATGGCCAGCCCGACGCCGCACGCGGTCAGGATGAGGCCGGCCATGAAGATGCGGTTGGCGCGTTCGTAGATGGGTCGGCGCAGCGAACTCATGTCGAGCAGCTTGGACAGCGCCCGCATCTGCAACGCGATGCCGACCAGGATCGGCACAACGGCGAATAGGTCGTAGAGCCGCCATGGCACGGGGTTCGCCGCCCAATGCGTGACGAAGCCGAGCGAAAAGGCAAGCAGGATGCCCACGACAGTGATTGTGCCATTGCGGAAAATCGTCTCGATCAGCTCTTCCTTCGGATCGTGCTCGTCCAAGCAGCCCTCCCCTCCCTCAGCCGTAGCAGGCCCTTGCACAGTGTGAGACTAAGCTCTCGGGAAATCCCTGTACATCGCAGCCAATTAGTCAAGAGAGCTTCTGGCAAAGCGAACAGGTGGTTGTGGGGGGAATTAGCGGAACTGGGCGGTGAAACGCCGTTGAATTTGGCACTGACTGAGACAGGCGATCGGAGCCTTGTGCCCTATCGTCCCATATGGGCGCTCCTTGTTGTAGTATCTGCGACAATCCTCCAACTTTTCGAAGCCCTTTAATCTGACTCGCGCCAGATACCTAACATGATGCCATCGCAACGAGTTGGCGACGGAAGCATTGTCTGCACTTTGGGATCATGCCAGGCATTGCCTTCTTAAAGAGGTCGCGATCCGTCTCGTCCCAGTAATGGTCGCAATCATTCTTGATTGCGACTTTCCGTAGCCAGCTCCGGCCATTTATTTCCCTAAGATCTGCGATGCAGGTCGAGGCGTTGTCGCAGTTTTGGCGGGTAAGATAGGCAAGACGACCTCGGGTACCTTTCCGGTCAGCGAGTTAAGGAAGGCAACGAGCAGGTCGACTTCTTCGGCCTTCAACTCTTCGCCGAGCTGGGTGGTGCCCATAATAGCCACGGCCTGTTTCAGATCCCAAACCTTGCCCGAATGAAAATAGGGCGCGGTGAGTGCCACGTTGCGCAGCGGCGCCACGCGGAAAACAAAGGAATCGTCGGCTGAATTGGTGACGGCAAAGCGGCCCTTGTCGTTTTCCGGCCGTACCTCGGCGCTGGGCTTTTCAATAAGGCCGAATGCGTAATAGTCCTCCCCGCCAACGTTGATGCCGGCATGGCAGGACGAGCAGCCTTTGTCCATGAAAAGCGCCAGCCCCTGTTTCTGTTCGGAAGTCATGGCGGCGTCATCGCCATTGAGGAAAGCATCGAAGGGCGCCGGCGTGACCAGTGTCGCCTCAAAGGCTTCAACTGCCTTGGCTAAGTTGTCGAAGGTGACGCGATCGGCCTCACCGGGGAAAGCTGCATTGAACCAATCGACATATTGCGGCATCGACTTGAGCGTCGCGATGACTTGACCCGGAGTGTTGGCCATTTCGACACCGGCTTGGACCGGTCCCTTGGCCTGAGCCTTCAGGTCTTCGGCGCGACCATCCCAGAACTGCGCGATGTTAAAGACAGCGTTCAGTACCGTCGGCGCGTTGCGCGGTCCCTTCTGCCAACCATGGCCGATCGAGGTTTCAAGATTGTCGTCGCCCCCAGTCGCCAAGTTGTGGCACGAGTTGCACGAGAAGACACCTGACGCCGAGACACGGGGATCGAAGAACAATGCCTTGCCGAGGGCGATCTTTTCCAGTGTGATCGGGTGGTTGGCGACTGCCGGCGTGGTGGATGGCAAAGCCTTGAAAGTGGCCAGTGCCGTTTCTCTGAGGTCGGCGGGGATCGGTTCTGCAGCAAAAGCGATGGCTGCCGGCAAGGCGACAGCCATCGTAGTGAATAGCATTTTCATAAATGATCTCCGAGCGTTGTGCACGGACGCCATTGTGGGATATGCGGTTCGTGAACGCCCTGCGCTAGATCAACGGCGGGAGAGGACCGGGCCTGACGGCCAGACTTCGATCGGGTCTGCGATCGAATGGCGGAAGCCGCCACCAGGCTGTGTTCATCGCTGCGACCGTGGATCCCAACACGTGGCCGGCGCCATCGCAATTTGCTCGCGCTGACGGCCTGGTTGGTTCCTTGGGGCGTGGCGACGATCACCATAACAATGCCAAGGCGGCAAGCATCATTGGAGACCATGAAGGTCGAAGCCGTGTATCCGATGACGTACGAAACCTTCAGCGGCGCGGAACACCTTCGGCTTTTTCATTTTGCAAAATTCAAACGGAGGGGATCGAGCTTCAAAGCAAACTCCGACCCAGTTACGGGACAGCCAACACCGGGCGGATCAACGTGCATGACGGTGGGATGCGGCGCTATAGACCTCGATGCTGGGATGAGCATCGCAATAATCCTGTCGAGACAATTGTTGCGTTCAGCGGCAACCCCCACTATGAAGCGACGCTTCGCCGACTATGTTTCAAGCCGCCCGGAGATTTTCATGACAGAAGAAGCCGACAAAAACATCGACACCCTCATCGAGCTCACAGCCGATGTGGTCTCAGCCTATGTCTCCAACAATCCGGTTCCGGTAGGGGACCTCCCTGCTCTGATCGGCCAAGTGCATGCGGCTCTGAAAGGCACGGCCGGAAGCGTCTCCGCAGAAGAGCCGGCGGTCCTTAAGCCTGCAGTCCCGATCAAGAAGTCGGTGACACCCGACTACATGATCTCCCTTGAGGACGGGAAGAAATTCAAATCGCTAAAGCGCCATCTGTCGACCCACTACGGGCTGACGCCGGACGAATATCGCGCCAAATGGGGCCTGCCGGCGGATTATCCCATGGTCGCCCCGAACTACGCCGCGGCGCGCTCGGCATTGGCCAAGACGATGGGGCTCGGCCGCAAACCGAAGGAGCCGGAAACGCCGGCGCCAGCGCCGGCGAAACGGACCCGCAAGAAGGTCACGGCTTAATTCCGGCAACCGAGATTCGTTTTGGAGTGTGCTGCTGCCATTGGCATGATCTGCGCGTAATATGAAAAGGCGGGGGGAGCAACCCCGCCTTGTCTTTCCAGACAGCCTGGTTTCAGGAATTCGCGACGGTTTGCAGCAATCTGCTGACCGAATCTCCGGTCAAGCCATGTTCTCGTCCACTCTTGTCGAGTGGGTCAGCCCATCCGGGACGCGCCGCGTGCTTCCGGCTCTTGCGGGACGCAGCCGAAAAATCAGCCAGCTTTGCTGAGGCTGCCAGCGGATGACTTGCCAGTGCGGCGGTCCTGTTCGATCTCATAGTTGATCTTCTGGCCGTCAGTGAGGGTTGAGAGCCCCGCGCGCTCGACAGCGGAAATGTGGACGAAAACATCCTGACCGCCATTGTCGGGCTGGATAAATCCAAATCCCTTGCTGCTGTTAAACCACTTCACTGTTCCGGTCGCCATATGCGTATTCCTTTGTACAATTGCAACGTGGGCAGGCCGTTAGGCCAGTCCGATACATAGCCGAGACTTTAGGCAAAGCAAAAACGAAAAATTGCGGGGCCCGGCTCGATCTGCTGATGGTGGCTCGCGCCACTGGGTCAACGGCCGGGTGGTTCACGTCGCCACCTTGGTGCATAACCCTGGCGAGGCTTGAAGGAGTTCGGAATTGGATTGTTTCAAAAGGATCGAGGCGTTAATCGATGCGGCCAGCGCGGATGCGATCGATAGGGCGCGCGTTTTGCTGGATCAGTTGGACGATAAGTCGCAAACAATCGCCCAAGCGATCGACGACTTCCTGCTTGATCTGATGACCCTGGTGTTTGTTATAGAAAGCACCCAAGAGATGTTCCATTATCCGGCGCGGCGGTTGGCACATCTGAAATTGACCAGGGTCAGGCTGTTGTTGGCATCATAGCCTTGAGCTTAGAGCCGGTCCCGGTTAGAAGGCATCGATCTGTTCGTCGGCTCACCAGCGCGCAAAAACTGCCTGCATGGCGTGTGCAAAATTCCGTCGCCCCCTCAGCCGGCGGCGGCTGCAACTCCTCACCTTTCCAGCATCGCCGCCCCGATCGGAAAAGGAAACGTTCAATGCCACACGGACATCAGTGAATAGCGCACTCGGCATGGCGCCCACGCAAAAGGCCCCTCTTTGTCGCCCACTTGACCACCCAGCACCGAAGAACCCGATCGGCGGAAATTGTTAGCTTGTTCCGACGACTGAACGGAGAAGAGAAAAAATTCCGATCCAAACTGCCCAAACTGCAAAGTGTGTTTTCGGCACTTTCGCAGATGGCGAAGCATCAGATGTTCTGCCTTCCAATCGGGGCTGCGCCCGATCCTGGCTGCGCCAGGCTGTAATGAGCGAAGTCCATTTCCGTTGCCGAAAATGGCTATGCAAACACCGTGCGATTTCGGCTCTCGAATGGCAGCATCTATCTCGATGATTGACCCAACGCCTTGAGGTAGGCCGCCACCTAAACTGCGAACAACGACAATACTAGCCCCAGCCCTGTTCCTGGAAAAACAGGATAATGCGAAAATTACCCTTTGATACAGTTCTGATCGCCAATAGAGGCGAGATCGCCGTACGAATCATCAAGACGCTGCGCGAGCTGGAGCTGCGCTCTGCAATTGTCTACCACGATCTCGATGCGGGGACGCCAGCCGTCTCAATGGCCGACGTGGCGGTTCCCACAAGCGGTCGCACACCGGTCGCGGCCTATCTCGATACCGCTCATCGCTGCCGCCCACGAGGTGAACGCCGGGGCGATTCACCCGGGCTATTGATTTTTGTCGGAGAATGCGGAATTTGCTCGCAAGGTGTTGGAGGCCGGCATCGTGTTCATTGGGCCTACTCCAGAGAATATCGAATTGATGGGCGACAAGATCCAGGCCCGCAAGTTCGTTCAGCGGAATGGCTTTCCCGTCGCGCCTTCGGCGATCGAGGAGGATGATCCAGCAACGTTCATTTCGCGCGCACGGTCCATTGGAGCGCCTTTGCTGGTGAAGCCATCCGCCGGCGGCGGCGGCAAGGGCATGCGGATCGTGCGCGACCTCGATGCATTGGAACACGCCATTGTGCATTCACTCAGTGAGGCGCAGCGGTATTTCGGAGATGCTGCGAAGCCACGATTATCGACGACGCTGGCAAGGAGTTGCCGCCAGGCGTGACAGGAGAAATAGCGGTGCGGGGCCCCAACGTCTTCTATGGATATTGGCGCGATCAACAAGCGACCCGAGAGGCGCAGCATGAGGGATGGTATCGCAGTGGCGATCTCGGTCACCGCGATGCCGACGGTTATTTTTGGGTCCGTGATCGCAAAAAGAACCTGATCATTTCCGGCGGAGAAAACATCTATCCGGCGGAAGTCGAGCGTGTGCTTGACGAGCACCCCGATGTCGCAGAATGCGCTGTCGTCGGCCGGCCGGATCCGCGCTGGCACGAAGTACCTGTCGCCTACGTGATCAGGCGGGCGGGGGCTCGGATCGAAGCAGAAGCACTGGCTGCCTATGTGCAGTCCCAGGTCGCCCGTTTCAAAGTCCCGCGCGAGTTTATTTTCACGAACGAATTGCCGCGAACGGCGTTGGGCAAAATCCAGCACTCTATTCTGAAAGAGCGCGATGCGCGATCAAGCGGGGCGTTGCGCGATGACTGGGTTCTTTTACGGCCACAGGTGAACTTGCGATTCAAGATGAATGCGGCTGTGACGGTGCCATACGAACCCGGCCTCGGCGAAAGGTTCGGAGGCTATCGCCTGTGATTCTGTCGCGAATTCAGATTTTGGACGAGAAGCGTAATATTGAGCGCGCTGCTCATGCCGCCCCACCAATCGCCGTCCGGCCGCGTCGATCGCCTTTATCTCGACGAGTTGCAGCCTGCGGTTGCCCGGCGGGATCAGCAAAGGGCGTCGCGCAAGGCCCTTCGTCCTCGGATGCGCCGATATATGGTCAACAAGCCGCAATATCTCAGCGTCCTTGAGGACGGCGATTGCGGTTACGTGGTCTGCTCCGGACATTGAAGAAGGCACGCCGATAGGAAGCACGCCAGGAGCACCTCCCGGCGCTACCTTGTTTTGTGGGTTTTTCAAAACGGAAGGCGCTCTCTGTCGGCTTGGGTGCGCGGCCCAGCGTCTAGCAGCCGCGCGATCTTGTCGGGAGGTGTACACACATTGCCTCACGATCCCCGATAGCTTTGGACAGCTCTGGCAACTGATCAAGCACGCTGCCGAGGCCAGACCCTGCAACGCCACGCTCTCGCCAGGTGCCCTTGAGCGGCCTCCTTGACTCCGGCCTGCCGAGCTCCCCCTCGCCTCTCCGCCACCTCCACTGCGAATAGCCTGGCGGCCACCTTCCTTCCTAACCGGCCAGGCTCCTGACTCCTCTGCTCGTTCAGCGTCGACCCTGGCCTGCCTGTCGAGGACAGCGTTCTGCGTCGACCACCATCGTCTCGATTCCAACCCTCTCAGTGCCGCGGCCAGTTCGAGGCGCATTTTATCCCCCGCCGCGGCAGCACGCTCAATCGTCTTCCGCACGAGCAAGATATCGTCCCAAGCCGCAAGCGCTTCGCGTTCGGCGCCGTCCGATGTCCGACAATGTCGGATACGCAACATAGCAGAGCCCGATTTATCACATTGCCGAAACGGTTTTCTCATTTGGCACGGCACGTGCGCGGTCATCCGCAAACGCGTCACGGACCAAGGAGAAGCCGTCCCATGATCACCTCACCAAAAAATAAGGCCGCACGTCTCCCGGACGCATCCAAAGATGAGGCTCGAGCAAGGCCTGGCAACATGCAGACGGCTCGGGTGGATCGGCGCTGCCTACCGGTCCACTTTCTCCCACACGGGGAGACGGGGACGCAGCGCCTTAAAAATGAGGAAATCGCTTTGCCACGAACCTTGCCGATCGTCCGGCCACCACAACCGGAGCCATCCACCAAACTTCCGTCTCGGTGGCTGCGCAGGGCATTCATTGAGACCGCCTTGGTTTTCGCGATGACCGCTCCGGTTCTGGCCGCCACCGACGACGGCAAGGTGACGGATTTCCTGCTCGACAACGGCATGGAGGTGGTCGTCGTCCCCGATCACCGCGCGCCGATCGTCACCCATATGGTGTGGTACAAGGTCGGCAGCGCCGACGAGCCGTCGGGCAAATCCGGCATCGCGCATTTCTTCGAGCATTTGATGTTCAAGGCCACGGCCAATCACGTCGCCGGCGAGCTGAACCGCGCGGTGGCCGAGATCGGCGGCTCGCACAATGCCTTCACCTCTTACGACTATACCGCCTTCTACCAGAGAGTGGCGCCCTCGGTGCTGGGGCAGATGATGGGCTTCGAGGCCGACCGTATGCGCAACCTCATCCTCACCGACGATGTCATCAAGACCGAGCGCGACGTGATCCTGGAGGAGCGCCGTTGGCGTATCGAGACCAACCCGCAGGCGGTGCTGGATGAGGAGGTCGACGCCACACTCTGGCAGAACCACCCCTACCGCATCTCGATCATCGGCTGGATGCAAGAGATGGAGCAGCTGAACCGCGTCGACGCCGTCGCCTTCTACAACAAATATTATAACCCCAACAAACGCCGTTGTGGTGGTGGCGGGCGATGTCGACCCGGAGACGGTGAAGGCGCTGGCCGAGAAGACGTATGGCAAGCTCTCGCGCGGACCGGAGCAGCAGCCGCGAGTCCGGCCGGTCGAGCCGGAGCAGAACACTAAGCGCACGGTGACACTCACCGACGCGCGCGTTTCGGTGCCCCGCTTTTCCACGCAATGGGTGGTGCCGTCCTATCATACGGCCGAACCTGGCGAGGCCGAGGCGCTCGACCTCCTGGCCGAGATCCTCGGCGGCGGCACCCGCAGCCGGCTCTACCAGCAGTTGGTGGTGAAACAGGGAATAGCCACCGAGGCCAGCGCCAATTTCCAGGGCACCATGCTGGATGCCACCAACTTCGCCATCTACGGCTCGCCGCGCGGCGGTGCAAGGCTTGCCGACCTAGAAGCCGCAGCCGACGCCGAAGTCGCCCGCATCGCCAAGGACGGTGTGACCGATGAAGAGCTGGAAAAGGCCAAGGACCGGTATGTCCGCTCGGTGATCTTCGCCCAAGACGAGCAGGACTACCTCGCCAACATGTATGGCTCGACGCTTGCCACCGGCGGTACCGTAAAAGATGTGCAGGAATGGCCGGACCGCATCCGCAAGGTCACCGCCGATCAGGTGAAGGCCGTCGCCGCCCGCTATCTCGTGCCCGACCATTCGACCACCGGCTATCTCTTGCCCAAGACGGAGAATTGATGTGACGATGAACCAACACCGTGCCGCCTATGCACAAGCCCTGCCATTTCCGCTTTCAGTGGCAGAAGGCAGCGTCGCACGCCTCGCCACCCCGCTGGCCATCCTCCTCCTCGCCATCCTCTTCCTCATCCTGCCTGCGCTCAGGGCCCATGCGGCGATGAACATCCAGGAGGTGAAATCTGAAAAGGGAATCAACGCCTGGCTGGTCGAGGACCATACGGTGCCGATTATCTCGGTCCGCTTCGTCTTCAAGGGCGGCACCACGCAGGACCCGGTCGGCAAGGAGGGGCTCATTCACCTGATGACCGGCCTGTTCGACGAGGGCGCCGGCGATCTCGACAGCGAGGCCTTCCAGGTGAAGCTCGACGATGCCGGCGCCGAGATGAGCTTCGACGCGCAACGCGACGGCATCCATGGCTCGATGCGCATGCTTTCGGAACAACAGGACGCCGCTTTCGATCTGCTCAGGCTCGCGGTCAACAGGCCGCGCTTCGACCAGAAGCCGGTCGACCGCATCCGCGCCCAGGTGGTCTCCGGCATCATTGCCAATGAGCCCGACCCCGATGCGATCGCTCAGCGCAAATGGCTACGCGCGATCTACGGCACGCATCCTTATTCGAGGCCGGACGAAGGTACCAAAGTGAGCCTCGCCGGCATAAGGCCGGCCGATCTCGGCGCCTTCCACAAAGCCATTTTCGCACGCGACGGGCTCCATGTTGTCGTGGTTGGCGACATTGACGCGAAGAGGCTGAGTGAAAAGCTCGACCAGCTGTTCGGCGATTTGCACGAGAAGCAGACGCTCTCCCCCGTTGCCGATGTCGCCGCGAAACTCGGACAGCAGGTGGAGGTGAACTACGAGCTTCCGCAGACCTCGCTGCGATTGGCTTTTCCTGGCGTCGGACGCAGTGAGCCGGATTTCTTCGCCGCACTGCTGATGAACGATATCCTCGGCGGCTCGCCCTCCACGTCGCGCCTGTGGGAGGAGGTGCGCGAAAAGCGCGGCCTTGCCTATGGCGTCGGCTCTAATCTGGCCGGTTACGAGCATTCTCATGCGCTGCTGGTTAGGACGGCGACACGCTCGGACCGCGCCGCCGAGACGCTGAGCATCGTGCATCAGGTGGTGAAGCAGATGGCACAGCAGGGGCCGACGGAGGCCGAGCTCGAGGCGAGCAAGAAGCATTTGATCGGGGCCTATGCCATCAACTATCTGGGTTCCTCCAGCTCGATTGCAGCCACGCTCGTCGGATTGCAGCTCGACAATCTCGGCACCGACTACATCCAGCGCCGTTCCGCCCTCATCGATCAGGTGACGCTCGACCAGGTCAAGGCTGCGGCGAAGAAGCTGCTTTCGGCCGAGCCCGCCATTATGGTCGTCGGCCCGCCGCTGGGGGCAAAGGATGAGACCAGGACGCCATTTCGCCTTCCTTCTCCCCTTGTGAGGTCTTCCCATGGGGGAGCGAAACCCTGTTCGGTGGGCTAGTGGGGTTTTTTAAAAGCCCGCCGAGCGGTTTTGGGGGCCCTTGCGAGGCATCTGCCGGTTCAGGCGGCCTACTCGCCTGATTGTGGCACGCTCCTCCTCACGCCAGCTTCTCTTCGGGTGGTAGAGGACCCCGATCATGGTCCGCAGATTGAAAGGCGCAGGCCCCCTCCATGCACTGCGTGCGGATGGCGAAGCCGACTTCCGATTTTTTCGCCTAACGAGAACCGCGAGCATCGATTAGAGAATTCAAAGTATCCTCCCTTTCCAGTTTGGGGACGGTGGTCTACCGGCTGCCTGGCTGAGGCCCTAAGGAACCCGGACGTCGCGGAATACATCGCACCCTGCTACATATACCCGCTGCGTCGAGGAGGAATCCGGTATTGCCCCTGTGCCTGCCGATGATCCGTCACTTGAGATCCCCCGACCTGTTTGGACCCATTGATCGCCTGCCAGCACTTGGCATGCCGATTGGCGAGCGGACATTTGAGGTCCTCAACCCATCGACTGGCGAAGTGCTGGCAGAGCTTCCCGACATGGGCGTGCAGGAGACGCGCGCTGCGATCGACAAGGCCTATGGCGCCCAGCCTGGATGGGCAGGATTGACCGCACGTGAGCGCAGCGACGTTCTGTGGCGTTGGCATCAGTTGATCATCGACCACGCCGACGATCTCGCCGCTATACTCACAGCGGAGATGGGCAAGCCGCTTGCCGAAGCCAAATCGGAGATGTCGCATGCTGCGGCGTACCTGCAATGGTACGCCGAGGAGGCCAATCGCATCTATGGCGAGACGATCTCCGCACCATCGACGGACCGCCGCATGCTGGTGATCAAGCAGCCGATCGGCGTCGTTGGCACGATCACGCCATGGAATTTCCCAGCCTCGATGGTCGCGCGCAAGATCTCGCCAGCCTTGGCCGCAGGCTGCACGATCATCCTCAAGCCCGCTGAACAGACGCCGCTCGTGGCTGGCGCCATGTTCGCACTTGCGCACCAGGCTGGCTTCCCCGAAGGCGTGGTCAACCTGGTCTATGCGTCCGAAGGCGACGCGGTCGGTCGCGAACTCTGCGCCAATCCCAAGGTCCGCAAGATCAGCTTCACCGGATCGACCGAGGTTGGCCGGCTGCTGATGCGCCAATGCTCGGACCAGATCAAGAAGGTCAGCCTCGAACTCGGCGGCAATGCACCTTTCATCGTCTTCGACGACGCCGAAATCGACGCTGCGGTCGAGGGTGCGATCCAGGCGAAGTTCCGCAATGCCGGCCAGACCTGCGTGTCGGCGAACCGCCTTTACGTTCAATCGAACGTTCACGATGAGTTCGTCGAGAAATTCGTTGAGAAAGTCCGCCGCCTATCGGTCGGCGATGGCTTCGCTGCCGGAGTGGACATCGGACCGCTCATAGACAAGCATGCTCTAGCCAAGATCGAATCCCATATCGCGGATGCGGTCGAAAAAGGTGGCACAATTCGATGCGGGGGCAATCGCATCGGCAAGGATGGCACGTTTTTCGAACCAACGGTCCTCACCGAGATTTCCAGCGTGATGGCGGTTGCGCGGGAAGAGACTTTCGGGCCGCTGGCGCCGATCATTCGCTTCGACGATGCGGATCAGGTCGTCCGTGAGGCCAACGATACGATCTACGGCCTCGCCGCCTACTTCTATGCCTCAAGCCTGAAGCGTGTCTGGCGTGTCGCCGAGGCCCTGGAATATGGCATGGTCGGCATCAACACCGGACGCATGTCCTCGGAAGCGGCACCCTTCGGCGGGATCAAGCAGTCCGGCATCGGGCGTGAGGGTTCCCGCCATGGCCTCGAGGATTACATCGAAATGAAATACCTTTGCATGGGCGGAATCTGAAGCTCTGCTTGCGCGGTTCGCAGTCCGAAGGCGCCGCGGGTCAGAGCAAGAGCTGGCTCGAGCGAGAAGCGGTCCGGGTCCTCAAGCCATGCGCCGTCATACTCGAAAAGGATGGCCTCCGTGCCTCGGACGCGATTGCTCCTCGCCATTCCGATCGGGCGTATGCGACCGTTCAGATCGATATGCACCTAGTCAGTCATCGCACGATGATGCGACTGGCGGCCTGAGATGGACGTGCTTAGGCAGATCGGCGCTGGCCAGCGCCTGTCCGACGCTGTCGTTTCTGATGTCGGCGACTTGACTCAGGCCCTCTAGCAGGCCGAGCGCCTGCAGGACGCCGGCCATAAATGCCGATGCTGACGGTGTTGGTCTCCGGCTTCGACCCTTTGGAGGGTCGAGCGAGACGTGAAGGCGCGCTCGGCCACGACCGCCATCGGCAGCCGTCGCCGTCGACGCGCATCGTGAATGTCCGCCCCAAGCTTACGCATGGCGCGCCGCACGGCAACAGGAGGGTTGTGTGGGGTTGGCATTTGAGACCTTCGCACTACAAAATTGCGGAATATGTCGCACGAAAGTAACAATCTTCTAGCCCGTCAAGGCCGCCGTCCCAGCAGGGAGCGAAGGTTTGATCTTACGCCGTCGCGATGGCATCGACCGGGAGATTCCGAACGTCAGCGATCGCGCGGCGGCAGTGGTTTTCACGTCAGCGGGCTCGTTGGGACGACTGTCGACCTAAGTGAAGGGTCATCTGTCTCCGTCAGGATACGATCGATCGGGAATTCGGTGACGAGGGGCGCCCCCTCCGAACCGAGCGGGGTATCTCAGCAGCGACGGACAAATAGCAGCCGAGCGTCGCGTCTGATTGGGCGCAGGAGTTGTCGTGGCGGATCTGTTCATGCGGTGATGGACATGGAGATCTCGCGCCAGCTCACGGGCGGCGCGACGCGATCATCCCGTCGAACAGACGCCGGCTGCGGTCGCTCAACCGGCGATGTTTTCCGATACCACCATCGCATCGTCGGACAAAAGCTCCTCGACGACGAGTTCCTCGCCCCTGGGCGCCGAGTCTATCCGGCGCTTCTTAATGCCGTCGGAAATCCCACTCGAGACGGTTGGAGATTGCCTTCTCATATTCCATTCGGCGCGGACATTGCCGCCGCCCAACTTCAACTCCTGAACACCAGGGGCACATCCACCCTGAAACCGGATGCCCGGCAGGAGACTGAGCTCGCTGCCGGGCCGAGTACGCCTTGGGAGGTGGCGTAAGTCAGCGGCTTTTCGGGTCAATGAGACGACTTCTCCTCAGTCCGAACGCCTTTTGCCGTAGACCTTGCATGTACCGTGCCAAAGCAAAAAAGCATTCAAAAATGACTGATGCATCAGATCATGCTGCGTTGCGTATCCGACATGGTCGGGTATCGGACAACGCTGAACGTGGCTGAATGGTGCATGAATTAGCTTTCCCCGGGCAGATTCTGTTTGAGATAGCGCCGGGCACCCGGGACCTGCTGCACGCTAGGCACACCCTGATCGATTGCGACGGCTCTCGCATCGAGTGCGACCTCTAGTTCGACCGAGCTGTCGGGTCGATGCGGGGACGGCGCGTAGCGCTGTCAAACTTTCCCGCGCATCATCATTGCACGTCTGTCTGCGGCGCGGCAATCAATGTGAGGTGCGCCAGGCCAAGCTGGCGTGTTCCAGCCGGTGCGAGTCCGGCCCGGGTAAGGGGTAGCGCCCGCCCGGTAGCGAGTGTTGCGGCGTGGGAGGTGACGACCACGGCGAAGCGTACACAGCAATCATGCGGGGTGTGGGAGTGAGCCACGATAGTGATAAGATTGCAGGGGCCGAGACTTTCTCACCTGTCGAAGGCAACATGTGCGGAGCCGATAAGCGAGGCACCGTCGCCCTGCCGGGGTCTAGGGCCACATCACGCATGAAAGGAACACGTCGGAACCTGGCGATCCGCTCAGGCAGATCAGATCGACCCAGCGTCACGCCGTAGAAGAAACGCAAGGCGCAAACGGTCTGGTTCAACGCGCCCCACGACCCTTCGGCCCACCAAGTGGGCCTGATAGGCGCGCACCTCTTCGTATCCCAGTTGATCGGGTGATCGTCCAAAAAATCGACTGAACTTCGCCACGTGATGCACGTAGGATCGCTGGGTCTCCGGTGACAAATTGCGGATCGTCAGATCTTCAATCATCCGCTGACGCAGAGGGCTTATCTGGGCCATGTGGGGTTCTCCTGTCTGGAAGGTTGGCTCGACACCAAATCTTCTCAGACAGGGGCCTCCTCAGGCCAGACCCGCGCATCAGCTACCGCGGCAGCGGTTTAGTTCAATCACAAACTCGCCCGACTGGGAATCCCAAGCCGATTCAATCAATCAATGAACCGCTCTAGAAGAGTAGTAGCGGCTGGCCGCTAGTGACGTTTGAGGCTCCGAGGGTACACGATGGGCCGGCATTCGTGGGAGCGACCGTTTCCGTTGGTGTGCTCCGGTTCGGCCAAGCAGGCGCAGCTTGACGAGGACACCGAGACACTGACGATGAATCCCGCGCCAATGGAAGGCAATTCAAACGGTGCGCGAGAACGTCACTGCGGCGAATGCGAGAATGCCACCTGCGCGCTTCCACGTGACGTCGCGCAGCTTTGGCAAACCGAACCTTTGGCGGTGTTCCAATTCTGGAATTTCGCCCGGCACACTCGCTGAACGGCAGAGCGAGTACTATGCCCCCCAAGGGGCATCAATCTCAGCCATTCTCACCCACATCGGTGGCACGCCGCGATCACACCGCCCGAGGACTTGATTCCGGGATGGGCGCTCGATCGCTCTCCATCAGATAAAGTCATTGGCGGCATTACCTTTTTGCGAGGTTTCCAACGCTTTCTAATGTGCTACCGGAATGCAGTGGCGGTCGAGAGCGCGCATATGCCAGACCCCTCTTCCAGGGCCTGGCAATACGCTTGGTCGCCCAGTGAGTACGACACGCCGAGCGCGGCTGGCGGCAACACTGCAACTAGAAGAAACAGGGAGAACTACTATGAGCAAATGGGGTAAAAAGTCGGACCTAGCCATCACGCCTAACAGAAGGCAAATTCTCAAATCCGCAGCTGGCGTCGGCGCTTTGGCGATTGCGTCGTCGAGCGGAATTCTGCCAGTGTTCGCTCAAGATTCCGCTCCCAAGAAGGGCGGCCACTTCAAAATCGGCCTCTCCGACGGCGCCACATCCGACTCCCTTGACCCTGCGATCTCCGCGACCGCATTCACGCGACTGTTCCTCAAAACCCTGCATGGCTATGTAACACAGATCGACGCCGACGGAAATCTTACCGGTGAGCTAGCCGAATCCTGGGACGTATCGAAAGATGCCAAAACCTGGACCTTCAAATTGCGGAAGGGGGTTGAGTTCCACAATGGCAAGAGTTTGGAAGCAGGGGATGTTGTTGCCTCGATCAATCACCATCGCGGGGCGCAATCCAAGTCGGGTGCCAAGGTCACCGTTGAACCGATCGAGGATATCCGTGCGGACGGACCTGGAACAGTCGTCTTTGTTCTGAAAGACGGTAACTCAGATTTTCCCTATCTTCTTGAAAACTACCAGCTCCCCATTTGTCCTACGAATGACGGAAAGGCGGACTTCTCCGGGGTTGGCGCCGGAGGCTACGTACTCGATCATATCGACTACGGCGTGAATGGCGCAGCCAAGCGTTTCGCAAACTACTGGAAGTCGGATGCGGCCTGGTTTGATTCATTCGAGGCTCTTGTCATACATGATGTCACGGCGCGCACAAATGCCCTTACGACAGGCCAGATCCATGCAATGCAGCAATGCGACCTGAACACGGTCCATCTATTGGAGAGGAATAAAGGTCTGGAGATTTCGTCGGTCGCCGGCACCCAGCACAACACAATGGCCATGGTCTGCGATGTCGCTCCATTCGATAACCCAAATGTGCGACTCGCGCTCAAATACGCGATCAATCGCCAGGAACTGCTCGACAAGTTGCTCCGCGGGTATGGGCAGGTTGGCAACGATCACCCGATCGCCTCCACAAATCGCTTTTTCGCCAAGAATCTGCCGCAGCGTGAATTCGACCCGGACAAGGCTCGGTTCCACCTCAAGAAGGCTGGAGTTGCGGAGCTGAAGGTAAGCTTGTCTACCTCGGATGCAGCCTTTTCGGGCGCAGTCGACGCTGGAGTGCTCTATCAGCAAGATGCAGCCAAAGCCGGCATCAGTATTGATCTAGTCCGCGAGGTAAGTGACGGCTATTGGGACACAATTTCGAAAAAACCCTTTTCATGAGCCAATGGGCGGGCCGGCCAACCGCCGACTGGATGTTCTCCCAAGGTTATGCAGCGCACGCCGCATGGAACGAAAGCCATTGGACAAACACCCGCTTCAATGAACTATTGGTGGCTGCCCGATCGGAACTTGATGACGCCAAGCGGCTGGAAATGTATTCTGAAATGCAGAGCATTTGCAAAGATGATGCGGGCGAAATTATTCCCGTCTTCGCTAACTACGTCAACGCTCTTTCGACGAAAGTTGGCCACAAGAAGCTCGCTTCCAACTGGGATTTTGATGGTTTCCGCTGCGTAGAACGCTGGTGGTTCGCTGATGAGTGATGTGGTGGAGGGCTGAGGTTCTGTCGGATCATCGTTCAGCGCGTCGTCAGCGACGCGCTGAACGATTGGACTCCCAGCAGGGGCGGAAGCCATCGGCACTTGCGAATGCTTATCTTTGAACTTCTTCGGTAGCCGAGATGCTGCAAAGAGATCACGGACCAGATGACCTAGGTCATTGACAATATACCCGCTGAATGCCGGCCAGTTTACGCCAGCACTGGCAGGTCCATTGCGATACCGATCAAGTCGAGATCTTGCTACGCCCAACCAACAGGTTGCTTATCGGCAGTAGGGTGAGAAGGAGCTGTAATGACCTTAGTTCGCTTGTCAGAGCATCTCTGGAAATTGGTGGACACCTGCAATGTTTACGTTCTGAAGAGCGGCGGCGATTGTTTGCTGATTGACGCAGGATCGGGCTCAATATTGCGGCATCTCCATACCATCGGAATTGAACGGATCGATTGGGTTCTACATACCCATCACCACAGGGATCAATGCTGGGGAACACCGAGCCTTCAAAGAGCGGGAGCGAAAATTGCCGTTCCGGAATATGAGCGCCACCTATTTGACAATGCCGAAGCCTATTGGCAGGCTAGACGTATATACGATAACTATAATGATAGCAGCACGTTCTTCTCGATTGGCCGCAATATACAAATCGACGCCGTTCTTGAGGACTATGGTAACTTCGTCTGGAAAGAGTTTGAATTTGTCGTACTGCCGGCAAAGGGCCACACATATGGAATGGTCAGTCTAGTCGCAGTTATCGACGGCATGAAGATCGCGTTCACGGGCGATCTGATAGCGAAAGGCGGAAAACTTTACCAGCTCCACGCTATGGAGTATGGTTATGGTGACCTTTTAGGCGTCGAATTTACTATGCAGTCAATTCTAGCTCTTAAGAAGGAGTATGTGCAAAAAGCCTATCCTTCGCATGGGGAGCCGATCACCGAAGTGGTCGCCGATATTGAGGCGCTTGAGAGACGACTCGACGCCCTTGCTGGCATAGGTAGATTGTTCACTTCGGGTCGAGACCACAATTTCAATGATACGCACCTCATACGCGAGAGCAGGCTGGAGGCCATATCCGAGCATCTCCTGTGGGCCGGTCCGTATACCTGTTCTAACTTTTATGTTGTTTTGAGCGGTGACGGCCACGCAATGTTCATTGATTATGGGTTGGTATCGCCTGGGCATCTCCATTGTAGCGCTGATTCGGATGGAATGCAGGCGTTGCGTTTTGTTGAACATCATATCGACCAGCTGCGTCAGGACTACGGGGTCCAGGACATCGAACTCGTGGTGCCGACGCACGCCCACGACGACCATGTGTGTGGTATTCCGTTTCTCCAGCGCCATTTTGGCACGAAGTGCTGGGCTCTAGATTGTGTTGCTGACATCATCGCCGCCCCTACTGCGTGGGCAAGTGCGCCTTGCTGTTTTCACAAACCTATCGCAGTGGACCGAATTCTGCGTGACGGTGAGGCATTTCAGTGGAGGGGGTTCGAGTTTCAGGTTTACTTTGCTCCAGGTCAAGCCGAATTCCACGCGGTGATTGTGGGTCATATAGACGGCAAGCGAGTTTTGTTTGGTGGAGACAATTTGTTCCTTTTCAATCCTGCGGCGGGCGGTATTGAGCGGAATATTCTCGTTCAGAGTACCGTCATGCGCAACAGCTTCCAGTTGGACATGCATAGCCGTTGCGCGCATGTCATAGAGTCCATCAATCCTGATCTCGTGTGCCCGGGGCACGGACAGTTGATTGCCGTGGATCAGGCAAGGATCGACGAGTACACAGGCTACATCAGGCGTAAGGAAGCAGCCTTCCGCGATATAGTAGATGAACCAGCAGACCATTTTATCGATCTATTCTGGGCGCGAATGCTTCCGTATTTTTCGGAGGTTCGGCCAGGCAGCAAGGTAAACTATACCGTCAGGATTCGCAACAACTTGGAACGCACTGCTATATATGGCGCGCGCCTACTACTGGAATTTGGTTGGGCCTCGGATGGAGAAGCTAAAACCGTCATGCTTCAACCGGGCGAGCGAGGTGAGATAATGCTCGGGGCCACTGCCCCGTCTCAGGTCGATCCGCGGCGAAGGCTTATCAGCGCTGAAGTTCTGATCGACGGTGTATCGCAAGGACCGATCTGCGAAGCCCTCGTGTCAACCTTATTGGACGCGGATTGCTAACCAGACTCCGACGGGCGCGGCGATGAGACTTTGGCGTGGAAAGTTGGTCAGAAGGCGGTCATGGCTGGTTCCAACCGACGAAATTATTGAGACGGCAGAACATGCGCTAGATTACGATTTAGTCGCGGCAGAGGAAGGTTGAGAAGAAGGTCTCAAGATGCGATTTGCGTCTGTCGGATATGTTGGCAAGCCTTCCCGTTCACTGATCGGGTGGCCCATGGCGTTGCTCGCGTTGCCCTTGTTAGCGTTGCCGAGACGGTTTCTGCTATCTGTTCAACATGCCTTAACCCAAGACGGTCTCGACAACATTCGCTAATCGTCGGCGAGCAGAGCGACCGCGCGACCCTGCGCCTAAACCGCAGGAGCAAATCTCCCCAGAGCAGAGCCATTGTGGCCATGCGTATGGACACGCCAACTGGTTGCGGCGCCAGCGGCAAACGTGACCGCTTTCTCGCTGCATAAGACCGCTTATCGGTCCTGCTTCGGATTAGACACTTCCTAGCGGATCGTGCTGGATAACCGCAGCCAGCCCTCTCGGGATTTCAGTTAATGTTGGGTTGACGATATTGCATTAGCTGGTCAAAGCGAGGATAGAGCGTACGCATACGACGAAGGCCGCATGATTGGCACACGCGCGCGTGCGCGGCAGGCTCTATGATGGCGTTGCGTGAAGGTCAGGCGGTCTGCTGATCGACCGGTTTGTCGGCATCGCGCAGGCGCTTCCATTCCCAGGGCAGTAGTTCGTGCAGACGCGAGGCGGGAAGATCGGCAATGCGGGCCAGGACGTCGGCGAGCCAGGCTTTCGGGTCGACGTCGTTGAGGCGTGCCGTCGTGATGAGGGTAAGCATAACGGCGGCGCGGTCGGCGCCGCGCTGGGAACCGGCGAAGGTCCAGTTTCGCCTTCCCAGAGCCATCGCAGGGTCATTCTGCCCATGTCGGGCAGATGATAGAGTTTCATTATCGCTGGCATCCATATTACGGCGGTCGTTTTCGGCATGAAGGTCGCGAGGACCGGGCCAATGGCGCGATCATTCGGGTCGAGATTAGGCCGGGTGAGATCATCCAGGTGGCGGAGTGGATGCTGGATCGGGCGTTTTGCGCCGACATGGAGACGGGCGAACCGCGCGTTGCGGTGATTGGGCTTGTAGAGCTTCATAGACTGCTTACCGAGCGCGGTTTCAGGCAGACTTCGACGGATGGACTCACGGCCATCCAGGAGGCGCGCCATGAAGGCACTACCACGACCCTCGTCGCTACCGATGCTGACCCAGCAGCTGAGCATGCCGCTCGATACGCCGCAGATGCGAGGCCTGAGCGACCCGGAACGAAGCGTTGTTGTCGCCAGGCTGGCGACCCTCCTGATGGCCGCGGCCGGCGTCGCGACGAAGGAGACGAGCGATGACGGGCAATGATCTCCTTCCAGCGACGGTGCTGAAGCGCAAAGCTGTGGTCTACGTTCGACAGTCGACCCCCGGTCAGGTCCAGAACAACCTGGAAAGCCAGCGGCGACAATATGAACTTTGTGGATGTTGCGCGCCGCTGGGGTTTCCGTGATGTCGATGTGATCGACGATGACCTTGGTCGTACCGCCAGCGGTGCTGTAGACCGCCCTGGTTTCGAACGACTGGTCAGCGGCCTGTGCACGGGCAAAATTGGCGCAGTGCTCTGTCTCGACGCATCGCGCCTTTCTCGCAATGGTCGGGATTGGCACCATCTCCTGGAACTGTGCGGCCTGGTTGAAGCGCGCGTCATAGATCTCGACGGGGTGTACGATCCCTGTCGGCCGAACGATCGATTGTTGTTGGGCATGAAGGGCAGTATCAGCGAGTTCGAGCTCGGCATTTTGCGAACGCGCATGCTTGACGCGGCTCGCGCCAAAGCGCGGCGGGGGGAACTGCGCCTCAGTGTTCCGATCGGCTATATCTGGCATCGTGAATACGGTCTGGGGCTTGATCCTGATCTTCGGGTACAGCAGGCGATCCGCCTCATCTTTTCGCGCTTCCGCGAGCTTGGCAGCGCCCGTCAGGTGCTGATTTCGCTGACGGCTGATAATTTCCATTTTCCCCGTCCTTCTGACGGGCGCAAAACGGTGTCCTTCGACTGGGTGCCGGTTCGCTATCGAAGTGTTATTTCGATCCTGAAGAACCCATTCTACGCCGGGGTCTACGTCTATGGTAAAAGCGAGAAGCGAACGGAGATTGTCGATGGCAGGGCTCGCAAAAGCTACGGCCACGACAAGCCCTTTGGAACGTGGGAAGTGCTGCTCCAGGATCATCATGAAGGCTATATCGATTGGAGTGAGTTTGAGAGGAACCAGAGCCATATCGCCGTCAATGCCTTTGGACAGAAAGGCGGCATCAAGTCGGGTCGTGGCGGCCGGGCGCTGCTCGCGGGCCTGCTCACGTGCGGCCGATGTGGAAGGCGGTTGGGCGTTGTCTATTCGGGCCGGCCTCCGGGTCATCCCTATTACCGCTGCGAACGTATCAACCAGATGCTGGCCAAGCCACGATGCATGACTTTTGGCGCATCTCGCATCGACCCTGCCATCGGCAAAGAGATATTGAGGGCCGTGACGCCAATGGCGATCGAGGCCGCAATGGAAGCTGACCGTGCGCAGCAGCGTCTGGCGGTCCATGCCGCCGATCCGTGCAGCATCTTCCCGGCTCATCCCGTCCATGGCCGCAGCAACCGACAACAAGCGCCTGCTCTGGTTGACGTCATTCGCCACCTTCGCCAGTCGCCGAAGCGCCGCAGCCGAATAGTCCGTACCGCTGATCCCATCGCCCGAATCCTCCTCGCGACAAGGAATCACGGATCAATCGCTGCGGATAACCTGCCCCGGTTACCTCCCCTCCTACATCATCAAAGGAGGTAAAGAGGGCCGGGCGCGCCTTGCCGTCATTTCGCGCGTGCTGGCGCCTTCAACGCAATCGCTGCTCGATCGCTTCGAGCCGCTTTCGGATTTCACCGTGATCGACGCCGGCTGCGCGGGCGGAGATGTAAGCTTCGAGTTGGCGCAGCGGGTCGGGGCTAATGGCCGCGTCGTCGGCATTAACTTCGACGAAAGCAAGCTTGTGCTGGCGCGCGAAGAAGCCGCCGCGCGCGGCATCGGCAATATAGAGTTTCATAACGCGAACATACTCCATCCCTGGCCGGCGGACGGAGCCGCGCTGGTTCATGTCCGCTTCTTGCTCACGCATCTCGCCGATCCTGAACGACTCCTCGAACGGGCATGGGAGGCGCTCCTGCCAGGCGGCGCGATCGTTACTGAGGACATCGACCACGGCAGTCAGTTCTGCGATCCACCCTGCCCGGCTTTCGACCGCTACGCCGAGCTCTACGTCGAAGCGGCCCGTCGGCGCGGCGCCGATCCTTTCATCGGGCGCAGGCTTGTCCGCCTCCTTGAAGGCGTCGGGTTCGCGGATGTCGACTCAGCACTGACGCAGCCATACGGCCGACAAGGGGACGTCAAGCAGGTTCCGATGCTTACTTTCTCGGCAATCGCTAACGCACTGACGTTATCGGGTATCGCCACCAGCGACGAGGTCGGTCGTGTCACATCCGAGCTCGACGCCTTTGCTGCGCGGCTTGATACCACAATGTCTTGCCCGCGCATCCTTCCAGGCTTGGGGCCGAAAGCCTGTGGGCGCTCAGTTCCGACCGGCCAAGAGCGCGGCGATAATCTGAGGGACCATAGCTGACAGATTTTCCGCAATGAGCCCCAGCCCGAGCTGCGAGCTGCCTCCGCATGCACGGGACGGCCGCGCGACCGCCTCAGAATGCCGGCATCCTCTGGGCCAGAGAGCCGGCTAAACGGCCTCGAACGAACTTTGAGCGCATCGGCACGGCAGGACGGCGCAACCGCAATCTGTCGAGCGTCAGCCGTTGCGAAAGGTGTAACCGTACCCGTTGATCGCCGGCGCGCCGCCGAGATGCGCGTAGAGGACCCTCGACCCCTCTGGAAAGAAGCCTTTCTGGACGAGGTCGATCATCCCTTGCATCGATTTGCCCTCGTAGACGGGATCGGTAATCATACCCTCGAGACGCGCACACAGGCGGATCGCCTCCTTCGTTCCCTCGGACGGAATCCCATAACTCGGGTGCGCGTACTCCTCGAGCAACACCACGTCATCCTCGACGAGTTCCGTTTCGAGCTCGACGAGCATCGCTGTATGTTGGGCAATGCTTAGCACCTGCGCCTTGGTCTTAGCGGGGATGGCAGAGGCATCGATACCGATCACGTTGCGCTGTCGACCGTCCTCGGCGAACCCGACGAGCATCCCGGCATGCGTTGAACCGGTGACAGTGCAAACGACAATGTAGTCGAAGGCAAACCCAAGCTGTTTCTCCTGGGCGCGCACCTCCTCCGCGAACCCCACATAGCCGAGGCCTCCTTTCGGGTGAACAGACGCCCCGGCTGGTATCGCGTAGGGTCTGCCGCCCCTCGCCTTGACCTCATAGAGCGCTTTTTCCCAACTGCGGCGGATACCGATGTCAAAGCCATCGTCGACCAGGCGCACCTCTGCTCCCATGATGCGGCTCAAGAGAATGTTGCCGACCCGGTCGTAGACGGCATCCTCATGTGGTACCCAGCTCTCCTGAACCAGGAGACATTTCATGCCGATCTTGGCGGCGACCGCGGCGACCATGCGCGTGTGGTTGGACTGCACGCCCCCGATGGTGACGAGCGTATCGGCATCTGACGCGATCGCGTCGGGAATGACGTATTCGAGCTTGCGCAGCTTGTTTCCCGCCGAAAGCGAGACCGGAATTGCAGTCCTCGCGCTTGGCGTAGATTTCAACCTTTCCTCCCAGATGCTTGCCGAGGCGGTCGAGCTTCTCGATGGGTGTGGGTCCAAATGTGAGCGGATAGCGTTCGAACTTTTCCAGCATATTCTCTCCAGCAACACGTGACTGAGCTGAACCAGCTCCGCCCTCGCACATGGGCTTTTGATTTGGAGCCAGCTGCGTCGTCGGACGTTGCAGAAGGCTCCCATTTTTCTTTCCAGCGCCGCGTTCGTCATCGAGACAAAGCCACCCGCATGCCGGCGTGCTGCGGCGGCTCCTGTGCTTACGGAACCCAAACAGCTGCATCTCCCGCCGTTCGACGGCCCAGGATGCGGTCACCTCAGCTCATTTCAAGCACCTATTCTTGGACGGTCAGCTCGATGTCCCTGGTTGATCCAAAGTGGCGTGAATCTGAGTTCTGATCTTCCACTGCGCCTCAACGGAGCGGCGACATGCTGCCCATCGGAACGAGTTGAGGCGCATCTGAAGAGTCATTCCTCACCTCATCATGGTCTGCCGGCTGGGATCGAACTTCCTTGCAACTACTGAAATGCTCAGTCCTTTGGCCAGCTCTGCTAGCGCAGCCAGACCGCCAGACCAGAAAGAGCACGCTTGCGAAATAGCCCACCTGAAGGAGCAGTGAACAGGCCAGCGTCGTGACAACTGCTAGACGGATGGAATGCGAGGCGAAGTAGACAGTCACAGCATTGCCGCACAGGACCAGCACAAACACGGCACAAAAGATTCTAAAGGGCAACGCCGTTCTCCTGGTTTTCGTCTCGTCAAATCATTGCTGCTCATTCAGCGAGCTCGTCGGCCGCAACATGGGTTTGGCAGTTCTTCGGGCAGACGCGGCCGCAGGCTCCGCAGCCAATGCAGCGGCCGGCATGATCGACAACCATGATCATGCGATTGAGCTCGCCGTCGAAATCCTCGTCTTCGCCGTCGCAGACGCCGAGGATTTCACCCGCGTCATCGACGCCGTAAAGGTGCATGACCTCGCGCGAGCAGACCTTGAAACAGCGCCCGCAGCCGATACAAGTCCTGCCATCTATAGCGGTCAGATATTCCGGCAGCCATATGGAGCCGTCGCGGGTGGTGAATGTGCTCCTCATCGTAAATTCTTCATTGCAGCGAGCTCTCTCTTGGCATCATCCAACTCGGCAAAAACGGCGTACGCTTTCTCAGCAACCTCCTCTATCTCAGTCCATTGGACCGGAAGATCCTCTGCAAGGTCGCGCAATTTCATCTTGGCAACTGCCGCGCGCAGCTGAAGCTTTCGGACTTTCTTGCCCATCTCATCCAGGTTTGACATAAATCCTTCCTCGAAATCGGTTTCATAACGCCCACGCCACGTCGGGATAGACAATAGGTGCAGTCGCATCGTCGACCAGTTTCGTACCGGCCTCCGCGAGTTTCCCGGAACGTCTCGAAGCCGAACCGGTGGACGTCTTGACAGAAGGACCAACCGCCCGACCGTGAAAAGCATGCGCTCGAAGCCCCCATCGGTTTCATCTCCATCATTGGCGATGTCATCAGGCCGGAGCGCTCCTCGATGGCAAGCCCCACGGCGGTGTAAAACGCGTCGAGCCTCCACAGCACGTCGGGATCAGGATCGCCCATGACAGGGATCGCACGGCGCTGTTCCGTGGTGACGATGAAGTCGGCCAGCAGCGTGGCGTCCGATTTGCCTTCCCATGAGCCGTCGAAGTCCTGAGCACGGATCAGCCGCACGAGGCATTTGACAAACGGGGTGGCAAGGGCCGCCTGCTCCTCGTTGATAGCAGGGCCAACCGCGGCATCAGACATTTCGCCTTCTCCTCAATTTCAGTCCTCGTAAGGACGATTTCTGTGTTCGGGGACGCCGACTTCGGGCACACTTGCGCAGCCGACGTCCGGCTTGGCCGGGCCGATTCCACGCAAGTGATGTCCCTGTGGCCGACCTTGAACACGTCCTCGACTGTGACGTCTTCCACGACTGGCCAGAATTCGCGTCGAACATCGCGTCCGCAGCAATTCGGCCGGAGGTCATTATAACATTTGAACCTCCAATCTGCGGCAAGCGATGCGCCCTGTGCTGCAATGGACATACTTACTGCGGGCTCGCCGCAGACAATGGGCGAATTGGCCAGGGTTCAATTCCAATTGTCATCCCTTTGCGATCTTTGCTCATGAGGCGACTGCGGTTTGATTTTCAGGCGCCTTGTTTTGCGGAACCACGCAAAGATCCGCGTAACAGGCGTGCTCACCCGTGTAGTTGGCCAGGGCTTGGAGCAATGGGGTAAGGTAGTGCTGTTTGATGTGGTCCGGCATTGGCTCCGGATCACCCAGCGATTTCAGTGCAACCTCGATCAACTCGATCGCGCGATCCTTGTCGCCGCTCTCGTAATAATACTGAGCGAGCGGGACGTACCAAAGGAATTTAAGGGGGCCATCGCCTTGTGGAGGATTGAGTGTCAGGATCTGTTCCGAGAGCTTGTCGCCCATCGCAAAGCGCTCAGCACGCGGGAGATGGGAGTTGTCCATCTCGGGATCGAAGAGTTGGTTCAGGGCCATAACCATCCAAGACACGGCCTCGAACTTTTTGTCGATCGCGTCTTCGACCAACTGGCGCATGAGTGGCAAGCCGGCCCGCATGTCGCGCAGCTTGTGAAGCAGTAGATTCGCATGAGTGCGCCGGAACTCGATATTGTCTGGCATCAAGGCGCGGCCTTCTTCGACAGCCGAGAGCGCCGCCGTCCAATCCTTGGCCTCCATCGCCGGCCGAAGTTTGGCGTATATCGGCTTGGTCAGCGATTGTTCGCGCGCTGTGCGTTGGTGACTGGCAATCCGCTCCCTATCAGCGGCTTTCGCTTCATCGCTGGGGCGCCAGCTGCCGTTAAGCACTTCCGGCAAAACCTCATCGAGTTGCATCGGATGACCGATAAAGGCGATGTGGCCGTCTCGATCGACCACGAACGAGGCCGGAATCCCGACAGAAAAGCTGGGTTCCATCCAAAGCTTGTTCATTTCGCCTGTGTAGTCGAACGCGATCCGATAGTTCAGATTCGAGCACTTTTCGGTCAACCACGCGTCCAACTTGGTTCGGGCCTCGACGGCCGTTGGAGCGTCTTCATCCGCCGCGACCCCGACGACCTCAAGTCCGCTGTCCTTGTATTTCTCCTGCAGCTGCACCAGATGGGGCATCGCCGCCACGCATGGTCCGCACCAGGTTGCCCAAAATTCGACGATGTACACTTTGCCGGGCTGGAAGTTCGTGAGGGGCTCGCCACGCAGCCAGTCCTCCACTTTGATCGAAGGAGCCGGGGACTCCATCTGCAATTCCATGTTGCTCTCCAAAGCTACTGCCAAAGGTTGCGCGCTTTATGCGCGAGCTTGTTTCCCCCTTAGAGACGGGGCAGAAGGTTCAAGGAAGGAGCATCGCTCGTCTTGCTCGTCTGCATGCAGTCAGCCTTCACTCAGTTGCCGCATCTCAACTTGCAAAGGCCGTGCCAGCGCGCTCAGCGACGCAATAAGCCCATGATTGCGCTTAGAAAAAACTCCAAGTGGCCAAGATGGCCGGTTGTATTGAACCGGACATGTTTTCTGCCGCTGTCAGGTTTTGGACACGCATCATGCGCTTCGCGCCGCCAGAAAAAGCGTGGCCGCGGACGACGCAACATATATTCGGATTGAGGGACGAGCAGATGGACATCATGACTGCGCGGGCTACCGCCATGCTCTTATCATCGTCCGCTTCACGCCACCTGGCCTGAGCTTCTTGCCGTTCGGGTCCTCAGGCGGTAGCGGATCCCGCCCTTTGCGATTGCAAGGGGCCGCTCCATCCGAGCCTGTGCCCTGCCCTCTTCCGCCCTGCGATGGAATTCCTAGCTGGCGGCATAGGAGTCCTTCACGACGAAGCCGGTCCAGCTGCGGCTCGCGAATACCGCCATGGTCAGATTGACGATGATGATCGTGGTGAAAAAGGCCAGGATGAGTGCCGGCATGTACCGGCCGGTGAACGCTCCGGGATTTTCTGCTCTCGTGTCGTTATCTTCCGTGTCCCCTGTGCACAGGCGCTACAGGGACCGCCTGATGCGAATATAAGCGTTGTCGGAATTGACCAGCCCGAAAACCGCCCGGTCGCTACGCGGCTCGGGCCGGACCGGCTGAAAACGCTGAAGATGCCGCCGCCCTCGCCGCTACTGGCTACCGTCTCAGGCGATGACAACGCGATTGATGCCATCCATTCACGCCGACTACGGCCAAGAATACGACCGTCTCGACTTGAAGTTGAGGCCTCGGCCACGGCACGGCCGTTGCGTCGTTCAGCTCCCAGCCCAGTGTTGAATGAGATCGCGATAGCGCGCATGCGATGCCGCTACGGCTCCGAACTCGGCCTGCCGCGCTGAAACGGCTCTCCTTCTCTCCTGACGCCGACCTGCGAAGCCGTGGTTTTGAGTGCATTGAAGAGGGCCTGCCCGGCCGGTCTCCGCGTTGCGGATCATCTCGGGGCGAAGAGAACCCCGAGCGCGCGCTAGAGACGTCTGATGGTCTAGGCGAGGGCGCGTGCGGATTGGCTGCGAGGAGGTTCGCGAAATTTCCCGCGTTTGCCGCGACCTTTCTTCGAATTGGCATCAGGATAGGTGACCCAAGGGAGTAGAGCTTCGAACAACTCGGTGCTCCCTGGAACCAGTCAGCGAGCCAAAAACAGCGGCAATGGCAGCTTCCCAACTATCCATCTCGTGACACCGCCGAAGAGCCGCTCACGCAGCCGGCGGCTGCCATATGCGCCCATGACGATCATGTCTGCGGACGTGTCGATTGCGTGCTGCGCGAGGACCGTTGCCACCGGTTTGCCGGCACTCGGCAGCCGGTCAACTGACACTCGAGCACCGTGCCGAGTAAGATAGGCAGCGATGTCGGCTCCCGGCTCAGCGCCGTTTCCGTTGAAAGTAGCCTTCGGATCGACCAGTGTGACACGAACTTCCTCAGCTCGGGATAGCAGATCCAGCGCTTCCCGAACCGCGCGGGACGCCTCGACTCGCGAATCCCAGCCAACCAACACGCGCCGCGGCGACAGCGTCGCCTCAGCGCCCTTGGGCACAACAAGTACCGGCTTTCCCGTATCGAACAAGCTGCCGTTGATAACAAGGGGTCCGAGATTATTGTCGTTGAGAAGTGCGGGGCCGACAATTGTCAGGTCGGTGCAGTGCGCCCGCTGTCGCACGGCGTCGCCGACGTCGGCCTCATCGCAGTAGTCTGTATCGACGTCAGAGCAAAGCGACATGGCTTTCAGCAGTTTCTGAATTTCCTTGGATGTTTTTTCCAGATGGGCCATGTCCTGCGAAAATGTCTCGATCTGCCTAAACCGTTTGTCCAACATGGCAATGGCCTGGGCGCGTTGTACCGGCCACTCGAGGATGCCATCGCCGAGCGGCGGAGGCGACATAACGAGCGGTGGAGGCGACATAATCAATACGGAAAGATACGCGCCGACCTCGGCACACAAGCCGGCAGCTGTTCTGACGTCCTGATCGGAATGGTCAGAACCCGTCACACAGAGTACGCTTTTAAAACCCATTTGCCTGCTTCTTTCTAAGTATGTCGTACCTGTAGGCACGTTTCGAAGCCGCAAGAGTTGTGCCACTCCTCATCTCCGTCGTGCTCAGGGCCACCGGTTCGCTATTTAGCCGTCCGGCCTCTCGAGCGAGTAGCCGGCCGACCTGGTGGTACGGATGACGGTGGAGGGCGAGGCCGCCTTCAGCGCCTTTCTGAGCCGGCTCATATGCACATCGACGGTGCGCACACCGACGTGGATGTTGGCCGGCCAGGCCGCGCCGATCAGCTCGTCCCGAGTGAAGACCTTGCCGGGAGTCTCAAGCAAAAGCCGCAGCAGGTTGAACTCGATCGGCCCGAGATGGATCTCGTGGCCATTGCCACGAACCCGGTGGGCATCGAGCCTCATTTCAAGGTCGCCACAGGAGAGCCAGCCGCCGTTTTCAACCCCGTTTGCACCCCGCTTCGTCAGCGCCAGCCTCGCCCGTAGACAATCAAGCAGCTTGGCCGGGGCGATCGGCCGCACAAAGCTCTCGTCAATGCCTGCCTTCAGGAGATCGAGGTGCTGGTTCTCGGCGCCGGGCGCGATCAGGGCAATAATCGGCAGCGCGCCGGTCCGGGGCTCCCGCTTGAGCCGGGCGCAGATTGCGGACCCGGTTATGCTCGCTGGCCCGCAGTCCAGCACCACGGCCTGGAAGTCCCGTTCGTCGGCCATTGCAAGTGCTTCCTTCGCGCCGCCTGCCGGCTCACTGGTGAAGCCGTCCACCTCCAATATATGGCTGAGGAACAGATAAAACTCGGCATCTTGCGAACAGATCAGGACGAGTGGCTTCATCAGCGCTACCCTAGGAACCAAATCGGTCTCGACCGCGTCGGTTGAGTGGGCTGGCCATCGCAGCTGCTCAAGACCTGACATGACCCCCCCTGTCCGAAACTCGGTTCCATCACGCCCGTGCCACGTCGGGATAGGCTTCAATAGCTGCGATGCCATCGCCGACCAGTTTCGTGCCGGCCGCCGCGAGCTTCCCGAACGTCTCAAAGCCGAACCGGTGGACGTCGCGCAGGGTCTTCGACAGGACGACCAGCCGTCCGGCCGCGAAGAGCACGCGCCCAAAGCCCTCATGGCTCATCTCCATCATCGGCGATGCCATCAGGCCGCAGCGCTCCTCGATCGCAAGCCCGACGGCGGCGTAGAACTTGTCGAGCCTCCACAGCACGTCCGGATCGGGATCGCCGATGATCGGGATCGCACGGCGCTGTTCCTTGGTGATGATGAAGTCGCCCAGCAACTCGGCATCCGGTTTGCCTTCCCATGACCCGTAGGAATCCTGAGCACGGATCAGCCGCACGAGGCATTTGACGAACGGGGTGGCAAGGGCCGCCTCGTCCTCGGCGACAGCAGTGCTAGCCGCGGCATCAGACATTTCGCCTTCTCCTCATTTCAGTCGTCCTCGAAGGATGGCTTCTTCTCGGTGACGCCTGCCTCCGCCAGCACCTTGCGCAGCCAAGGGGGAGGACACGTCCTGAGCATCATCTGCGTGCGCAACAGCACCTCCTGGATGCTTTGGGGGTGCGGCACCTTGATCGGATGGATCTTTGCCGAAACAATCTTGGCTGCCGAAGGTCCGCCGATCGCCAGACAAAACAGCAGATGACAGCCCTTCAGCGCCTCCACCTTCGGCGTGATGCGGTCATCGCCCTCGCTCCGATGCTCCCCGCTTTCGTCGGAAACGTCGTCGAAGGCCACGGCTTCCACGAGCTTCCACTCCTCGCGCGTCACGTCGTAGACAGCAAAGCGTTTGGCCGACCCGAAATGGGCATTGAGGTCCTTCATGTCTTGCGTGGCGATCGCCACGCGCAATGCGCCTGTTCGTCGTGTAGGCATCGGAGCGTGAACCTCGTCAGTGACGAGTGAGAGGCGACGGACGGGGCCCATCTGGCGTTTCTCGCTTGCGGAGGGGATCAAGTTCTTCAGGTGTCGGCGCCTTCCAGTAAGCCTGGAAAATGTTGGCAACTTCGAAGACCAGGTCGCGGGTGCCCTGATAGAGGATTGTGAGCTTGTGCTGGCTGCCGAGCCGGTCGAAGACGGGAAAGCCGACGCGCATGAGCGGAATGCCAAGGCGCTGCGCGGCCTGGCGTCCATGGGAATGGGTGACGAGGAGATCAGCGCCGGCGGCAAGAGCTTCCAAATCGCCGAGATCGCCGATTTGAACCGACTGCGCTGGTACTTTTTCCAGAATTTTCGACATATCGGTCGTGGCGACGGCCGCCGCGATTTCGGAGCCCATGCCGACGAAGAACGTCGCGAGTTGATAGAGTTGGTCTGGTTCAGCAGCGATCGCAATTTTCTTGCCTCCGAAATGGAAATGTCCGTCGAGTAACGCATCCTGCAATTGGCCCCGGCGACGGCGCACCCCGGCCGGCACCGACGCGCCTGAAACCGCGGACAGCAGCGAGACGAACCGATCGGCGCCCTTCAATCCGGTCAGCGACTGGAACAGCACGTAAGGCACGCCGGTCAATTTCTGCAGCACCTCGGCCGGGCGGCGCATATGCTCGCCGATGGCGATGCATTGCTCGGCCGTGCCAAGCTCGCGGATGTCCTCGACGCTGGTGCCGCCATAGGTGGTCGTGACCCAACGGTCGGGCACGGTGCCGTCGAGCGAGCCTGAAACGTCCGGCAAAATCACCGGCTTCAGCCCAAAGCTTTCGACCATCTCACGCAAATGCTCGATGTCAGCCACAGTGAGGTTCCAGCCGGGCAGGATTGCGATCTTCTTTGACTGCCGCACCTGCTCGCCAGGGCGTGTAATGCCTTCGATCATCGCGGTGACAGCCTTGGCCCAGCCCTCTTCGATGGCGCCGTCGAAATCCGGCGTGTTGGCCAGCACGATCTCCGTACCCGCGATCTCTTCCGCGTGCTTCAGCCTGATGCTGGCGATATCGCCTGCGCAATCTTCGCCACGGGTTTCCACCAGCGCCGTCGTGCAGACCCCGATCAGCTTTGGCTTTGTGCGGACCTTGAGGTTGAGGATCGCCTCTTCCAGATTGTCCGCCCCGCCGAGGATTGTCGTCACTTCGTCCATCGCGGTGGTCTGCAGGGGGATCGCTTCCTTGAAATGCCGCACGAAGAGCACGAGCGCGAAGCTGGTGCAGCCCTGGCTGCCGTGGAACAGTGGCATCGCACCCTCGACCCCAAGAAAGGCCAAGGCCGCACCCAGCGGCTGTGACGATTTCAGCGGATTGACGGCTGCCGATTTGGTCTGGGAAAGGATGCGGGCCATCGGCTTTCCTCAACGCTCGCCGCAATCGTCGGCCGTCGTACCGGCGACTTCCTGGACAGCGTGCAACGTCGCGGTCTCGCTCCTCGTGCCCGGCAGTTCGTCCTCCACCGCAGGCTGGCAATCCCACGGAGCCGGCTCGCGCACCTGGGACCAGATCGGGTTATGAATGGCGAGGTCGATCTGGCGTACGAGTTCCACCATGCCGTCATAGCCCGCATAAGGGTGCTGGCGCTCCTGGTTGATATCGAGCCAGGGTGTCTTGGCCTTGAGCGCGATGAATTGCGTGCGCCCGCCCGACAGCATGATATCGGCCTTGTGTTCTGAGAGCATGGCGTAAAGGTCGCGCGCTGCCATCTGCTCGAACATGTGGTTGTCGTCCTTCAGGATCTGCTTGATGCGCTGCTTGTCTTCGACTGTCGATTTCTTGACCGAGGTGCCGACGATCTCCATGCCGATCTCCATCAGCGCGTGGACGATCGACCAGGACTTCACGCCGCCTGTATTGAGAAGCACGCGCTTGCCTTGAAGCCGCCGCCGATAGGCTTCGAGCTTCCTCCACGCAATCGCCTCTTCCACCGCGATCAGCGTCCGTGTGCGGTTGAGGATCTCGCGATCGGCGCCCTTCCTCACGAGCAGCTCAGCAATGTTGCGAAGTGCTTCCGAGGTGTCGGTAATGCCGTAGAAGGAGCCTTCGAAAAACGGGATGTCCCAGCGCTCCTCCATCTTGCGGGCAAGATTGATGAGTGCCGTCGAGCACACGATCATAGCCGCCCGGGCGCGGTGCGCGGAAGCAACGTCAAGGTAGCGCGCGTCGCCCGGAATGCAGGCGCGCACCCGGATGCCTAGCCGATCAAGCAGAGGCTTCACCAGCCAGAATTCGCCGGAGAGGTTGAATTCGCCAAGGATGTTGATGTCGTAAGGCCCGGCGTCATCGGGTTCTACCGTGCCGATGACGTGATCGAGCAACGCCTCGGCGGCGAGCTTGTTGCCGAGGTTCTTGGAGCCGGCCAAGCCCGGGGCATTGACCGGCACCACCGGCAACCCGAATTTTTCCCGCGCACGCTTGCACACGGCCTCGATGTCGTCGCCGATCAACGCCGTCACGCAGGTCGAATAGACGAAGATCGCTGACGGCGCATAGGCTTCCCTAATCTCGCGGATCGCCTTGAAAAGCTTGCGCTCGCCCTGCCCCATCACCACGTCGAGTTCGGTGAGGTCGGTTGTGAAGCTTGTGCGCCAAAGCGTTGGCCCTGACGAAGCCGCGCCGCGGTTGTCCCAGGAATTGCCCTCGCAGGCCAGCGGCGCATGGACCAGGTGCGCGACGTCGGTGATCGGCTGCAGCACGATCTTGGCGCCGTCAAAGGCGCAGCCGCCGGCTGCCGCCCCGGGGGTCAGCGGCTTCGAGCAGCCCTCTTTGCGCGCCTTGGCATCCTTGCCGCGGTTTTTATCGCAGGCGGGCTCGTTGAAGACATCCTGGATTTTGGCGCTGAGCGAGGACATTGCGTCGGTCTCCAAAAGTGCATTGGAAGGCGGCCAGCCTCGGCGAAAGGCCGGCCGCCGCTGCTAGCGGGTGAGGTCATAAGAATAGTCCGTCACACCCGTCTCGCTGGTCTCGCGATCGAGCTTGTCGAAGATCTTGTCGAGGATCGTCGTCAGGACGCGTAACCCGCCCTGGTAGCCCATGAGCGCAAAGCGATGGTGATGGTGCCGGTCGAAGATCGGGAACATCAGCCGGATCAGCGGCGTGCCGGTGTCGCGCTCCAGATACTTGCCATAGGAATTGCCGATCAGCAGGTCCACCGGCTCGGTGAAGAGCAGCGAGCGCATCGCCCACAGGTCCTTGCCCGGCCAGACCTGGGCATCCTTGCCGAAGGGCGAGGATGCAAGCAGTACCTTCATCTCGGCTGCCCATGCCGAGCTGCCGTTGGTGGCGAGGCAATGGGTCGGCTCGCCGCCGGTCTCCATGACGAAGCGGGCCATGGCGTAGACGAAGTCCGGATCGCCGTAGATCGCGTATTTCTTGCCGTGCAGCCAGGACTGGCTGTCCGCCATGGCGTCAACCAGTCGGCCACGCTCAAGGCGGATTGTCTCGGGGATCTCCTTGCCGGAAATCGCCGAGACCTTCATCAGGAATTCGTCCGTCGCCTGGACGCCGAGCGGGTAATGGAACGAGGCCGTCGCCTGCCCGACTTCCCGGCAGTAGTCCAGCGTTTTTCGGGTGTTGTAATGCTGCAGCGAAAGTGTCGCCTCGGCGTTGAGCGCCTTCTTCACGTCTTCGATCTTCGTGCCGCCATCATACATGCGATATTCACCGTCCGACGGCGTGTCGAACTGGTCAGAGGCGTCCTGGATGAAGGTGTAGGACACGCTCATCAGATCGAGCAGGCGCTTGAGTTCCCGGTTGTTGCCGACGCAGAAGCCGTCGAAACCGGGAATGATGTTGATGGTTCCCCCGGCTTTCGTGCGCTCCTGGCCTTTCCAGAAGTGCTCCAAAATGCCCTTGACCATTACGTCATAGCCATCGACATGGCTGCCGACGAAGGCCGGCGTGTGGGCGAAGGGCACGTCGAAGTCGCGCGGGACCGAGTTTTCGTCCTTGGCGTTCTCGATGAAGCTGTGCAAGTCGTCGCCAATGACCTCCGCCATACAGGTGGTCGAGACGGCGATCATCTTCGGGTCGTAGAGCTGGTAGGTGTTGGCGAGCCCGTCGACCATGTTCTTCAGGCCGCCGAATACCGCCGCATCCTCGGTCATCGAGGAGGAAACCGCCGACGCAGGCTCCTTGAAATGGCGCGACAGGTGCGAGCGGTAATAGGCCACGCAGCCCTGGCTGCCGTGGACGAAGGACATGGTTCGTTCGAAGCCCGCGGCCGCGAACACCGCGCCGAGCGGCTGGCAGGCCTTGGCGGGGTTCACCACAAGCGCTTCGCGGGCGAGATTCTTTTCGCGGTATTCCCACGTCTTGGTGAATTCGCGTTGCTCGGTAACGATCTGATCCGGGTGCGGACATTCGAAATTCAGCTTCTTCTCCGCGAGCATCTGCCTGTATTCCGGCTCGCGGAACAGGGGAGCGTGGTCGAGAATTTTTTCAGCCGACTGCGGCATTGGTGATTACCTCTTTTTCATCTGGCCGCCCCATAAGGCAGCTCAGGGACGTCGAGACGTTTCAGGTGTCCCGCGGGCCACGGGGCCGCGGGCGTTCATCGTCTTCCTTGGGGAGACCAGGCTAAGGCCGGGTGTTATTCGGCAGCCATCGCCCGCCCACGGCTCGGGCTTTTTTCCAAGGGGCGTCGTACAGGCCCCAGACCGGGTTGTTGATGGCAAGATCCACGTCGCGGGCGAAAATGGCAAAGCCGTCATAGCCGTGATACGGTCCTGAATAATCCCAGGAGTGCATCTGGCGGAACGGTATGCCCATCTTCTGCACGGGGTATTTTTCCTTGATGCCCGAGCCAACGAGATTAGGGCGAACCCCCTCGATGAACTTCTCCAACTCGTAACCGGTCACGTCATCATAGATCAGCGTGCCGTTCCTTACGTAATGGCCTGTGCGCTGATAGTCGTCGTTGTGGGCGAACTCGTAGCCTGTGCCGACGATCACCATGCCGAGGTCCTCGTATGCTGTGATGACGTGGCGGGGGCGCAGTCCGCCGACGTAGAGCATGACAGTATTGCCTTCCAGGCGCGGCCGGTACTTGGCGATGACGGCGTCAACAAGCGGTCTGTACTTGGCGATAACCTTCTCAGTCTTCTCCTCGATTTCAGGGCCAAAATGCATGGCTATCTTGCGCAGGGAGGCTTCGATCTGGGAGGGGCCGAAGAAATTGTACTCCATCCAGGCGACCCCATACTTTTCCTCCATGTGCCGGCAGATGTAGTTCATCGACCTGTAGCAATGGATGAGATTGAGCTTGGCCTTCGGCGCGCGCTCTATCTCGGCGAGCGTGGCGTCGCCCGACCAGTTGCCGACCACGCGCAGCCCTATCTCCTCGAGCAGGATGCGCGAGGCCCAGGCGTCGCCGCCGATATTGTAGTCACCGATCACGTTGACGTCGTACGGGCCCGCCTCGAACTCCACGTCCTTCTTCTCGAAGACCCAGTCGCGGATCGCGTCGTTGGCGATGTGGTGGCCGAGCGATTGCGAGACGCCGCGGAAGCCCTCGCAGCGCACCGGCACGATCGTCTTTCCGTGCTCCTTGGCCTTGTTGCGGGATACTGCTTCGGTGTCGTCGCCAATCAGGCCGATCGGGCATTCGGATTGCACGCTCATGCCGTTGTTGAGGGGAAACAGTCCCTCAATCTCGTCGATGATCTGTTCCAGCTTCTTGTCACCGCCGAAAACAATGTCCTTCTCCTGGAAATCGGAGGTGAACTGCATTGTCCCGAACGTGTCGATGCCCGTCGTGCCTACATAGTAGTTGCGGCGCTGCGACCAGGAATATTGCCCGCAGCCGACCGGGCCGTGCGAGATATGGACCATATCCTTGATTGGACCCCACACCACGCCCTTAGAGCCGGCATAAGCGCAGCCACGAATCGTCATCACGCCCGGAATGGACTTGATGTTCGATTTGACGTCACATTCGGAGACGACCTCGCCAGCCTCGTCCCCGCTCTTTGCGACGCTAAGGTGCTTTTTGCGGCGCTTCGCCGCCTTGTCGGGATATTGCGACAGCACCTCCTCGATAAGCTTTGCATGGAGAGTGCCGTCATTCTCGTAATCCAGGCTCATGGGACCCCTTTAAAGGTTCGAGTGACGCCTCACCGACGAGGCGCCGTTCTTTGAAAGGCGCGTCAGCTCAACGCGGCGCCTCGTGGCGGCAGCGCTCGTTACTGGGCGGCCGCTTTCGTCGCTTCCTTGGCCTGAAGCTCGGCAAGCATCTGCTCGTCGGTCTTCATGATGCCGAAGTCGAGCAGCATGTCCTCGAGCTCCTCCATGGTGATCGGAGTCGGCACGGTGCCCTGCCCCGAATTGCCATGGATCTTCTCGGCCAGCGCGCGGTATTCCCCCGCCTGCTTGGAGTCCGGGGCATACTGGATAACCGACATCTTCCTGAGCTCGGCGTGCTGGACGATGTTGTCGCGCGGCACGAAATGGATGAGCTTGGAATTGAGCCTGGAAGCCAGTGCTTCGGCGAGGTCGAGCTCGCGGTCGGTTTGACGCTCGTTGCAAATCAGGCCGCCGAGCCGCACGCCGCCCGAATGGGCATATTTCAGAATGCCCTTGGCGATGTTGTTGGCGGCATAGAGCGCCATCATCTCGCCGGACATGACAATGTAGATTTCCTGGGCCTTGCCCTCGCGGATCGGCATCGCGAAGCCGCCGCACACCACGTCCCCGAGCACGTCGTAGGAGACATAGTCGACATCGTCATAGGCTCCGTTCTCCTCGAGGAAGTTGATCGAGGTGATGACGCCGCGCCCGGCGCAGCCGACACCCGGCTCGGGACCGCCGGATTCCACGCACTTGATGCCTTTATAGCCGACCTTGAGCACGTCCTGGAGCTCGAGGTCTTCGACCGAACCTTCCTCTGCCGCGAGGTGCAGGACCGTATCCTGCGCCTTCGAGTTCAGGATCAGGCGGGTGGAGTCGGCTTTGGGGTCGCAGCCGACGATGAGGATCTTCTGCCCAAGGTCGACAAGTGCGGCGAGCGTATTTTGGGAGGTGGTGGACTTGCCTATGCCCCCCTTGCCGTAGAATGCGATCTGACGCAGACCTGACATTTAGCTTTCCTTCCTTCGTTCCATCCATCGCGGCTGCCCGCGACATGCCGGTCGGCAGCTCTCGCCGCCTCACACCCAAAGGGTCTCAAGATGCGTGCCAATTGGCTTGATCGAACACAAGAAAAATTTTGATGTTGCTTTTCAGCTATTTAGCCTGAGGGCAAACAGTGCTCGTCGGAACAAGTCCGTGTAGCGGACGCGACAAAGGCGACAGAAAGATCGGATGGCGCTGCTCGAGACCGCTACAGGTTGACCTCGGTGTCCGGAGCAAGTTGGAGCAGCGAGTTAAGGCGACTTTGGTCGAGAGACCTGCTGCAGAGACTTCGGTCCACGCGTAGCTGTGTATCGCTCCAGGCTGCTTTTGATCCCGCGCGGTTCAGCCTTTGTCTTCGCGATCGCGAGGTTTGCTTCTTCGCACCAGACGTCCTGTAGGCTTGGCTGCCATTTCTGCTGATACGCTTGGATTGACCCCAAGGCGAGCATTTGCACCAACGGAAAACGAGCACAACCGGCCGAGCTCATGGATCGTCACGCTGGGAATAGCTGCCTTGGCGATCTCGCACAGGTGTCGGTTATGCGTCAGGTAGATCACCTGACCGGCACATGCCATCTCACCAAACAGTTTGAAGACCTCCTCTGATCGGCCGTGGTCGAAGGTCTCCATTATATCATCGGCGATAAAGGGCACGGAGGGCCTAGACGGAACCGTCGGCCGTCAGCTCCGAGATTGACGGGCGCGCCCTCACCGACCGTTTCCCAGATCAGGCCTCCGTTCCTACTGACCGACAGGCCTCCTTCAGTCGCGGCGTAAATCGTGTCGGCGTCTTGCCGATGCGGCGAGGTCGATCAGCTGGGAGCGGTCCAACCACAGCCACATCTTCCCGGCAATGTCGGGCAGCAGGCGCTGTACGTGTTTTCGCTGCTTGCCACCATAGTTCAGTTCGGACCGGGCCTGCGCTTCTACAGGAAGGGTTTGCCTACCCTGTGATCCACAGCCCTTCGTTCGCCGACGTAGCGGTTACCGTCCAGAGCGAGGCGATCGCAGTTGCTTGGGCAAAACGTTTCAAATTCGACTTCATGCTGATCTTTTGCGTTCAGGGAGCCACGGCGCCTGGGTTGACTGATGAACACCGTCCGTTCGCGCATGTGGGGTCGAATTAACTCTTGGCGAAGAGGAGGCAGACTCATCATCCAACAGTAGCCGGAGTTCCGCTGGGTCGAATGCCATCATTGGTGGGGAGGCGGGTTCATCATCCAATAGCTGCCAGGGCTCCTCCTCGTGCGGCATGCGCCCCCTCAGTCGGTTTTGCAGCGCCTGCCGATCGGCGATGAGGTTGTCGAGGTGCAGCGGCTCGTGGTCCGGCCGCTGCCCGTCCACCAATCGTCCAACCAGCGCCCACGTGCCCTCCAGCACAAAGACGCCGCAATCGTAATCGTTCGGCTGTCGCGGCATGCGGGCTGGCGTCAAGGTGGCGTTCAGCAGTCTTGCGAGTTGTCTTGCAGGCACGTCGTTGTACCCCTCTCGCTGAAGGGAGTCGTAGTGATAGGCGAACCGCCTTTCCGGGTTGCGGCGATCAACGAGCAGCAGCGACCAATGGGTGCCGGGGCTATTGGGAGTGCCATTGTTCAATGGCAGGAACAGGAAGTCGGCTGGAGCGTCGTTTTGATTATAGATGGACTGCAATGTGCCTCGCGCGTTCTGCGGCTCCATGTGGCGCAGTAGATGGGATACCGACGGACTGACTAGCCGTGTCCGGGCGGCGAGCGTCGGATTGATCCCCTGCAGCTGCTGCTCTACGAAATCGTAATCCATCTGCACATGGGCGTCGCTCAGCCACTCGGTGGCGCCGAGCACCGACCCGTTGGTGACATTGGACGAGGCTGTCGTATCCAACGCCCCGATCTGGACATCGGAGGAGGTGGTCGTGGACGTAGTCACATCAACCACGGGAAGACCGCGGTAGGTGTCTGGCAGCTTGGCGGTGACTGGCCGGCCGGGTCCTGGAGCCCTTGCCGGTGCCGCTGGCGCAGCTTCACTCATGGGCCGAGGTCGAGTGTGATGGATGAGCTGAACGTCATCGGGGCCTCCCTGCCTCAATACGGCGGCGGACCCTGTCCCTTGCATCATCTGCTGCCACTCCGTCTCGACCATCTGCCCGCGCGGACGCACCGGTGCAGAATGAGCATCGTCGCGCAAGTCGACCGGTGTGGACGGCAAATCAACTAGAGAATCAAGATCGCCGTAGATGTCTGAGGGAGCTCTGGCAGAAGGCGCCGGCGCAAAGTGAGCATTGTAACCCAACTCAGCCGGATCTGGATCAACCAATGCTTCAAAGCCAGGATAGAGATCCTGAGCTCTGGCAGTTGATGGCGACGCCGGTTCTTGCATCCGCCGCCGCACCAACTCCTCGCTCAACCACGCCAAAGCTTCATCGTCCGAGGAGGCTGGCACAAGAGAAAGCTCCTGCGGCGAGCCGGGCTGTCGAGCGCCCTGGTAACGACCAGGTACTGGCCCGGTAAACAGCGGCGGAAAGGCAGGCGATGGAACCCAAGCGTTAAGCTCGAATGATGTGGGCGGATTCTGATGAACCGCCTCAAACCCGCCGTCCTGCCGGCTTGGCAGGACGTTGCTCCCGGCCAACTCGTCCGCGGCCGACTGGTGGTCGTTGCGCCAGTTCAAAGGATGAACGGCTTCTGCGGAATCCGGCGGCTGATGATGGCTCGCGCTTGGCCCGAGAAATGGCTGTGGGCCGGCCTTATCCAATCCCCCCAAAGCAGATCCTGATCGTAATCTTCCATGGGTGGCAAAGCGATAGCTTCATGTGGGGCACTGTGCTGCGCAGTGGCGCCTCCGATCGCGCTAGTCTCCGCATGCAGCCTTGGGATGTATTCGCCCTCTCTCTCCCGCATAACGGGCTGCCCTTCCAATGGCAATGCGCCCACCGGGTAGGTGGAGGGCTGCATCGGCATGCGGCCGACTGAATTGCCGATCTCGCTCAGCTGCTGCTGAATGGCGACGGTTGACGGCGCATTCAGGGTCCTCTGCCGCTTTGCCGGCCTCAACAGCGCTGTGGAATGTTCATTGTTGATGATGACCCACTCGGTTGGCAGGAGGTTGCCCCTGTCAATCGCGCCAGGCGAGCGCCGAATCTGCTGTTCGCTGACCGCTAACAACGGCCGGGTGGCAGCCTGAACACCAGCCTGCCCAGAGCCGGCTGCTCCGAAAGCGCCCGCCCCTATGCTGTCGAGGTTATCCAGTCCAGCGGGCAACTTCCCTGGAGCAATGAAAAATGACGGGGCTGGTTGATTATCCTGCTGTCCTTGAAGCTCCTCTGGCCAACTGCCAGCTTCCGGCCACGCGCTTTGCTGCGCAGCGGCGTCGCCGACCCGCCTCGGCTCCATCAGTGCCGCGTCGTCGAGATCAGGACCGGTGGGAACACGGCGCTCGAGCTCCATCGCTTTAGCGCCGGCCTGCGATTTTCGGAGCTGAGCCAGTGCGAAACCGATGTTCCGATGACCACCGGTGTCCTCCTTGAAGGCCTTGACATCTCCATCCAATGCCTCGCCGGAAAGCCGACCAGCAATGCCCTTCTTGTTGTTTTGACATAGGTAGTCACTGAAGCTCCTAAGATCAGTTGCATTGGTGCTGCCGATATTTGTCGCTGCTTCCTTTCTGTACTCTTTGATGAGAGCCGCGTCCTCCGGATACGGAGTCAACTCAGGGCGGCCTGCGATCGGCACGGTTCCCCCCGTCGACTGCGAGGTCCGGAGATGACTTATTGCCGTAAGCAGCCTCGAGGGATCACCCTTTCCGATGAATTCGCACGCATCATCGGTCAGCGACTGCTTGTCGAGCCGATCCTTCACGGGATCTTTGTTATTTGCGAAGAGCCAGTGGCCAAAGCCGAGAAGAATACTTACATTGTTCTTGGCGGTCTGCTCGGCGGCCCCGCCTTTGACGAGGGCCTCCTCAAGACTGAAAATAAAGTCTTGATCCCTGAAATGAAGAGGGCGCTTGCTGACCCTTTTCAAAAACCGAGTTGACTGAGCCGGCTGTGGCGCCGAGGACGACGGGCCAGATTCGTCGATCAGCCGATCGTGGCTTTCCGCAGGAAGCTCCTTTGGCCAACTGCCAGCTTCCTGCCACGCGCTGTGCTGCGCAGCGGCGTCGCCGACCCGCCTCGGTTCCATCAGTGCCGCGTCGTCGCGATCAGGAACGGGGGAAACACGGCGCTCGAGCTCCTTAGCGCCGGCGTGCGATTGTCGAAGATGAGCCAGTGCGGCACCGATGTTCCGATGACCGCCGGCGTCCTCCTTGAAGGCCTTGACATCTCCATCCAATGCCTCGCCGGAAAGCCGACCAGCAATGCCCTTCTTGTTGTTTTGACGTAGGTAGTCACTGAAGCTCCTAAGATCAGTTGCATTCGTACCGCCGGTGTTTGTCCCTGCTTCCTTCCTGTACTCTTCGATGATAGCCGCGTCCTCCGGATACGGAGTCAACTCAGCGCGGCCTACGATCGGCACGATTCCCCCCGTCGACTGCGAGGTCCGGAGATGACTTATTGCCGTAAGCAGCCTCGAGGATTACCCTTTCCGATGAATTCGCGCGCATCATCGGTCAGCGACTGCTTGTCGAGCCGATCCTTCACGGGATCTTTGTTATTTGCGAAGAGCCAGTGGCCATAGCGGAGAAGAGTACTTACATTATTCTTGGCGGTGGGCTCGGAGGCCCCGCCTTTGATGAGGGCCTCCTCAAGACTGAAAATAAAGTCTTGATCCCTGAAATGAAGAGGGCGCTTGCTGACCCTTTTCAAAAACTGAGTTGACTGAGCCGGCTGTGGCGCCGAGCCGGCCGGCATCGCTCCACCACCTCCACCTGTATTGGCGACCTCGCTCAGTTGCCGCTCAAAGGCCGCCGCACCTGCGGACGGAGCCGCGGGTGAGCTCTCTTGCGGGCCAGCCCTGTTCGATTGTCCACGCACCCGCTTGGTCGAGGTGAAGTCCATCGGTTCTCACTTTCAGCAATATAAGCCCGTTTGAAGCTGGGCTTGGATTTGACACAGGGAAGCTATCGAGAACCTGACGACGACAACGTTCCCGTCAAGACGGATGGGTTGCTAAGTTTTCGGCAACCAGAGGCATGGCATGGGCTCCGGTGTTTCGCCGGAGAGTTCAGATGTTCAACGGTCGCCATTTCGACCAGTCCGTGATCCTGCTTTGCGTTCGCTGAAAACTGGCCTACGGCTTGAGGCTTGGCAATGAAGGAAATGATGGCCCGAGCGTGGCATCAGGCCATCGATCATTCGACGATCTATCGCTGGGTCGTTCGCTTCTCGCCCTTGCTGCTGAAACGCTTCAATGGGCGCAAACGTGCCGTGACCGGCAAATGGCTTGCGGACCAATCGGGCGGCCATTGTTTCCTACAACACGACCAACCCCCTCCGGGACCGTTCGCGGCGCAGACTGACGCCGATCCAGATCCGCAGAGCCAATACCTCAACAATCGATCGAGCAGGACCATCGGCGCATCAGGTGTCGTGTACGGCCCATGCTCGGTTTCAATCACGCGCCAGCGCGATCGGCACGCTGGACGGGATCGAGATGATCCACATGATGCAAAGACGACAGGCGAGGATCTGGCGATCCGCAAGCTGCATGAAGGCAAGACTGGAGGAGCGGTGCCCATGCGGGTGCCGTTCGCACCAGCCTGAAACCGCCGATTTTAGAGCATCCTCAGCAGCGCGCCGCCTATCGAATACCCCGCGCCAAATGCGCAGATCAGGCCGAAATCGCCGGGCTTCATGTCGGCGTGGTTCTCTGACAGCGCGATGATGGCGCCGGCGCCGGCCGTGTTGCCCAGCCGCTCCAGCACCATCGGCGCACGGTCGTGGTCGACCTCGTGGCCGAAGGCCAGTTTCAGGATCATCGCGTTCATGCGCGCATTGGCCTGATGCAGCCAGAAGCGCCTGACCGCCTGCGGCGTCAGCCCGTGCTCGGCGAGGAATTCGACGATGAACTTCTGCCCGGCGACGGTGACTTCCTTGAACACCTTGTTGCCGACCTGCTTGATCAGATTACCTTCCAGATTGATCATGTAAGGATCATCCTGGGCGGTGCGGGTGTGGTAGCCCAGATTGGTGCGGATGTTGTTCGACATCTGCGTCCAGATGCGCGTGTCGAGCACCTCGAATCGTCCCGGCCGCTTCTCGCCTTGGGCAAGACCCTCCACCACCATGGACACGGACGCGTCGCCGAAGATGAAATGCGTCTGCCGGTCGCGGAAATTGAGATGGCCGGTGATGATCTCCGGCGTCGTCACCAGGATGCGTTTGTGTGCGCCCGACCGCACCAAATTGACGGCGATGTGCAAGGCGGCGGCAGCCGAAGAGCAGCCAAGCCCCATGTCGAAGCCGGCGCCCTTTGTCCCCAACACTTGCTGCATTTCGATGGCGATCGCCGGATAAGGCCGCTGGTGATGCGAGGCCGAGCAGATCGCCAGGTCGATATCGGACGGGCTCAGTCCGGCATGGTCGAGAGCCTTTCGCGCCGCGGCGATGCCGAACTCGGCCTCGAGCGATAGCGCATCGTCGGGCCGCGCCGGAATGCGCGGGGCCATGCGGGTCGGGTCGAGAATGCCTTCGCGCTCGATCACATGGCGGGTGCGCACGCCCGAAGCGTGGACGATGAAGTCGCTGTCCGATTTCGGCAGCGGCGGCTCGCCGGTCTCCTGGCGGCGCGCATTCTCCATGTCGACCCAGGCATTGAAGCTGGCGACCAGTTCTTCATTGGTGATCTTGGCTTCAGGGACTTCAACGCCGATGCCGCTGATGATGACGCGATGCATGTTTCAGTCCGTCGCACGCGCCGGCGCTGCGGCTCTCACGTGGGCGTCGAATTCGCGAGCCGGCCGCGTTCGCTCATCCTCGAATTTGACAAAGAGGGCGCCGGACCGGTCAGCCATGTCAGCTCCCACAATCATTCGACGGTGACCGATTTTGCGAGATGGCGCGGCTAGTCGACATCTGTGCCCATGACGAGCGCCGTGTGGTAGGCAAGAAGCTGTATCGGCACCGAGAAAATCATTGGCGCGACTATCTCGTCGACTGCCGGCAGCCCCCGCAGCCGCCAATTCGTCCTTCAACTCGGCGAAATTCTCGATAATGCCGTTATGGACGACGGCCACACCATCGCTAAAGTGCGGATGCGCGTTGCGTTCAGTCAGTGCCCCATGAGTTGCCCGGCGCGTGTGGGCGATGCCAATGGTGCCGCCCAGCGGCTCTTCCTTCAGCCTCGCCTTGAGATTGACGAGCTTGCCCTCGGCGCGCCGGCAGTGCAAGGCGCCCTCGGTGATCGTCGCAACGCCGGCTGAGTCATAGCCGCGATATTCCAGACGCTTCAACGCGTCGACCAACCGCTCCGACACTGGCTGTTGCCCAACGATGCCAACAATCCCGCACATGCTCGTCTCCGATTTCTCCCGGCAGCCTGGGTCGACCGGAAGGACACCCGCCCGGCCGTTTCTATTCAGAGCCTCCTAGGGGAATTCGGTACGATTGGTAAAATCGATTATTGGGATAACTGTTATCCACCCAGTGGATGGGGCTAGGACGCGTTTGGGCTACGTCCTCGATCATCCCGGCGGAAACCGCTCATCTCGGCGATACGGGCCTCCTGAACGATCCGGGACGCGAGCACCTCACGCAGATTGCGCGGATTGGCCCTCAATGTCTTATGATCGAAGACGCGCCCCAGCAACGCCAGATCGGAGGGATTGAAGGCGCCGGATTGCGCGAGCATTTCGACGAAATCGGCATGACACCCCCTTCGCTGCAGGCTCCGTCGAGCACAATCGATAGTTGGGCGCTATTGCAAGGTCCAGGCTGGACACTATGGCAGCAAACGTCCCGCGACCAAAAACAAGTGCTCAAGAGAAAAACCCGCCGCGCTTCGCGGCGCGACGGGTCGATCAGGCGTTGCATGAAGCATCGCTGCTGCGTCGTCATGAAACGCTGGGCCCACCCCTTTGCCGACCGATGTTCCAGGAGATACCCTCGCGCTGAACCACGCCAGAAACCTCCTTGCCGATGTGCCGATGGAGCACCGGCCGCCATGGCACCAGCGTGAGCTCGCGCGACCTCTCGATCGCGGCATATTTGCCGCAGGCGAGCTCAACCGATCGGCGCAGCATACCCTCTATTCGATCTCCTGCCCGGGCTTCGGCATACGAGAGCCCAAGTTCCTGCGAAAGCTGACCGACAACACGGTTCAGCTCACGCTAACGCAGGATCGAAATCATGTTGGCGCGATAAACTATCCGGTCCTGCTCTTCACTCGCGAGACCCTGCACGAGCAGCCACTGCCGCCTGCGTGCCTGCGCGGCCCGCACATCACGGCCGAAACCCGAGCCATGCAAAGCCTCCGGTCTGTCAGAGACCAGCTCGCGGTCAATCCAGGTGGCGCCGTCGAAACCAATCTGTTGCTCAAGCGACAATGAGGAGAGCTTCTCGACCGTGACAGGTTCTTCCCTGGCACGCTGACGCTCGTAGACGACGACGCGTTTGGGATGGTCCGGCCCGATGACCCTGGTGCCGTCAGGCTCGCGCTTCACTCCACCGGTGGCGTGGCGGATCGCTTCAAGGCGCCGGACGTGCGTTTCGGCGAAAGGTTCGGTGACCGACCGATCATGCTTGAGATGGATGTCGATGTTGTAGCGCCCGTTATGGGCGGCCACGATGTCCGCGATCGTACGGTCAAACTGCCTTGGCTCGGTGTTCCTCGGGGTGACACGAAAGCAGCTACGCTGGACAACCAAAGGGTTGTTATGGCCAGGGATCAAAGCCCGAAGGGCCGAGACCGCCGTACCAGAGCGAATGAAGCGGACTCGGTTCACGAGAGCCCGCCGTGCGTCATCAGGCGCGCGGGCGCCCGCCAACGTCAATAGGACGGGTTTGCGATAGTGGGGCTTGGGGGCTTGATCCTGTACTCGAAATCTTCGCCCAGCTGGGATCGAAAACCGATCGTGTCGGCGAGGTCGAGGATCCGTCCACATCGACGCGCCGACTATCCCGCTTGGATGGCCGCGAAGGATGCTTCTGGTCAACTCTTGAAGATTACAGCAGCGGTGGACGGTCTGGCGAAAGTCCCATTTTCGAGAAGAACACGTTCCATACCTCAACCTCGCCCAGTTGATCAGGAACATGGTTCTCCTGATGGATACTGCAGCGCTCCGGGACTGGCCCTATGAACTTCGACTTATCATATGCATTCCCGTTGGCGCGGAAATAGGCCACATGGAACCTTGAGTGTCCCAATTTTTTCTCAAGTAGAGTGACCATCTCCTGGAGATCGTCTACGCCAAACGTCTTTCCCATCTGCTGATCCCCCGGAGCATCCGTCGCCGAGACATAACGCACAAACAACGTCTTTCGTGTCCGAGCGATGTCAAGCATCTTATTGTATTTGTAAATCAGCTTCTCTCGGCAGGACCGTAACGCTTCCGGCGTGAATATCACTGCGTTGGACGTGGTCCGATCGAATTCATGGTGGTAAACTACCCCGTAATTCTCGCAAAAAGCTGACGTCCCATTGAAGCAGGCTGATACACGAAGCCCAAATCGCGCTCCATCATCTGCCAATATTTCCTCGATGGAGGCTATAGGTGTCACAATCCAATCAAAACAGCTGCTCGGGCGCCGTTTGAAATAGCGTCTGATTTGCGTCGCAGGAGTGCAGTCAGATCCAAGGCTAAAAATAGCTTCGTAAGGCATTGCCCGGTCCTTAGGTGGTACCAGATAGGAGTGAAAGAGCGATGCTTTCCAGCATTTCGAAAGATAGGGCAAATCGATTGTATTGATACGGACCATCAGCGCTGCGGATATGGAACCACGCAGCATCAAACTGGCCAAGCCGGTCATCATCGCGCGGCTTAGGATCGTTGTCCGCGATAAGCTGTTACCTGTGGGTTCGTTCCTCGCCGAATGGAGGCAGCGGTAAGCGAACGCACTCTCCATCGGCGGCGGCTCGCTGGCCGTGCGGGCGAAACGAAATCGTCGAAAATGGAGGTCATTCAATTTCGGAAGCAGATACAAGCTGCAGTCGTGGGGCAGCGTGTCTGGCGATACGCTGGTGGCAACCGTGTCCTTGATCGCCTGCTTGAACATCGACAATGATCACCATCGGCCGTGACAGCGACCGGCTGGCGAGGCACTGGCCATCGGGCGGCTGCCGCCGTGGATGTCATTCGGCCACCGGAGGGCAGCAAGATGGTACTTCAGACGCCGCGTAGGCACGATGGCGTCGACGCATAGCCGCAACGGGCGGAGCACGGAGGCGCCGGAAACGGCGATCTGCAAACTCTGGCAATCCTGTCGCAGCAGCACGTGCTGCATCCCTGCTCGCGTCAGCAGGACGTATCGGTGCGCGCATAGTTTGGAAACATTTCCAGCTAAACCGCCTCGAAAGACACAACAGTATGCCTCAATAGGTTTTCCGCCGTCCGAAAGGTGGGGTGACTGAGGCTTTTAGGTGAAGGAACGATTTTTCCGGATGCAAAAGCGTCCGGAAAAATCCTCTACGGAACAAACAGAGAATTGACCGCATGGAGGGCATTTCGCCCGACGCACAACGATACTCACCCCCCAGCGAGTTCTGCTGTACACACACAATGGAGCCTTCTAGGCATGGAAATAGGAAAGGGCAACACTTCCTCTCGAGCGCAAATCCGCCTAGCGCCTTATTTGCGCGAGCAACGCGTCATTAATCGTCAATTTGGGTTATCGATTTCTTCTCATGCGGTAGGCCTCCAGGCTTGAATAGGGAACACGAAGTGGGCAACATCGATCGGTCCAGGAGGCGACGAAATAGCAGGCGCAACAACCGCATCGGGCCTTATGCGAAATCTGTTGCATCAGCTCTCGTGGCCGTCACGCTGCTCGGTGTCGGCTCAGCTTGGTATCACAATACAAATCCCCTCTTCGCGGCAGACACCGGGAAAGGAGTAGAGCTGATTGGCCGCGCTTCCGTGGTCGATGGCGACACGATCGAAATTCATGGCGAGCGTGTCCGCTTCAACGGGATCGATGCACCTGAGTCTGCCCAGACCTGCGATGACCGCGAAGGCAAGGCCTATCGTTGTGGTGCTCAGGCAGCCAAGGCCGTCGACGCGTTCTTATCCGCGTCCTCGCCCACTCGTTGCGACTTTGTAGAGCGCGATCGGTACGGCCGCTTCGTCGGCGATTGCTATCGGGCAGATGGCACAAGCGTCCAAGCGTGGATTGTCGGAAATGGGTGGGCGATGGACTGGCCGCGGTACAGCAACGGCAAATACGCGAACCAGCAGGAAGCCGCGAAAGCCGACCGGCTCGGAATCTGGGCCGGAACCGTGCAGCCGCCTTGGGAATGGCGGGCTGAGGGCCGCAAAAATCTGCCTAGCCAACCAGCGCCTCTGGTTGGCGTCACCTCCGGCGGCGCCAAAAGCTGCAACATCAAAGGCAACATCAGCACTACTGGCGAACGCATCTATCATGTGCCTAGCCAGCAGAACTACGAGAAAACCAAGATTACGGAGGACACCGGAGAACGGTGGTTCTGTTCAGAAGCCGAAGCACAGGCAGCCGGATGGCGTGCTGCCAAGAGATGACGATTTCTGGGATTGGATTGCAGCGGCCGACCATCCGAATGAACCACACCGTCGACGTCCTGCATATGTCGTGTGGCCGAATCCGAGCACCCTAAAGTGGACATCCTGGACGAATTCCCGGCATAGGTAGCAAAAGGCGCCTTCGACGCCCGGCTGTCGCAATTGCGATGGTGAAATCCGATCAGATGCATTTCTATGTGCGCCACTGCAACGGAGAGAGGCCGATGACGAGCATGACCAAAGGAAGCTGTCTGTGCGGAGCCGTTGCCTACGAGGTACATGGCGACTTGCGTCCGATCGTCGCCTGCCACTGCAATCAGTGCCGGAAAGCATCTGGTCATTACGTTGCAGCGACTCAGGCTGAACTCAAGGATGTCGTCATCAAAGGCGACACGCTGAAATGGTTTCAGTCCTCTGAAACGGCCAAGCGAGGCTTTTGCTCGAACTGCGGCAGCAACCTGTTTTGGCAGGGTTTCGGAAGGCCTCATATTTCTATTTGGGCCGGCACCATCGACGGTCCAACCAAACTAAGGATGGAGAGCCAGTTGTACCCTGAATCGGCCGGCGACTATTACGATCTCCCCGATATTCCCGTGGTGGAACAATCGTCCCTCAGAGAATGAACATATGGTCATGCTGTCGAGACCAGGACCGCAGCTCGCGATGAGGCGGTCGGTCAGACCTGGTGGCGTTTACTGCCGAAATCTAGCTCGTCGAATCCGCGATTGCGCGGGTTCCCCGATCACTTCTCATTATTCGTCACAATGCCGTCGCAGGGCCAGACTACCGCCACGTATTGACGATCCACGGCGCGACAAGACCGTGGCATCGCAGCCCGGCGATGAAGGTCTGCGTCTGCCATTTGCCGAATGGCGCATGCGTCCTGAAGCGCTCGCCCTTCGGCGCCCAGCCGGTGCGTTTGGTCAGCTTGGTATTGGTCGACGTCTCATCGATGAAGATCAGCCGCGCCAAAGCCTTGTTGAAGAACCGCTTTCGCCGCCCGGTCCACAATTCACGCGCCTGGCGCACGTCGGCCCGCTGCTGCTCGCTGGCCTGTAGAGTTTTTTTTATGACTGAGCCCCAGGCGATTGAGCAGGCGCCCGACATTGGAGCGATGCACGCTTACCCCACGCACCTCCAGTTCGACGCAAAGCTCATCCAGCGTCAGTTCGCCGGTCTGGGCCAATCGCAAGCGAACAAACTCGGCATGCGGCTCAAGCTTGCCGCCGCCCACATGGCCCTGCCGGCGCGCTTCAAGCGAACCGGTCTGCCGGCGCAGGTTGATCAGATTGTTCACAAAGCGAGGCGAAACGCGGAAATGGCGCGCAGCCTCGCGGTGACCATGTCCCTCATCGACATACGCAACAACACGCCGACGCAACTCAAGCGGTAGCGGCTTGCCCATCGCGGTCTCCTTTCAACCGCAATGAATCACGAACTCAAATCAAAGGGAATCCTGAATCCCTTAAATCGCGACACGCTTTAGCCCAAAAGCAACAGTCACAACTTCTCTCAAGTCCGCACGATCCGCCTCCTCGTCGCCTTCCAGCAAGCGGTGCCAGAGCTTCGTCGATCCCTGTGGTTCTGCGTGCTGCCTCAATGCCAGAAGCGCCTCGTGTTAACAAAGGTGTCATGCGCTTCTGCGGCGTCTTCAAGAAGCTTGGACTTGTCTTCGGAGCGGAAGAGATCCGTCGCACCAGCCACGTCCGAAAGCGCCAGCGCTGCCAGCATATCGGGGGCGGTGGCGAGATCGTTGAGGCTGCCGAGCTGATCCTGCAGGTCCTTCATCGCCATGATGAACCGTCGATGGCGTTTGGCTTCCGCCTTGCTCTTGTAAAGCGGCTCGAAGAACTCCGCCGCATAGCGCAGTTTCTTTGCGGCGATGCGCACTTCATGGCGGGTCTCGTCATCGGCATCGATCAGATTGTTGCCGCCCTTCGCCACCTTTTTCCAAAGTCTATCAAATACACCGGAGGCGAAATCCCGCGACGACTGCTCGTGCAACGTTTCGTCCGTTTGGTCGGTTCGCCAGTCCCTGATGGAAATCCACTCGGCGGCATCGATCATCAACGTGCGGGCGCGCGCCGAGGAGAGCGATGCTTCGACCGCCGCATAGGCTTCGTCGCGCGCGTCTTGAAGACGGATTGAAAGAGCCTCGCTCGAAGCGCGGTCGATCATCACGTCGATATTGCGCGCATCGCCAAATTCCGAGGCGAGCCATGTCAATTCTTCGCGCAGGCGGTCGAAACGGCAGTCGTCGAACTGCGACTTGCAGATCGAGCATAGGGAGCGCAGCCGTCGCAGCGACACGCGAGCCTAGTGTACGGCCTCGGCATCGCGAAACCAGCCCAGCGCCGTTTCATTGAGACGAAACTGTTTGAGACACGCCGCTGCGATGCGCGCGAAAGCCGTTGCCGCGCTCATCTCGCATGTAAGCGGGGTCGCGGCCGCGTTCACAGCACAGGGCGCCGAGCCAAGCAGACGATAGCCCCGTTCCGCTTTGCTCAGCACCCCAAGATGTGCCGGCGTGATCAGGTCGACTTTCCGGGCGAGCGCAAACAGCGCTGTCGTGAACCCGCCTTCTTTTCCAACTCTATCTCGCAGAGCGGCGCCTCACGATCGGCCGCAAGGACCTTGCCAAGATCCAAAGCGACTTCGATCGTGGCGTCGCCATCCATCACATTCCAACGATGCCGTTTGACATGAACCTCGAACAAGGGCGCAAGCTTTGGGCCAGCCCCTGCAAGCAGGTCTCGAATCTGCGGACCGTCAAGTATCGGGGTATCGCCGTAGACCGGTCGCTCCCATTCCTCGCGCGTGAACGATCCGACCGCGGCACCATCGCCGGCTTTGACGGTTTGTATCCGTTCATTTCCCGATTGCCGAATGCGAAGCGACAGGCCGCGCTTGGACAGATCCCATCCAGGGGTGTCGAAATAGATGGATCTCTGCTGAAGAATGGTGGGCGAGGATCCGAAAGGATTTTTCCTCAGCAGCGACGCTGCACCCGACCGCGAGAGCTCGAGCTTCAGTTCCGTTTCCTGCATGATGTCCTCGGCGTCGCTTCACGATAATCGGAGGGACCCCACCACATGGTGCGTCACACTCGGTTTTTGATATCACGAGTCCATGTGACCTGTTCACTGTCCTTGAATGCCTTGTGCAGCATGGCTTCCAGCATCCGCGTCGGTTCGCGAATGCGCTCTCCAAAACAGAGTTGAGCACTTTTTTGCGGATGCGCAGGAAGCCCTTCGTCGGTACGAAGGGAAGATTTGCCCGTCCTATAAGGGCAGCGCTCCGGTCCGAATTGGGCCGAAGCCAAAGGAATTGCGGTCGTGGCGAAACGGTAGACGCGCAGCGTTGAGGTCGCTGTGGGGCAACCCGTGGAAGTTCGAGTCTTCGCGGGTTTCAAACTTTTTTTGGAAACTGCAGGAGCTTGCCCTTTTTCGCCCCGGCCTTGATCGCTGCCGAGCGCTTCTTTTCGGCAGCCATTGCACCATACTGACGCCGGGTTGCCGTTGCCTCGCAGGGTGCGCATATTGGCGGCAGGAAAAAGGGGAGGGAACTCGATGAGCAGGACACCAAAGCCACCCAAGGGAGGTCTAGCTGGCGTCGACGAGTTGCAAAAGTCGATGAGAGAGATGAGGGCAGCCGAACTGGCTATTCTGAATCAACTCGTGAAGGAAAAGCCCGAATTAGCGAAGCCGGATCGGCACGATGATCTCCTTGAAGAATTCAAGCGGCGCCTAGAGAAAAGCCGCCCCCGATAAAAGGGGACGGCTTGGCCAACGCCACCATTGGCGGCCGGGTAATCAGGCGGGCCGCGTCAAGGCCGCAGATGGGGGAACGTGGCTATCATCCATGCTCGAAGCGCAAGGATATCCTCCGCAGGTCGGTCCCGGTAATACTCCTCGATCTCATGTAAGACCTCTACTAAATTAGGGCTCATTTGCTTTGCCAGGGGTGACGCCGGCAGCGCCCTGGTCGAGGTCGCGGGGGCTAAGAGTCGGTTTGGAAAATCACGGATGGGCGTTTCTGCGTAGCATGATGCCGCCCATGGCGACGAGGATCATGGCCTGCGAGACATCGATGCGCTGCTCGTAATCGCGCACGAGGCGTCGCCACCGGATCATCCATCCGAACGTCCGTTCGACGACCCAGCGACGCGGTAGAACCTTGAAGCCTTTCTGGTCGTCGGTGCGGCGGATGATCTCGACGATGAAGTCGAGATAGCAGGCCTTATCCATCAGCTTGAGCCGGTCATAGGCCCCGTCGGCGAAGAGATGCTTGACCCACGGCCAGCGTTTGCGGATGCCGTCGAGTATCGCCTGCGCACCCGCGCTGTCGGAGATGTCAGCGGTGGTCAGGTTGACCATCAGGAGCCGTCCGTCCGTATCGACCGCAATATGGCGCTTGCGCCCGACGATCTTCTTACCCGCGTCGTAGCCTCGTGCTTTTGCATGGGGTGCCTTGATCGACTGACTATCAATCACACCAGCGCTGGGTGAAGGTTCGCGGCCCTGCCGCTCGCGGTCGAGCATCAGTTCCACGTCGTGGATCGTCTGAAACAGGAAGCGCCGTGCCAACTCGCGGAACCAGCTATAGACCGTCTGCCACGGCCCAAAATGAATGGGCAACATCCGCCACCCACAGCCTGAGCGCACCAGATAGCGCACCGCGTTGATTACCTCCCGAAAATCCACCTCGCGGGGACGCCCACGCCGACCAGGAACCGGCATCAGTGGCGCGATCCGCTCCCATTCCTCATCTGTCAGATCACACGGATAACGCTTCGTCTTACGCGCGATCTTGGCAACACGGCCACGGCTCTGTTCGGTCCACATCCTCGCTCTGAATCAGACTTCATGCGCAAACGAAACCCCTCAAATCCGATTTTCCAAACAGCCTCTAATCCGTCAAGTATTGAGCGGCGGGATATTTTCGTGGTATTAACGCAATCGGTCATTGGAAGCTCCTACTAGCTTTTGGTGACAAGTAGCGGGAGGCTTGTTGGTCGCAAGCCCCCGCTGCGAACCTCAGAATCATTGCTGGATTTGCATATTTTTGCAAGAGGGGGCCAGTTATTTATACACTTCATGCATTTTTATGACTTCAGTTTCCCTTGAGATCAGCCGTCAGTTATTCGTGTTTTTTCGATCCAGTTCTTCGCAAAGTTGGGAGGGGATCTATGGAATTCAACGAACGGGAGAAGGCCGCTTTAAGCCCAACTCTGATTAATGCAGCGGCCTTCTGCATCGTCCTTTCGACGGTCTATCTAGTGGATTGATCGAGACAAAAGAGTCCGATGTTGGATTCCCATCGGTTTTCGCATGTGCGACGATCGGGCATGCGCACCGGTATTACATTTGACGTCACTGCCGCCGACAGGATCCGGCTCGAAGCCATCGTGGCAAAGCACGGTTCGCCGCAGAAGCATGCGTGGCGGGCGAAGATCATTCTGATGAGCGATGACGGCTTGGGAACCGTGACCATTATGGAGGCTACCGGCAAATCGAAGACCTGCGTGTGGCGATGGCAGGAGCGTTTTATGGCCGAAGGCGTGGATGGCCTTTTGCGCGACAAGAGCCGCCCGCCAGGCATTGCGCCACTCGATCCCGAACTGGTCGATCAGGTGATCGCGCTGACGCTGGAAACGCCCACCACCAGCGCCGGCGTGCAGGATTCATCGGCGATGTCGACGAGGCGCTGCTGCGCCGATCGCATCTCCTGCAGCAGCTTTACCGGGTCCAGCCTCGCCTGTGTTTGCGCAAGCCTGGCACGAACCGGTTCAGGCGTGCGTGGATCTGCCAGCAGTCGCTGGCACGGTGTTGCCGCAGGGTGATAGCGCTTGCGCACGCGGGCGCCGTCCCGTTCCTTTCCGGCCAGCTTGAAGGAGGGTTGGAAGAAGTTCACGAACAGCCGAACCGTCGAATAGAGCTGTGCAAGGGCAGCAGCGGCTTCACGCCCCTCCAGCCGACGATGCGTCGCGCCACGGCGCCGTTCTTCTGTTCGACGAAGGCCTGGTCATCTTTGCGGTAAGGACGGCAGCGGGTGAACTCGATGCCGGCATCCAGACAGTAGTCGCGTATCGTCTCGTTCAGGAACACGCTGTCATTGTCCGTGTCGAATCCGAGAAGCTGAAATGGCAGGAGCCGCCGTAATACCGTCAGCACCTCGCTCAACAGCTTCTGTTCACGCACCAGCAAGGGCGCGCATTCCGTCCACCCGCTCGCGATGTCGGTAAGACAAAGCGTTTGTATGAAGCTTCCCCGCGTCGTCGGTCCACTGTGCGCCACCAGGTCGGCCTCGACGAATCCAGGCGGAGGATCCTGCCAATCGGAGAAGGTTCGGATCGGAATGCTGCGCCGCAGCGCGGTGGACGCTGTACTGCGACGGCGTCTCGGCCCACCAGCGATGTCTCGAACCTCGCGAAGGGCGCGATCGATCGTGGCCGCGCTCATCGCCAATAGCCGTGTGCGGATCTCGGCGGTTAGGTGCAGATGCCCGTGACGCTCCATTGCCTCCACCAGAATCGGAATCAGCATCTTCAGACGCTTGCCGCAGATGCGATCCGAAGCTTCCCAGAGCACGATCAGCGCTTCGCGCACCGCGTCGTCATAAAGCCGGCGCTCCGGTCGCGGGCCCGAACGCTGCGCCTGTGGTCCATTCCGCAGCAACCGCATGGCATGCTTGCGGTGAACGCCGCTTACCGCCGCGAATTCATCGAGAATGCGCGACTTCTCTGCCCGATCGCCTCGGGCGTAGCGCTCCGCTACCACCTTCACCAGCTCATCCCGCGTCGCCATGCTTATCCGCCTCATCTGATTTGCTCCCGCCCCAAAACTGCGGGGAGCAAATCAGATGAGGCAACGGCCCAACATCCGGGAGCAGTTCAGGCGATGCAATGCGCGCTCTCACATTGATTGCCGCGCCGCACGCGTTCGCGATGTCGTCGTCCGGCTGATCGATTCCGTTCCTCAGAAGTCGCGAGAGGTTGGGGAGCGACATCTCATGTATCTCGAAATCCGGGCAACGGTACTCGATCTGGAGGAGCCAGGACCTGCTGCTTTGCCCTTGCGGGATGAATGCCCATTTTTTCTCAGACGCCCATAATCATTGCATATATGCGCGCTACGAAGGGTCAGAATTGGGAACGAAACCAAATCGGGCGAGGCTTGATCATGTCGACCGCTAGCCGAGGGAAATCCTCCGCACAGCTTTTCCGCCATCTATCGGCAAAGTGGCCTTCAGCGTTCAATCCGAAAGCCCCCAGGCCGCTCAAGATCGGCATCCATCATGACATTCGCGCGCTTGATGGCGAACTGTCTGATGATGAATTGAGGAGAGCCCTGCGCGCCTACACCAGAATGGCCAGATACTTGGCCAGGCTGGATGCAGGCGCCGCGCGGGTTGATCTCGACGGCAAGCCGGCCGGCGAGGTATCGGATGCGGACGCGGCGACCGCCAAGGCTTTGCTGTGCGCCCGCAAGGACAAGCAAGAGACCAAGCAAACGCCGGAGCCAAGCGCAAAGCCTGAAGCGCCACCCAAACGGAAACCGAAGCAAACGGTCGTGTTCAAGGCAAAGAATACGGCCCACAGCCCGACCGGAATAGTCGTTGAGACGAAGCGTCGCCGGTCATTCCGAAAGCCGATGGCTTGATCGCCGCTGAGCAATCACGTTGTTCGAACAGGAAAGCCGCCTAGCTCTGCATTGGCAAGCGCATGATCTTTTCTACGGATTGCCGATCATCGTTGATGAATGGCTGCCAACGGGAGAGTGAGACTGCCCCATCTGGTCGGCCAGCGATTCGAGGAGTTGGCAAACTTGATCGGGCCGGCCGGAGCTTTCGCTTTGGAAGGCAAGGCATCCGCAGCAGCATTGTCGACATTCCGCGCCCATGAGAGCCTGCGCACGTCGCTGTGTCACGGTGTCGGCAAAATTGTACTCGACCAACAAGGGGGTTGGTTGCTCGTGTTCAGCGGAAAAGGTTACCTGTCCAGTTCTGCTAGCCTCGGCAAAGGCCCTCCGAGAGCCGACGGCAATGGAGCGACAGTATGGCGACCGCCTTCTGTCGGCGTCCGGCAAACCGACGAAGCCCATGCGCACCTTCACGCCTACATCGTCCCTGACGACTTGCGCGCCTCCTGCCTTCATCCGGGCGTTGATAGCGCTGGGATATCCTCAAGCGCCTTCCGCCACTTGACATGATATCACATGAGATATCATATTGAAGCTATGAATGTGTTCGATGCCAATGTCTTGCTGGCTGGATTGCGGTCATCGAACGGTGCTTCGAACGTGATCGTCCGCGAGATGATCCAGGGAAACGTCCCTTTCGCCGTGTCGCCCGCCGTCTCGCTCGAATACGAGGACGTGCTGAAGCGTGCCGGGATTCTCGGAGAGAACCCATGGATCACAAACGAAGAGATCGATGTTGTCCTCGACGCGGTATTCAAGCGCGCCAAACTGGTCTCCCCTTGGTTCCGGTTCAGGCCGTTCCTGACCGATCCCAAGGACGACCTTTACATCGAATGTGCCCTCGCCGCCGGAGCGAGGACCATCGTCACCAGTGATCGGCATTTTGACATTCCGGCAGTAGGCGATTTTGGCATTTCGATCATCAAGGCAGGAGCTTTCGTCGCCGAATTCAGAAGAAGGAACCAACCATCATGAGCACATATCCGTTGAGGCTTGCCGACCATGTGATGGAAGAGGCCAAGCAGGCTGCAGCAGAAGACAACGTGTCGCTGAACCAGCTCCTATCGGCGTTCATTGCCGACGGTGTCGGCCATCGGCGCGCAATCCTCAGTCTCAAGAAAAGGGCCGCGCGCGGCAGTACCGATGCGGCCTTGGCGATCTTGGATCGCGCGCCGGATGTCGCGCCAGATCCAGGAGACGAGCTTGTAGAGGAAGGAAGTTCGGTTAGCCCGAAAATGTGAGGACTCCAAAAGGGTCGCCTGTGTTTGGTAGATAGGCTCGATCCCGTTAGCCCTTGCCTTGGGGTTCTATCAAGCAGGATCGACAGCCTTTTCGTGGTGGATGCCTCCGCCCTCGCGCGCAACGCAGCCAAGCTCTTAGTGAACACAAATCCTATCCTGCGGGCGTTCTCTTCGTCACTGCTTAACTCGTTCTCTCAGGCATGGTGATGTTCCTTTGCCAGTCCTCGGTGAACAGCATCAGGAGGCCCGCGGGCGTGGACCGGTGCGCCCCCATGCCCCCACCCCGCGCGGAAACGACTCCTTGCGAAAGCGGCTGCACCATCACGGGAGTCCTTTGCGAAAGGATTGACGCGAGCATCCGCCCCTCCCCGGCGCGCTCCTCGGGCGCCAGGTCTTTCGATTCAGGGTTGACGTCACGTCACCGCCGCAGGCTTTCATGCGCGGCACGGCTTCCCCGAAGCCCCCCGTTCCGTCAGTTTCCTCACCGTCCCGGCCTCGGCCGACGTCCTTCGAAGGCAGCGGCTGCCCGCGGCCTCTGCCAACCGCTCCGCCGCAGCGACCGTTCTATCGTAGGCTAATCCTTGGTGGGTCCTGAGCAGACCCGATTTCTCGTAGGCAGCGACACAGGACCTGCCGCCTGGTCTTGTCGAACTGACGCATAGGTTGTAGTGCCGACGTATGGCGCTAAGGGCAGGAATTTTCCCTCAACCGGGACAAGTGTTGATATGCGATTTTGGACCAGAACCCGACAAGATTGCGGAACCAGGGATCATGAAGGGCCCGCTCGGTGTCAAACCTGAGATGTACAAGGAGCGTCACTGTGTCGCGCTGAGTGCCGGCCGAGGACTCACCACCATCGCACCGTTCTCAACTGTCGCTCCAAAAACACCGCAAAAGTATCATTATTGCATTCCTCCGGGGGCGTACCCATTTTTTGATCCGCATGAGGAAAACTGGCTCAAGGCCGACATGCTGGAGACCGTTAGCAACGAACGCCTCGACCAGCCTTTTTTGGCAGGGAAGAGGTCTAACGTGAGCCTCTCGAAAGTGGACTTGTTGGAGGTGCGTAAGGCTATTTTGCACTGGCTAGGCCTCAGTCGCTTGACAGAGCACCTGTGAGCCACCATATTTACGAATGTCAGCCGTACCCATTCGGCAAGATAGATCGTCAAGGCCCTGCAGGTTCACGCCTGTGGGGCCTAAGCTTTTTTGGGAGTAAAAATGCGCTGAATATGCCTGATAGGGCATTCGACCGAGTTGATGGCGGCGCAGCGCAAAAACCGGGGGCCAAGCCTGCCAGCTTACTGCGACCCGCCATGACGAGGACGTGATTTGCCTCCGACGCCATCCGCTATTCGGTGGCACCGCCAGAGAAGATAGTCTCCAATCACCAATCGATGGGAACCTGGGATCGGCAGGCGATCGAACGTTTTACCCATCTCTGGAAACCGAGCCAGATTCTTACGGGCCTCGTCCCAAGACAGTGCCACCTCATGAAAACTTCATGACCGCCATAGTCTGCGGGAGCGACCTTCGCTGGGATCGATCGCTGCGGACCTTCGACCAAGTGGCGTATCACGACGAGATTGCAAAATATCTAATGCCGTATCCAGAGGTATAGTGGATGCGTTCAGCTGGCGCCTGAGATACTGCGCCTCGGAACCTTTGCGAGCCCGAAAGGTTGGGGCGGGTGACGGCGGGCCATCGCGCTTCCCTCAGGGGTTTCGAAATCGCCCGGCTCGGCGAGCCTGCGATCCGGGAACTATTGAATTTGCTCCAGTCGAAGTCCAATCACAGGAAACTGCAGACCGGTCCCAAAACCGCTTTCTGCCGCCTGTATGACTGGCTCGCCCACGAGTCCGACGACGACGCCTATGAACCCCTTCGTGACATCATCATGCGCCACTCGATCGAGACGATGCCGGTCGTGTCCAGAGGATGAGATCTTCGGAAGGCCGGTATCTACCCGGAAGTTGCATTCCGTACGAACCGCATCCATCGAGTTCGAAACTCATCCCAAACGCCTTCGCAAACTGCTCCTTCTTGGCAAGTTGATCGATGAGACGACACGAACTGTCCCCGATGACAAGGTGCTCTTCGATGCCGAAGAAGGCCGCACGTTCATCCGGCGCGTGTTCGACGCTTTGCCTATGACGGATGCTGCGAAATACCTCAACGTGCCTCGCCTCCACGACCGCGGCCTGCTGGAGCACGGGTTCATCCGACCCGTGATCGAACTCGACCAAGGAGTTCTTACGCACTACAATTTTGCAAAGGCGGCCCTGGATGATTTCCTGGCGCGCCTCCTCGCCGGCGCAGACGAACCTGGCGAGGCGGACCCCGGGTTCTGCAATCTCCTCAGTGCCGGAAAGCAAGCATGCTGCGCTGTCATGGAGATCGTCAGGCTTAAGCTCGAAGGGAAACTGACGCGCACGAGAAAGTCGCCGACTGACTGCGGTTTCCTTTCTCTCCTGGTCGATCCGGATGAGGTCCGCCTACTGGTGCGACGAGAGGAGCATGGCGGACTGTCCCTTCGCGAAACCGAAAAGAGCCTCGGCGTAAGATCTGAAGTTCTTACCGCCCTCCTCGCGCAAGGCCACCTCCCATTCAGGGTTGGCATCAATCCCGTCAACCGTTGCCCGCAGAAACTGGTGATGCGAGCCGACCTTGATGAATTCATGAGAACCTATGTGTCGCTCATTCGGCTCGCAAAGGAACGGGGAGTTCATTTCAGCGGATTGAAGTCGGCTCTTGAAGAGTCCGGCGTCCCGCTGGCATTCGACCGCGAAACGATCAGCACGAGGTTTTATCGTCGAGACTCGCTGCCGTCCGTTTGACCCAAGACGTCCATCAATACAAAGCCCGGCGCCTGCCGGGTTTTTTGTACCCCAGCACAAGTGAGGCGCACTGTCGTGTCCAAAGCGAGGCGTCCTGTTGTGTCTAAAGCCTGAATTCGTGAGGCATTTCTGTATAAAATATTGAGATATTTCAAATAGTTACACGACGATGCGAGGCAAACTTTGAGGGTCCCGACAGGACGTCGTTGGCGCATGCGTCGCCTCCATGCGGGATGTGTTCCCGCCATCGAAGGGCAAAGCCGCCATTGATGCAGCCTGTAGACCTTTACAGCTTGCTAGCGAACGACGCGGCCAAGATTCGCCTGACCGGAGCCTGCGTCGTGGAGATTGACCGCATCAATGCTGACAAGGCCTTCCGGCGTCATCCGCTGGCCTTTGACCTCGATGGGTGCGCGGCGTGGCGGCACCCAGCCGATCTGGCTGAAATCAGGGATCAAGAGGAGGCTCCGATCGATTGGTCGATGCGAACCGCAAACAGGGGCTCGCAGACGGCAACGCCTTCGGTGAAGGCGGGCCGTCGTTCCGCTGCCAGCGTCTCGACCGGACGTTCGCTTTTCAACGGATAGAGCGTGGTGGCGATGATGGTTGGCTCGCCTGCCTGATAGGCTGCGTTGCGCCGCGCTGCCGCGGCATGAACGCGTGCCTGGATATGCCCGCCCTGGAGGCTGGACAAGACGCCGCCCTCGGCCTCGATTGTCTGCAATTCCGCCCAGGCCATCTCGCACAGTTCCGCGGTCAGCGCTTCGACCGCGCCGGATCCGTAGGCAGGATCGGCGACATGATCGATATGGCTTTCATTGGCCATGATCAGTTGCGCGTTGCGGGCAACGCGGCGGGCAAAACCCGCCGGCAGACCATGCGCGATCGTGTGCGGCAGGATTGAGATCGAATCGGCGCCGCCTGATGCTGCCGCAAAGCAGGCAATCGTGGTGCGCAGGATGTTGGTTTCGGGGTCCAATGCCGTCATCATGCGAAACGACGTCTCTGCGTGGATATTGGCGGTGGAATTGGGGATCGAACAGGCTTCCTGCAGCCGTGCCCAGAGCCTGCGCAGTGCCCGAACCTTGGCCACCGACAGGAATTGGTCCTGGTCGACGCTGAGCGCAAAGCCGATATGGGGTGCGGCATAGACAAGCGGCTGCCGCGCCGTCTCGAACATTCTGAGATAGGAGACCGCCGAAGCCAGCATGATGCCAAGCTCTTGCGCCTCCGTGGCGCCGGCATTGTGGAGCACGCGGCCGTCCGCCTCCAGGAGCACGCCCGGAACGCCCATCGAGAAGAAATGCGCCAACGACTGCGGCATCGACGCCTGCAACGCCTCGATCGACATGCGCAGCCGGCCGGTCCCGGCGAAGATCGCCGCCGGATCGATGCCGAAGGAGAGGTTGAGCTTTGCCGGGTCCGAACGGCGCTTGCTCAGGAGCGCCACCAGCCAGTCGGCCACGGCCCGGCTCCAGGGATGGGCATCGATGCGGATCTGGATACGGTTGAGCGGCACACCGTCCAGCACTGTCTCCAGTGCCTGCGCCGTCCTCGGCAAGCCGTAGCCGAATGCGTTGGGCGCGCCTTCAAAAACAAGCGACAATCCCGTCGCGCCTTGCGCTACGTCCTCCAGGGCCTGGGCCCTGGCGCGGTCGATATCCGGATCGTCGACGCGCTGGCTGACGATCCAGGGCGATTTCGGGTTTGCGCGCACGGTTGGTTCCGCTGCGGTGCTGCGGTCGTAAAGTGGTTCGATGCGGATGTTGTCGTCGGTGTGCGAGACCAGCTTTTCCTCGAAGGATGCGCCGGCCAACGCCTTTTCCGCCAGGGCCAGCCATCGCTGGCGCTCGGCATTCTCGGGTTCAACATCCCTGGTCAAGGCTCCAGCTCCCATCCTTCTTCCTCGTTTTTATGCGTCCGCATCAGCCTGGAACACAGTCTACGGTTCCCGGTCCGATATCGTAATGCAATGCACTTGTTGGATCTGAATTCGACCTATCGGAATTATGTCAGCCTGTGGCACAAACCATGGCCGATTGCCACATACCGGCAAAATTGACGATCTCGGCAGCAACCCACGAGCTCCATCCATCTGGTCGGGAAGCGCATAGTTCAGGGCGATGCTGCGTGATCAGGTGGGTGGTCTCCGGCTGTTTCGTTGTTTTTGAGTTTGCAACCGACATCGAACTGATGTGTGCGACCCCGGCTCAACAATCCCTGCAGGTGGGGCGAGGCGTCCGCCTTCGTCTCATGGCTAAATCCGGCATCAAAGACAGCCGATGGCGCCACTCGCGGCCAGTGCCGACCTTTCGAACAGGGCAAGGACTGCCTTGTCATCAGATGGATCCACCATTGTCGGCAGGAGGTGGTTGCGCAATGTCACGCTCGTTCAGCCAAAGTTCCAGGGCCTCTACCATCTCTTCGGCTGACTTGCCGAGTGTCTTGAGATGGATTTCGGGTTTTTCCGGTACTTCATACGGTGAATCGACGCCGGTGAAATTCTTGATCTCGCCATTCAGCGCCCGGGCATACAGGCCCTTTGGGTCGCGCCTGGCGCATTCTTCGAACGGCGTGTCGACGAACACCTCGACGAATTCGCCGTCGGCCATCAATTCCCGCGCCATGCGCCGCTCGGCGCTGAACGGCGAGATGAAGGACACGATGACAATCAGCCCGGCATCGGCCATCAGCCGCGCCACTTCGGCGACGCGGCGGATGTTTTCGACACGATCGGCGTCGGTGAAGCCGAGATCGCGATTGAGGCCGTGACGGACGTTGTCGCCATCCAGGATGTAGGTATGGCGCCCGGTGGCGTAGAGCTTCTTTTCAAACAGATTGGCGATGGTCGACTTGCCGGAGCCGGAAAGCCCGGTGAACCAGAACACGGCGGGCCGCTGGTGCTTCATGTCGGCGCGGACGCGCTTGTCGACATCGAGCGATTGCCAGTGGATGTTTTCGGCGCGGCGCAGCGAATGCAGGATCATGCCGGCGCCGACTGTGGCGTTGGAGATGCGGTCGATCAGGATGAAGGCGCCAGTGGTGCGGTTCTCTGCGAAAGGATCGAAGGCGATCGGTGTCCGCGTCGAGATGTTGCAGATGCCGACTTCGTTCATCTCGAGCGACTTGGCCGCCTCATGAGCAAAGTCGTTGACGTTGATCCGGTATTTCAGGTCGGTGACGGTGGCGCTGGTCTGGTCGGTCTCGGTGCGCAGGATGTAGGAGCGACCCGGCAGCAGCGCATGCTCGTCGAACCAGACGATGTTGGCGGCGAACTGGTCGGCGACCTGCGGCCGTGCTGCCGGCGACACCAGCATGTTGCCTCGGGAAACCTCGACCTCGTCGTCGAGGACAAGCGTGATGGCCTGGCCGGCGACTGCCTTTGGCAGGTCACCGCCATGCGCGACGATGCGCCTGACATGCGAGGACTTGCCGGATTTGGCGACGACAACCTCGTCGCCCGGCGAAACCGAGCCGGAGGCAATCGTGCCGGCAAAGCCGCGAAAATCGAGATTGGGACGGTTCACATACTGCACCGGAAACCGGAACGGCAGTTCGACCGCGGCTTCGTCGACCGATACGGTTTCCAGATGCTCGATCAGCGTCGGGCCGGAATACCATTCCATGCTGTCCGAGCGGCCGGTGACGTTGTCGCCGTAGCGGGCGGACATCGGGATCGGCACGATGGTCTGGAAGCCGAGATCGCGCGAGAATTGCCGGTAGGCCTCGGTGATGCGTTCGAAGATCGCCTGGTCGAACCCGACGAGATCGATCTTGTTGACGGCCAGCACGATGTGCCGGATGCCGAGCAGCGAGGCGATGATCGAATGGCGTCTCGTCTGCGGCAATACCCCTTGCCGGGCATCGATCAGCACGATGGCCAGGTCGGCGGTCGAGGCGCCGGTCGCCATGTTACGCGTGTATTGTTCGTGGCCGGGCGTGTCGGCAACGATGAACTTGCGCTTCGGCGTAGCGAAGAAGCGATAGGCGACGTCGATGGTGATACCTTGCTCGCGCTCGGCCTCGAGGCCATCGACCAGAAGCGCGAAATCGATGTCGTCGCCGGTCGTGCCGTGTTTGCGCGAATCGCGTTCGAGCGCGGCGAGCTGGTCCTCGAAAATCTGCTTGGTGTCCGACAGCAGGCGGCCGATCAGCGTCGACTTGCCATCATCGACGGAACCGCAGGTCAGGAAACGCAGCAGCGATTTCTTCTCCTGCGCCGCCAGATAGTCGCGGACGCCGTCAGTGGAGGCGAGGCTCTTTGCCATGATGTGGCGCATGGTCAGAAATACCCCTCGCGCTTCTTCTTTTCCATCGAGCCGGCTTCATCGCGGTCGATCAGGCGTCCCTGCCGTTCGGAGGTGCGCGCGGTCAGCATTTCGCCGACGATGGCTTCCAGCGTGTCGGCATCCGATTCGATGGCGCGGGTCAGCGGATAGCAACCGAGCGTGCGGAACCGCACAAGGCGGTCCTCCACAGTCTCGCCGGGGCGCAGTTTCATGCGCTCGTCATCCCGCAGGATCAGCATGCCGTCGCGCTCGACGACGGGCCGTTGCTTGGCGAAATAGAGCGGCACGATCGGGATGTCTTCCTGCAGAATGTACTGCCAGATGTCGAGCTCGGTCCAATTCGACAGCGGAAAGACGCGGATCGATTCACCCGATGCGATGCGGGTGTTGAATATCTTCCACATCTCCGGCCGTTGGTTCTTCGGGTCCCACACATGCTGCGCGTTGCGGAAGGAGAATATGCGTTCCTTGGCGCGGGATTTCTCCTCGTCGCGTCGGGCGCCGCCAAAGGCGGCGTCGAAACCGTATTTGTCGAGCGCCTGGCGCAACGCCACGGTCTTCATCACATGGGTGTGCGTGTTCGAACCGTGATCGAACGGGTTGATGTTGTCGCGCACGCCATCTTCGTTGACATGAACCAGGAGATCGAAGCCGAGTTTCTGCGCCATCTGATCGCGAAAGGCGATCATCTCGCGGAATTTCCACGTCGTGTCGACGTGAAGGAAGGGGAATGGCGGCTTGGCGGGATAAAACGCCTTCATCGCCAGATGCATCAGCACGGAGGAGTCCTTGCCGACCGAATAGAGCATGACCGGCTTGGCAAAGGCGGCCGCAACCTCGCGGAAGATGTGGATGGACTCGGCCTCAAGCCGTTGCAGGTGCGTCAAAGGAACATTCATGTCGGCACTTTCTAATCCAGCCTTTGACGGCGCTTAAAGCGCCGCCCCGGGCAGAACTGCCAGTCATCCCCGAAGCGGGCCCCTGCAAGCGCGAATGTGCGCCGGACGTTCGACGCTTGCTGAAACCATATGATCACAGCTTTCGTCATCGCAACGATCTGAGACATCCGAGAGATTGCCCCAATGGTGTGCTGTTCAATCAGCCGGCAATATCATACGCCGGCCAAACGGAATGAACGACCATGCCCGTTCGTGGAGATAGTACAGCACGATTTTTGTAATAACTTCAGCACTGGCGATCGATCCTGCGGAAACGACATTTCCAGTTATGAGCCAGCTCAGCGCGAACGTATCGACACTGCCTGTGATGCGCCAACTGACGGCCTTGGCTATGGATCTGCCGTGGGTCTCGGGAACAGGAATGAACATGCGCAATCGCTCCAGGGGGACGTCAAAACCGACCTGATTTGGTCAGCTTGGTTTGATGGTGGGAACGTTCTTGATCCTGCCTGTCGATCAGGTCGGGAGGAAGTACGTTGGCGGTCATGCCCTTCTTCGCAAGTCTGCAACAAGAACGCACTTAGTTGATGCCAATCGCGGCCAAGTGGCAGCCCCGTCGTGGAGCAAGCCCGCTACTGGCTGCGAAGGCCAGTCAGACGGCAGCGACGTCAAAGAACCTCGCATAAGGTCCGTCTGCGAAGTGAAGCCGCAACTCGTCGAAGTTCTCTACCGTTTCGTCGAGCGGTCGCGCTTCCTGGCGCTGAAGGATGGCGCGACCGGAAAGCTGAAGCCCCGGAACCCCCAAGAAATCCCAAACCGCTCCCAAACATGCGGCGGGTTCTTGAAGAAGGCTCTCATATTCGATTACCAGCACGTTGGACGGCGCGAAGGCGTGCGCAACTCGAGCGTAGAAAGCGTCGGCGGTTTTGAAGTACGCCTCGCAGTTGTCGATTGGCAATCTGACCCGTGGTGGCGGAGCCCCATCCTTGTCCGAACTGAACTTCAGCCATTGGCCGCTTTGCCGTGCCTGCACGAGCGACCTTAGCGATTCCAGTATGTTTCTCCGGACCACGAGGATGACCTTGAGTCCTGGCCAACGGGCCAGTTCCGCAAAAAAGCCCGGATGATCGTGAAACTGAGGTTCGTTGACCTTGCAGCCAACATGCGTCACCGTCTTGTCGCTCCAAGTGGGACAGCGCACGTAAGCAAGCTCTAGGAGCTCGCGATCGCCGAGCAGCAAGCGATCCTTATCGGGCCAGTTGGTGTCGTACTCGTTGAGCAACTCACCGTTACTCAATATGTTCGGATGCTCGTTTAGCAATACTTCCAGGTAGTGTGTCCCGGTCCTTGGCATAGCAAGGATGGCAAAAGGCTCAGGTGTCGGTGAAATGTGGGTCATGGTGTGTGTTCCAGCTGATGATAGTTTCGACGGTTCAGGGCGCCCAGGACAAGAATACTGGATGTGATCTCTTGAGACGCGGAAGGATGCAATCCGCGCTCATGCAGCCGGATCGCGCCATGAGGTTCTGGTATCGCAGACCGGCGTGCAAGGCTGCGTCCAGTCGCGTGTGCGCCTCAGCTTGTGTGTTCTGCTGTCCCCAACTCACAGTCGCTGGGCCAAGCACGTTCGCGGCTGTAGCCGTTCGCGATGCCGACTCTCGTTCTCCTTCTTGTATTCGTAAGTAGCATCAACGCAGCAGGCGCCGGCGAAGCAGCACCATCGAGAGGAAGAACGGCACTACCGCGTATATGCAAAGCGCACCAATGTGCAGGGCGATGTCCCCAGCCGGGCGATCAAGCATGCCCGGACGAATCAGGTCGATCGAATGCGCCAGCGGTAAGATGCCCGCTATGTGCTGAAAGGTGCTTGGCAGTTGAGTGACCGGGAAGACAGCGCCGGACAGGAACAACATGGGTGTGAGGAAGAGCGTCTGGTAGAATATGAAGTAGTGGTAACTGGGCGCAAGCGCGGTTACGATCATCGCCAGGCTCGCAAAGGCCAACCCAGTGAGAGCGATGACTGGTAGCACATAGAGGACGGACGACCATGCTGAGTAGCCCGCTATGACGGCCACCATCGCAATTGCCGTACCGGCCAGAAAGGCTCTTGTCGTTGCCCACACCAACTCACCGAGAACTATGTCGCCAAGGGTAAGTTGTGTGTGCAGGATCGCTTCCCAGGTCCGCTGTTCGTTCATGCGAGGGAAAGTCGCATAAATTGTTTCGAAGGTGGACGCGGTCATCGCACTTGTCGCGACCATGCCGGCTGCCAAAAAAGCAGGGTACGACGCGTCTTCAACGCGACCTACCATCATTCCGAGACCAGTGCCGAGTCCGAACAGGTAGATCATAGGATCGGCGAGGTTACCGAGAATCGACGCGAGCGCGACCTTCGTCCATGCCAGATAGTTGCGGCGCCATACCGCAATCCAGTTCCAAGCGTTGGCGGGTAGAGCCGCCGAAAAACCTTTACCCATCGTTCACTTCTCCATCTCGCGTCCGGTCAGCCGCAAGAAAACGTCCTCCAGACTGGGTGGACGCTCCAGAAGGCGCAGACCCGCGCGCCCGCGCAGTTGTACGCGAACCTGCTCCGGATCGGCCGTATAGCAAAAGAGCGTCTCGCCGCTCACCTCGACGCGCTGCACGTATGGCCTGATCAGCGAAACCAACTCCTGGGGATTCCCGCCGAAGATCTCGATCACCTGGCACCCGATGTGTTCCTCAATCAGGGCATGAGGGCTGCCTTCGGCGAGTTTGCGTCCATGCTCCAGAACGCACAGCCGATCGCATAAACGCTCGGCCTCTTCCATAAAATGGGTAGTCAAAATGATCGTCTTACCGCGCCCCAGCAGGAAACGCAGACGCTCCCAAATCAGGTGTCGCGCGTGCGGGTCGAGGCCGGTCGTCGGCTCGTCCATCACGAGTAGCTGGGGGTCGTTGATCAGCGCACGTGCCAGTGTCAAACGCCGTTTCATGCCGCCAGATAGTTCGCCGACACGTGCATCCGCCTTGCTCTCAAGACGGGCGAACTCGAGGAGCGACGGGATGACCTCTTTGATCTTGCGTGTGCTCATGCCGAAGTAGCGCCCGAACACCAACAGGTTCTCTCGTACGGTGAATTCCTGGTCAAGGTTGTCGAACTGCGGAACCACGCCGATGCTCTTGCGTGCCAAGCGACTCCGCGCACCCACTGGCTCTCCAAGAACCGTGATCTTGCCCGCATCAGGCACTGTCATGCCAAGGAGCATACGCGCAATCGTGCTCTTGCCCGCACCGTTCGGCCCCAGCAAACCGAAGCACTCTCCCGACGCAACGGTGAACGACAGCCCGTTCACAACAAGCTTGTCGCCGAAGGACTTCTTCACGCCGGCAAGGTCGATTGCTACTTTGGACATGTGTCTATCTCAGTCTTAAGAGGCCATCAGCCGGCCCGGTAGCTTACTTGCGAATATTTCTTGGCAGAACCGGCCATCGCATAGTGACGGCCCCTTTGGATAGTCACAGCCGAAGCAAGCGTGTGTCGCTCTCACCGGACGGATTAGCGTCGAGATGCAATCGATCGCCGTGCTGACAATTGATGGATGTTGCCCAAGCTCACAACGTGTCCATCCAGCCAACGCACTCGATCACTCAGCGCTGCAAACGCTGTCCGCGTTCACCAACTTTGAAGAATCGCGCGGAAGATCCGTTCTTCGAATTGCCTCAGCACTTCCCGAACTGCCTGTACCAACTCCGGCAATCGGGTTTGCGACGATGATCTGCTTTTTGTCGGCGTTGGGCAGGGTGGCAGTCTTGCGTGAAAGCCAATCACTATTGCTCAAGGTGCACAAAGCATAGGCTTTCAAGGGGAGTAACAGAAAGATGTTGATAAAAGTGTGCAGTGAAAAGCCGATAAATCGAGCTTGCCGAGCTCGACATGCTGTCACGGTGCACCGAATGATGGTCATTGCTGCAATAACGAGGATTGTCGGCCACGGCAGCGTGGCTGTCAGTGCAAACTGCGCAATCCCGGCTATTACAGACAGGGCAAGAAGTAGCGGGCCAAGATTCTGTCCGACGACGTCCAATGTAAGATAGCGATCGAGGCCGGGCAACAGGCGCAGCGCAAGCAGCGTGTCCCGGAAAGTGCTCCGTGCCCAGCGCAGTTGTTGGCGCAGATAAGGTCCTAACCTATCGGGAACCACCGTTACAGCAATAGCGTCCGGAACGTACTCGGTTCGAAAGCCTGCCTCCAGCATGAGGATCGTAAGATGGCGATCCTCACCGAAGTCGCTTGGCTTGCCCCGAAACATCTGCGTCTCGTACTGGTCTAGCAGCGAAAGCAGCGAAGATCGGCGGTACATAGCACATGGGCCGCAACAGCACATGACAGCACCGAAGCGGGCTTGCGCCGCCCTCTCCTCGTTGCAGGCCAGCCAGTACTCCATATCGATCAATCGGGTCAGCCAAGTGTCGCTCCGGTTGCTTGCCGTCAACTGGCCCATGGCAGCGCCGATTGCTGGATCCTGCATCTTCCGTGCAAGCTTCCTGATGACGTCGGACGCAAGTGTCGTGTCCGAGTCGACGTTGAGCACCAAATCTCCAGATGAGCGACGTATCGCGGCGATCTGCGCTTTGCGCTTGCCGACATTCTCTGGGAGCAGAATGAAGTCGAATCGCGGGTCGCCGGCGTAATTGTCGTGAACGGGAATGACGGCGTCGCGATTTCCAGAACCGTCATCAACCACGTAGACACGTAGCTTTCCGGCGTATTCCTGGTTTGCAATGGAATCTAGGCACGCCGAGAGCGTAAGCGGGCCTTCGTTGTAGCAGGGGATGATGACATCCACGCTCGGCCAGAGGTCGGAGCCGACCAGGTCTTCCGACGCCGGTGCAACGGTTGGCGGCAGGGAATAAACCGCCTGCATGCCCTTATAAACAGTCGAGAGCAGTGCATAGCACGCGACGGCGACAGTACTGGTCGTGGTAAGCAGGTCCATGGGATCTCGTATGTTCAGTGATGTTGAGGGAGCGGGCGGATTACAAAACCGCGGTGATGCAGCGCTGGAATCAGGATGGATAGCGCCGTGACAGTCTGGTCACGCAGACTGGCGTAGGTGGCCGATTTCAACTCCTCGGGCCACCCGTCGTGCAAGAGCACAATTGCGCCCGGCCCAACACCGGTGAGCACCTCATCGACAATCGCGTCGACGCCAGGGCGAGCCCAGTCTCGCGGGTCAACTGACCAATGGACGCATGCCAATCCAGCGCGCGCCGACGTAGTGAGCACGTCCTCGGTCCAGACCCCATACGGCGCGCGCATGCGCCGCACCGTGGCCTCGGGACACGCCATCCTGATGGCGTTGCTTGCCTCGACTATTTCACGTTCGACTTCGCCGGGTTCGCATCTGGACAGGTCCGGATGAGTCATCGTGTGATTGGCTACCTCGTGCCCTTCTGCAATCATTCGTCGGATGAGTTCCGGCTGGTCTGCTGCGTGGGCACCGATGACGAAGAACGTCGCCGGCACCCGATGTTGCGCCAACAAATCGAGGATCTGCGGTGTGCAAACTGGATTGGGCCCGTCGTCAAACGTCAAATAGACGCTGCGATCTTGAGTGCCGTCAGCGCAGTCACTGGGCACTTCGCACATGTAGTCCACATTTTTCATAGGTTTGGAACGCTCCGATCGATCAGGGTGCCGGGCGGCCACTCGCCCATCGAGCATCGAATTGGCGCAACATGGTTCGGCATCGCCTGCCAAACCGTGTCGGATGGAATGGAGAGGTTGTCGCGTCGTGTCGACGCGATGGACCTTGCACGGGTCACCGAAGAACCAAGCCGCAATCGACATGCGACTTGATTGATGTTGGGCGTATGCCGGAAGGCGTACACCAGAAAATGCTCCTCGGAGCCGAAAGTGCTCCTCGGAGCTAAGGCAAACATCGACAACGTTCCTTTAGGACTTCCTTGAATTCTCCCTATGCGACGTTCTGCAAAATCGGTAAAATCGTTTGTTTCGATCAGATGCATCCACGCTTTGGATAGCTGATGACATGCGTTTTCAAACGGCTCGATGTAAATCTCCTCGTGGTGGACGACGCGCGCTCGGCGGGCGCGGCCTCACTGCCGCGGCAAGCCGAAGCATCGGATGACACGAGCCCTTTCGAACAATCATCGTGACTAGCCCGCCAGCTTGCGGCGCGCTATGGCGTCGCATTGTGTGGTCCAGCGCTATCGAGCTACGGGTAGCGCTCGGCCTGGGGTGGCCATCGCCGCAGCGTTCTGGAGCATCGGCGTTCATCATCATCATCGAGCGGATCGAGCAGACCTCGAATCTGACGCTGCATCGGCAGAAGCTGGCCGCACGCGGTATCTTAGTGTCCCGTAATGCGGTTTGGCAGTTTCTCAGGCGCGAGGGGGGAAGATGGGCCAGCTCATCCACACAACCACATCCACCGAATGCGCAAACCACCTCGCAAACGCTCGTGGGCATGCTTCTATCAAAATGCTCTAAGCCAAGCGGCCATGTCGTCGCGCGGCTGCACGATTCTTTCAACGATGAAATATTGCCATGAACAGCCGCGAACTTATTCTAATACCGCGTGCGGAAGCACTCGCCCCCTAAGTTCGTTAGAGTGGAGACCTCTCGCGTGATGCCTACCCGCACTGTGGCCCATCTCCCGCGTAATCTCGGCCGCCACTACCTGCCGCTCTTGGCCATCAGGGCGGCCGACGGCCAAGGGTGATCACGCCGCTCTGCTGGGCTATCTGAAATCACGCATATTGCTGCCCCTTCGGTGATGCTGGATGAATCCCAGATCTTCGTGGCAGATAGCTGGTTGCGCAGGTCGCGGACCGTGACGCAAGGGCGTTTTGGAACAGGTAAGGTCCGGTCAGCCCGTGCTCAGATCATCGCCAAGCCGCCATTCACATGGATGGTCTGGCCGGTGACGTAGGCGGCTTCGTTGGAGGCGAGATAGGCGACGGCGGACGCCACTTCAACACTCGAGCCCATGCGGCGCGTCGGAATCGCCGCCATGATCATCTCCTTCTGCTTGTCGTTGAGCTTGTCGGTCATTGCCGATTCTATGAAGCCCGGGGCGACGCAGTTGACGGTGATGTTGCGGGTGGCGATCTCCTGCGCCAGCGATTTGGAAAAGCCGATCATGCCGGCCTTGGAGGCGCAGTAGTTGGTCTGACCGGGATTGCCGGTGACGCCGACCACCGAGGTGATGTTGATGATGCGGCCGTGGCGGCGGCGCATCATCGGATGGGTGAGTTCACGGGTCAGCCTGAAGACAGCGGTCAGGTTGACCTCGAGCACGGTGTCCCAGTCGGCGTCCGACATGCGCACGAACAGACCGTCCTTGGTGATGCCGGCATTGTTGACCAGTATGTCGACACCTTCGAGATCGGCCTCCGCCTTCTGGCCGAGCGCCTTGACCTCGTCGCGGTTCGACAAATTGGCCGGGAACAGCTTGACCCGGTCGCCAAGCTCGGCGGCCAGCGTCTCCAGCTTCTCGACGCGGGTGCCGTGCAGGCCGACGACGGCGCCTTGCGCATGCAGCACCCTGGCGATCGCCTCGCCGATGCCCCCGGATGCGCCGGTGACGAGCGCCTTGCGGCCAGTCAGTTCCAACATTTATTATGCTCTTTTCAAATGCTGCAGCATCGCCGCGCCAGAAGTCTCGGTTCGTGGCAGCTTCCTCGCCGCGAACTCGCGCAGCGCAGAGGTCTCGGCCACGATAATTCCAGGCGCCGGATGACCGACGTGATCACCTCAATCTGCTGCTTCACTGGGCTACTGCAAGTACTTGCACTACATCCAACCCTTCAGCCCACCTGAGCAAGGAGGCCGCTACGGACCGATCGGGGATTCCGCAAACATCGGGATACGGAAGGTGACCTTGCCGGCATGTCGTCCTACACCTGCCTGAATGCCAGAACTGCGTTCATGCCGGCCATGGCGAAGGCGTTGCTCAGTGCCACGCGGACCTTGCGCTCGCGCGCGACGTTGGGCGTGACATCGAGATCGCAATCGGGGTCTGGCTCGCGATAATTGGCGGTCGGCGGCACGACACCCTCTTGGATTGCCATCACGCAGGCGATCATTTCAAGCGCGCTCGCGGCGCCGAGGCAATGCGCGTGCATGGACTTGGTGGAAGAGATGGACATCGAGTTGGCGTGGCCACCGAAGACTCGCTTGATCGCCTCCGTCTCCATCCGATCATTGGCCTTGGTGCCCGTGCCGTGCGCATTGATGTAGTCGACATCCTGGACATTCAGCCCGGCATCGGCAAGGCAGGCGCGCATCGCCGCCTCCGGTCCCTCGACAGCCGGCGAGACGAGGTTGAAGGCATCAGCGGAAAGGCCGATGCCGGCTATCTCGGCAATAATCGTTGCGCCGCGAGCAGTGGCATGTTCATAGCTTTCCAGCACTGCCATCCCCGCACCCTCGCCTAGCACCAAGCCCCTCCTGTCGGAGGAGAAGGGCCTGCAGGTATCTGGCGCAATCACGCGCATTGCTTCCCACGCTTTCACCACACAAAATACGAATGGCGCGTCGCTGCCTCCGGCAAGCATCACGTCGGCCCGGCCGCACCTGATCTGGTCTACGGCTGAGGCAATCGCATGGTTGGCAGAGGCGCAGGCGGAGGTGACGCCGAAGACCGGCCCGCGCAGGCCGAGGCTCATGCTGACCTGGCCGGCAGCGGCACTCGGCATCGCCTTGGGTACGTCCATGACGCCAGCACGGCGCGCGCCGTTCAAAAGGAGAGCGCGGTAGCTTGCCTCGATCGCTTCCCAGCCGCTGCCGCCGACGCCCACTATCGCACCGAAGCGATAGGCATTTCGTTCATCGCAGGAAAGTCCGGCCTGTCGCATGGCTTCCCGCGCTGCAAGCACGGCAAGCAGGCTGAAGCGGTCCATGGTGACGAGCTGCCTGCGGTCGATGTCGTGCTCAGGGAGCGTCTTGATCTCGGCACCGATCGTGCCGGTCAACCCATGAAGCTCTGAAGTGACAATCGGGCCGATTGCTGAGCGACCTTCGCGCATCTCTTTCCAGATGGAGGGGGCATCAGTGCCCAGCCCGCACAGCCCGCCTATTCCGGTGATGACGACCCGCCTGTCCATTCAAGCTGCCTCAGCAAGCAAGCCGCGGATGGCTTTCACGATGTCGCCAACATTCTGGAGATCCGACCACGCCTCCGATGTGTTCATTTCGATCTTAATGCCATAGGCTTGCTCGAGGTCCCAGAGCACGTCCGCCAGTCCCAGCGAATCGATGCCGAGCGCGGTCACTTCCGTCTCGGTCGTTATTTCGCCGACTATGGGTCGAAACGCTCCCGCAAAGTTCTCAGATTCGACGCGTTTCTTGATTATGGTAATGATTTCCGTTGCGAGTTGATCAGCCATTCTGTCTGTTCCTTTCGATTTCAGCTGGTTTGACGTGGACGCGGCTCAACTCCTGCGGGCCGCGTTGCGAAAATAGCCACCGACAAAGCTCATGCTCATAAGGGCGGGCTGAGTTCCGGCCGATCGGCGGCGTAGGCTCTGATGACGAAGAAGGTCGCCGGCACCCGATGTGGCGCCAGCACACGACGGATCTGCGGTATGCAATGTGGGTTAGGCCAGTCCTCAAAGGTCGGCGTCAGCGCATCACCCGGCACTCACATGTGTAGTCCTGCTTACAATTCTGGACCGTTTCGGTCGATCAGGGTGCCGGGCGGCCACTCGTCCATCGAGCGTCCAATTGGCGCAACGAAGACGATCACGTCCTCGACGCGGGTAGGCGGCATGTAGGGATGTATATTTGCGAGGGTGGACCGTACCTCAACCCCCGACACAATGCTCGCCAGACCGCCGCGGCAGAACCTCTCAACGTGGTTCCGCATTGCCTGCCGAACCGTGCCGAACACAAATGGAACCCCCATCCGCTGCAGCAATGGGTACACAACGCTCAGTGAAAAGCTGATTCCGAGTCCCTCAAGATCCGGACGGACCCCGTATAAGCCAATTTCGGCCACCAGTAGATCGACCTCGCCAACTTTGATGAAGCGGCGCAGTATGCCAATATGAGCCGCTATGCCGTGCGCGTCGTAACCGATTGCGCGGAATTCCGGCCTTGCACCGGCCCAGCTACGGCCGCCTTCGAATGGCTTTGCGAGGAAGGCCCCATGCCGTCCATAAGTCTTTAGAAAGAAATCGGAGAGTTCGACATGGTCGGCCAGTTGCAACTCATTTTCCCAGCACAACTTCCACCGTACGTCAGAGCCCATGGAAATACCTCATCTTGATTGCTGTTTTTGAGATAAGCGCCTACGCATGGAGAGCTTGTCGCGTCGAGCTGACGCGATGGACCTTGCGCGGATCACCGAAGAACCAAGCCGCAACCGACATGCGAGTTGATTGATGTTTCGGCGTATGCCGGAAGGCGTACACCAGAAGATGCTCCTCGGAGCTAACGCAAACATCGACGATTTTCCTTTAGGGCTTCTTTGAATTCTCCCTATGCGACGTTCTCCAGAATCGGTAAAATCGTTTGTTTCGATTGACGGCATCCACGCTATGGATAGCTAAAGACATGCGTTTCAAAGGGATTGACCTAAATCTCCTCGTTGTGCTCGACGCGCTGCTGGTGGAGCGCAGCCTCTCGGCGGCGGCCCGCCCCATCAACCTCAGTCAGCCGGCCATGAGTGCGGCCGTCGCCCCCGCTGCGCGATTTTTTCGGCGATGAACTGTTTACGACGAGCGGCCGCGAACGTTTTGTGACCCCGCGTGCGGCAGCACTTGCCCCCGCGGTTCGCGACGATCTCTGCACATCCAGTGCTCGATTATGGCTGTCCACCACAAGCAGCTGTCCGGCAGCTTACGTTCGAGAGATACATGTCGATGAGGCACGTCTCGGTCAGGTTCGGGCGTATTCTGAAGCCCTCCATCGAGGAATGGTTCTTGCTTGAACCCCCGTCGCGACCCATCGTCGGCATCGGCGGAAGACACTGTTCCATTTGCCATATTCATCAGGCAGATGACGCCATTGCGCCCCGGTTCGGGCCATACATATCATGCCTTCGAAATAGCGCCGATTATCCTTGCGCCGGACGGCACCCTCGACCCCGCTGTGCTGGCAGCAGCGGCCCGATCAGTGCCCATTCCTCGTCCGATACCCCAATCCGCGCGCCCAACGCTGCCTCCAAAAGACAGCCTTGAATCAGCGACCGAGTCTAGCGTCAAGCTTTGTCCACGAAGCCTAAGCTAATAGACGACAGTGTCTCCAAACTTGCCCCAACACATGTGTGAGTTTTGCTACGCGCGCGAGTGCGCCTCGCACTCGTGCTTTGCCAGCCGCCCGCGGGCTTATTTCGTCACAGCAAGGGCATTGTCTGTGGCTAAAACCGGCCAGTATTTCGAAATTGCCAGAATGGCGCCGACGGAAGAAAAATGACCGTAGTCGAAATAGAGAAACTCGCCTGCGTCGGCGTAGGGGCAGCGTCCTGCGCTACAGAGGAATTTCAGCGGATCGATAAAGGTGGCGCCTTTGGTAAATGAGCGCACACGATTGTTGATGTCGGGATCCATGGCCATTGGCCAGTATGTATCATCCGAATTTCTGCGCTTTGCGAAGAATGCGATTTTCCGAACGTCGGTTATGAATTGCGGAGACTGGCCGATGACGAACACGCGCACACCCCGGCCACGAAGCGTATCGATCGTTTGCTGGAGACCGTCGAAACTTCTCGCCTCGTAGTCGGTCCACCGCCCGCTGAGGACAACCGTCTTGATGCCTGCGTCCCGGATGATCTCCAAGGCCTTCTGATTGAACCGTATGCAATCCGGGCGTGCATACGAGAAGTAAGAGAGAATCGGTGGACAGCCTGCGTAAGTATATTCCACGACGTTGGCTTGAATTTTCTTTTTGTTGGCCTCCAGCCCTGAAACATAGTGGGCGGCGAAGGAGTCGCCCCACAACAAAACGGTCGTAGCGAAGCCGCGAGTGCGTGTGCAGTCCTCGATGTTCCAGCTTTCGATCCGGCTCGAGCCCTCGTTGAAACAGGTCCCCTCGAGCCAGTCCCCGGCAGGAATCCGCTGCTGGGCATACTCCGGGAACCGTTGCGGAAAGCCGTTGCCGATCGCCCCGGCCGCCCCGCCAACGCAAACAAGAGCGATCGCACCCGCTGAAAAGGCGAAGATCGGCAACGGGGCGGTGAAGGACCTTTTCTGCCGAAACGGCTGCTCGATATACTTCCAGGAGAATGCAGCCAATGCGAAGCTTGCAACCGTCATCGCAATGATTATCGACGGGTCGAGATTTTGTAACGAAAGATAGTGCGCGAACGCATTGATCGGCCAGTGAACAAGATACAGCGAATAGGAGATGAGGCCGATCAAGACCAGTGGCCGGACTTCGAGTATGCGGCTAGCAATCGTCGATGGGCTATTTTGGCCGACATAGATAAGGAGGGCCGTTCCGAGGCACGGATACAGCGCGTTGTAGCCCGGGAACGGATCGCTCTCCGAAATCGCGAAGAACCCGATGGCGAGAAGGCCAAATCCGGCCAGCCCTACCATTTCCATAAGAAATCGATTGTTCAACGGCGGGGGCCGTTTCAGCATGAGCACGGCGCCCAGCATGAGTTCCCAGACTCGTGTCGGCAGCAGGTAGAATCCAGCGCTTGGCGCCAGCCATGTCGCCATGACCGCGAGCACGAAGCTGCCGAGAATGATCGGTAGGAGTGCTGTCAGCCAGCGCTTCGCAAAATAGCGATAGATCAGGAACATCAGGATTGGGGCAAAGATATAGTACTGCTCCTCGACCGAAAGCGACCACGTGTGCAACAGCGGTCGGAGCTCGGCATCGATGGAGAAGTAATTTGACGTTTTCCAAAAATAGATGTTTGACCAGAAAGTCGATGCCGCTATGACGCTGAGACTGAATTCGTGCAGATCTGACGGCAGAAGAATGAACAATGCCGCGATGCAGGTGAGGAGCGTGACAAAGATCAGGGCCGGCAGAATGCGTCGGGCACGGCGCCAGTAGAAGCTGACGATCGAAAACTCGCCGCGTTCAAGGTCTTCCAGAAGGCTTCCGGTGATCAGGTAGCCAGATATGACGAAGAAGATGTCCACACCGGTAAAACCGCCGGGAATTGCCGAGATTCCGAAATGGAACAGTACGACCGGCAACACCGCAAGGGCCCGAAGGCCATCGATATCACGCCTGTATGTCATTAAATTAGTCCTCTGTTCACAGGCCACGGCGAATGTCGGCAGCACACAGTTTGGGCTGGCGTCGGTACCCGCAGCCCTTGGCGGCCACTCCCCTTCTGCTCGCCCGCAAAGCTCTCCGGACGTGTTCGACCATGTCATCGACGCCAGCCTCCTTCGCTGGGACAATGACATTTTCGGGGAAGGCATTCGGGTTAAGGCGTTCTCTGCTATTGACCCGCCGAACCAAGAAACATCCTGTGCCAGGTGTCCTGACGTGATTTCCAAGCATGAGGATCCATTGCGATGCTGCGTAGTCGGTTCCAAAAATCGGCACCAAAACTCAGTCGACGGCGGACTAACGTCTCCTCGCGCTATTGAGCAAATCGATTTTGTTTATGCGGCCCCATCCAATTGATGGATGCATGCCCCCCGGGCGCCTTCACTGCCGGAATTAAGGAGACTGGGGCTCGGTTCAGATAGAGGCGAACGAGACGATCAGGTTGTGGCGTGACCGGAAGCGGCCATCCTTGCTACAGCCTGATTGATGGTTCGCACGCCAAGCTTTGCCTTGGCGTTTTCCAGATGGAAGGTCACGGTGAGTTTCGAGAGGCCGAGGATCTGGCTGATATCCCACGCCGCGCCGCCCATTTCAGAGCTTCGAACTCCCGCGTCTTTGCGCCATCCACCACGCAATTGCCGGCGAGCCTGCGCCGGACATGAATGTGGAAGTTGATCGCTACCAACTGCAAGGCTTTTTCGTAGCATTCCAGCGACCGCAAGACAGGCGGACGCGCCTCATCTGAAGCGAAGGTCAGCCAGCAAAGCGGCCGCGATGATCATGCATGGACATGGTCAAGCCGCACCGAATGCCAAACTGAGCTGCGTTTTCCAAAACTTCTTGCTGCGAGGCTGGCAAATACCGATGATCTCGATCCAGCCCCCAGTGGAAAGTATCCCAGCCTCGCAGCCCGCGCAGGATCACCGGATCGACGCTGTGGTAGCGCGGTTGCAGATAATTGGAGGTCCAGGAAGAAGGATAATTCGAGATCACTAACGGCGTGTCGCTGGAGGCTGGCGGGTAAGTGAAGTAAGCGAAGAGCGGAAATTCCAAGCCGGCGGCGGCCGAGGCCATTGCCTCGTGGAGATCCGCAGCATCGACGCTTGCTGAAAGTTGCTCGATGAATTTTTCAAATAGCCGATGCATCTGGTTTTGCGTAAACTCCGCGGATGTTCCTCGATGCCAGGCGCGGGGCTCGGGCTAAACGATCGCGAATCGAAGCGACGCGCAGGATCTAGTCCCCATCATCGCTCCCATTACTTTCCTGCTTCTGCTTGAAGACAACGCCGCGAACCTGACCAATTGCCAGGCGGTGACGTTGACACATTGTCGATGAGCCGTGTGTCGCCCAGCCAAGCCGCGACAAGCAGCCGTGCCGGTCGGTCAAGGCTTGCCAAAGCTCGCAGATCTGTTTCCCCGCGAAGTTCCAGGTATTCGACCTCGCGATAGCCGGCGGCCAGAATTGTTGCACGCGCTTCATCAAGCGTTGGCTGACGGGAGAGCCGCGCTCAAGCCGCTCGGCCGTATCGAAGAGGACCGATGCCAGCTTTGGGGCGATGACGCGTTCCGCTGGCGAGAGCCGGACGTTGCGCAATATCAAGGTCCCTCACCATGCGTCTGACAGTCTGAAGCTGCTGGAAATCCTTCTCGCCAAAAAACGCGAAGTCAGCGCCGGTCTGCGGAAAGAGCTTGGCCACGACCGTCGCCACACCATCGACAGCCAGCTGCGCTCAACCCGCGCCTCCTTCCCTTGCGTTACCCGCTGCGGGTGTCGCGTTTGGCATATTTTTGTGCAAATGCGAAGAGCTAAAAAAGCGGACTTGCGGATCTGCGGTGTTGACGCGCAGACCTCCACGCTTACACTAAATCGATTAAGGCGCCCCTAGCTCTGGGCCAACCACTTCGCGGACATGGACCACAAGAAAACAGGAACCAGGAAAGACAGAGCCGCCATCAAGGCCGGCCAAGTCAAAGTCGATTTGATCGCCGTTGTCGTCGCCGTCAATGACAGTGAACCCTGTGTCCTAACAATCGGCCGGATGAACACCCTTCCCTCCGGACCGTTTGCGCTCGAGCACCGATCGCTGCAATCCGGCCTGAGGGGGTGGGTCGAGCATCAGACCGGCCATTCGCTTGGGTACACCGAGCAACTCTACACGTTCGCGGATCGGGACCGCATCGGCGCCGAGCGCGAGCGCGCCATCTCCATCAGCTATCTCGCACTGACCCGCAAGGAACAGAGCTCGACCGAGTGCGGCTGGCGAAGTTGGTACGAATATTTTCCATGGGAGGATCACCGCTCCGGCACGCCGCCGGTGATGCTGGATTTTGTGCGACCGCGCTTGATCGAGTGGGCGGATGGCGCAAGCGACGCAGCCACGCGACGCGAACGCCGTCAGCGGTCGGCGATAGCGTTCGGCTTCGATGATCGCCATTGGAACGAGGAACTCGCGCTTCAACGCTATGAGTTGCTTTACGAAGCAGGCCTGGTTCAGGAGGCCGGAAGCGGCACGGACGCGACCCCGCTTCCCCTGGTGCCCAGCGAGTCCATGGTCGCCGATCATCGCCGCATCGTGGCGACCGGCATTGCGCGGCTGCGCTCTAAAATCAAATACCGGCCGGTCGTCTTCGAGCTTATGCAGCCGACTTTCACACTGCTGCAGCTGCAGCGAACGGTGGAAGCCTTAGCTGGCAGGCTCATCAACAAGCCGAACTTCCGCAGGCTTGTTGAGCAGCAGGAGCTGGTCGAGGAAACTGGCGAGACTTCCGTTGATACGGGGGGGCGACCAGCAAAGCTCTATCGTTTCCGCCGTGGGGTCCTCGATGAAAGGGCGGTCGCGGGCACAAAATTGCCGCTGACGCGGGCTTGACAACCTTATAGTCAAGGTAGACATATCCCCTTATTATCAGATCGAATATAATCGGAGGCGCTGATGACTGGGGCGTTACCTACTGCCGCGTCGTTGTACGAGCGCGTCCGGCGCGTGGTCCCGCCAGTCGAATGGTCGGCCTTTGCAAACGACATTGATGCCATCCTCGCGCTGAAGCGGGAGCGCAACGCCATCATCCTAGCGCACAATTATCAGACGCCTGAGATCTTCCATTGCGTCGCAGACGTCGTCGGCGACAGCCTCGCACTGGCCCGTAAAGCAATGGCGGTGGATGCCGACATCATCGTGGTTGCCGGCGTGCATTTCATGGCCGAGACCGCAAAGCTGCTAAATCCGAACACGACCGTGCTCATCCCGGACATGGGCGCCGGTTGCTCACTGGCGGATTCGATCACGGCACAAGATGTGCAGCTGATGCGGCAGCGCTATCCGGAGGTCCCGGTTGTCACCTATGTCAATACGTCCGCCGCCGTGAAGGCCCAATCCGACATCTGCTGCACCTCGGGCAACGCCAAGGCGGTAGTGGAATCGCTCGGCGTGCCGCGTGTGATCATGCTGCCCGATGAATTTCTTGCGAAGAACATCGCCGCCCAGACGAAGGTCGAGATCATCGCCTGGAAGGGTCATTGCGAGGTGCATGAGCGCTTCACCCCGGCCGATATCCGCGAGCTGCGCGCTGCACACGCGGGCGTGGTCGTACTCGCCCATCCCGAATGTCCGCCCGACGTTGTCAGAGAGGCGGATTTCTCGGGGTCGACGGCCGCCATGTCGGATTATGTCGAGCGGGAGAAACCGGCACGGGTCGTGTTGATGACGGAATGTTCGATGAGCGACAACGTCGCGGTCGCGCATCCCGACGTCGAGTTCGTTCGCCCCTGCAATCTTTGCCCACACATGAAGCGCATCACGCTCGCCAACATTCGCGCCGCGCTCGAGGAGAACCGGTACGAGATCCGGATCGATCCCGGGATAGCCGACCCCGCCCGCCGCGCGGTCGAGCGCATGCTTTCAATATGAACCTTGATGTCCTCGACATCGCCGGAGCGCCGGTCGTCATCGGCGCCGGCATTGCCGGCCTGATGACGGCGCTTCATCTAGCGCCGGAACCGGTCGTGCTTCTGTCCAATGCGCCGCTTGGAACCGGAGTCTGCAGCGAGCTCGCTCAGGGTGGTCTTGCGGCAAGTCTCGGCGGCGACGACGACCCCGAACTTCATCTTTGCGACACAATTGCAGCCGGCGACGGCCTCTGCGACGAGGCGACGGTGCGGCGAGTGGTCCGGGCTGCAACCAATGCGATCAAGACCCTGGACCGCTTCGGCGTCGCCTTCGACCGCTACCCTGAAGGCGCTTTGCGGCTCGGGCTTGAGGCAGCACATTCGCAACGGCGGATCGTGCATGCCGGCGGCGACGCCACGGGTCGGGAGCTGGTCCGCGCACTCATCGCCGCAGCGCGCCGGACAGCCTCGATCACTATTCTCGAAAACGTGGAGGTCCGCCGCCTGATCGTGGAAGACGGGTCGGTCATCGCCGTGGTCGCGGTCGGGTACGCGGGTGCGGTCGCTTTGCCCACGCGCCGCGCGGTGCTGGCAACCGGCGGCATCGGCGGCCTGTTTTTCGACACGACAAACCCGCCTGGCTCATGGGGACACGGGCTGGCACTCGCTGCCTGGGCCGGGGCAGAGCTCGCCGACCTGGAATTCGTGCAGTTCCATCCGACCGCCCTCGACACCCCGGGTCGGCCGATGCCGCTGGTGAGCGAAGCAGTGCGCGGCGAAGGCGCGATGCTCATTGACGAGCGAGGAGAGCGCTTCCTCGCTGAAACGCCTGGCGGCGAGCTTGCGCCTCGCGACGTGGTGGCGCGCGCCGTTTGGCATCAGCTTGCTGCCGGGGGCCGCGTGTTCCTGGACGCGCGGCGATGTCTCGGCCCTAGTTTTGAAAAGCGCTTCCCAGGCATTGCCGGTTTGTGCCGCGAGGCAGGCGTAGATCCTGCGACCGACCCGATTCCGGTGCGCCCAGCGGCACATTATCACATGGGCGGCGTTGCCGTAGACGCCGGCGGCCGCAGCTCCGTCGAGGGATTGTGGGCGTGCGGCGAGGTTGCTTGTACTGGCCTGCACGGCGCCAATCGTCTCGCAAGCAACTCGCTCACCGAAGCGGCGGTCACCGCGAGCTGGGTTGCTGAAAGCGTTGCCGGCGCATCGTATACCCGGCGACGGCGTGTATGTTCCACGTTGGTGCCTCCACGGCCAGACGCTTCAGGCATCAGGGCGGTCGTCTCCGCCGCACTCGGCATCATCCGCGATGGCCAGACGATGCGCGAAGCGGTGGCGACCCTGCTGCCGATGGCAGGCCACGACGGCCCCAAGTCCGGCCCGGCTTTGGTCTCACTGATGCTGGCCGTTGCAGCCCTACGGCGAGAAGAGAGCCGCGGCGCGCACTGTCGATCCGATTTCCCCCGGCGCGATGCAGACGCGTGTACGTCACGGCTGACGCTGAACAGCGCAATGCAGGCCGCCGCCGCACTCAGTTGCCGGGCACCGACACGGAGCACGTGATATGGTTTCATTCTCACCCCTCCCCTCGACCCTGATCGAACCGATCGTGCGCGGTGCCCTTCTCGAAGACCTTGGCAGATGCGGCGACCTGACCAGCGATGCAGTGATCCCCCACGATTGCATTGCCACCTTGGTGCTCAAATCGCGACAGGCGGGCATCGTTGCCGGGCTCGATCTGGTCGCGTACGCCTTCCTGCTCGTGGAGCCCGCGATCGACATTCACATTTGGCGTCCTGACGGCAGTGATGTCGGGGCGGGCGAAACCATCGCGAAGCTGTGTGGACCGGCGCGCGGCCTGCTCGCAGCCGAGCGCACAGCGCTCAATTTCCTGTGTCGCCTGAGCGGCATTGCCACAGCCACAGCGGCGATGGTGGAGTCCGTGCGTGGCCACAAGGCGAGGATCGTATGCACTCGAAAGACGACTCCCGGCCTGCGCGCGCTGGAGAAATACGCCGTGCGCGTCGGCGGCGGCGCCAATCACCGCTTCGGGCTCGACGACGGCGTGCTTATCAAGGACAACCACATAGCGATCGCCGGTGACATCCGCACAGCTATAGAGCGGGCGCGCGCCGCCGCAGGCCACATGGTGAAGATCGAGGTTGAGGTCGACACGCTGGAACAGCTGGATATCGCGCTTACAGTTGGAGTCGACGCGGTGCTGCTGGACAATATGTCAGTCGAGGACCTTGCCCGCGCCGTGGCAACGGTCGGCGGCCGCACAATCACCGAGGCCTCAGGTCGGGTGACTCCGAAAACGGCTCCCGCAATCGCAGCCACCGGTGTCGATCTCATTTCCATGGGCTGGCTGACCCACAGCGCGCCGATCCTCGATATCGGCCTGGACATGCCAGCCCTGGGAAACATCGGCACCCGCTTGAACTGATGGAGACGAAATGAAGAGCAGTACCCCTCGGACCTGCATGCAGCGAAAAGGTGCTCGAAGCGAGCCTGTTACCGTTCAACGACGTGAGATTCGAGGCGCATTGCGCTGACGACGGTCATAGCGCTGCGAGCCCCGCCGGTCGATTGACCCCTGCACGCGCTCGCCAACCAGCAACAAAAGGCTTTTGAAGATGACGATTGAAATGAACGCGGAAACCGATGTGAACCAGGTTGTGGACACCATCGACGTAGCGCTACCCCGATGGTGCAGCAAGGAGGCGGAGGCGATCCACGGCATGCCGTTCAATGACCTGCTCTTCCTGGCTCAGACGGTTCACCGCCAGAACTTCGATCGCAACCGGGTGCAGCTGTCGCGGCTGCTCAGCATCAAGACCGGCGGATGCCCGGAGGATTGCGGTTATTGCAGCCAGTCTGCACATCACAAGACCGGCTTGATGGCCACGAAGCTGATGGAGGTCGAGCGGGTCATCACTGAGGCGACCAAGGCGCGTGACGCCGGCGCCACCCGCTATTGCATGGGCGCGGCCTGGCGCAACCCGAAGGAGCGTGACATGAACGCCCTGATCGCCATGGTCCAGGGCATAAAGGCACTCGGCATGGAGACCTGCATGACGCTCGGCATGCTCGAACTTGGCCAGGCGCAACGCTTAAAGGCGGCCGGCCTCGACTACTATAACCACAACATCGACACCTCCGAGCGCTACTACCCAGAGGTTGTCTCGACCCACACCTTTGCCGACCGGCTGCAAACGCTTGGCCACGTGCGCGAGGCTGGCATAAAGGTCTGCTGCGGTGGCATTTTCGGGATGGGCGAGGAAAAGGCCGACCGCATCGACATGCTGGTCACGCTGGCCAACCTGCCTGAGCCGCCCGAAAGCGTGCCGATCAACCTTCTGATCCCCATCAAGGGCACGCCGCTTGCCGAGGCCGGCCCCCTCGACCCGCTCGCCTTCGTGCGTACAATTGCGCTCGCTCGCGTCATGATGCCCAAGTCCTTTATAAGGCTGTCCGCCGGCAGGACGGCGATGAGCGACGAAATGCAGGCACTGTGCTTTTTCGCCGGCGCCAATTCCATATTCGTTGGGGACACGCTGCTGACGGCGGAAAATCCCGGCGAGGACAAGGATCTTTTGCTCTTCCGGCGCCTTGGCATCGAGCCGATGGCAGTCGAGGCGCAATGAACGGGGCACCGCTTGCCCGCTACGAGGCAACCTTGCAGGGACTGGCGCGCAGGGACCGGTTGCGCACACTTGCGCCACGCGCCGGGCTCGACTTCTCGTCGAACGACTATCTCGGGCTGGCCGCCTCCAGGAGACTTGGCGAGGCGGTTGCGGCTGCCATTGCGCGGGGTACGCCGGTTGGCGCAACCGGGTCGCGGCTGTTGCGCGGCAACGCGCCGGAGCATGAGCAACTGGAGGCAGACGCGGCCGCGTTCTTCGGCACCGAACGCGCGCTGTTCTTTGGCAGCGGCTACATCGCCAACTTCGCCCTTCTGACCGCGCTGCCACAGAAGGGCGACCTGCTGGTCCTCGACGAACTCGCCCATGCCAGCATGCATGAGGGGGCGCGGGCCGGACGCGCCGAGTTCAAGCTGGTTGCGCACAACGACGTCGATGCTGCCGAGGACGCGATCACGCGCTGGCGCGCCGAAGGCGGCATGGGACGCGTCTGGATCGCGATCGAAAGCCTCTACAGCATGGATGGCGACCGCGCGCCGCTAAAAAGTCTTGTCGCGCTTGCCGATAGGCACGAGGCATTCCTTGTCGTCGACGAAGCGCATGCCACCGGTGTCTGGGGACCGGATGGCCGGGGGCTGGCCGCCGCATTCAAGGGCCGCGACAACATCGTCGCGCTCCACACATGCGGCAAGGCGCTCGGCGCGTCGGGCGCACTGGTCACCGGACCGCGAACGCTGTGCGACTATCTCATCAATCGGTGCCGGCCATTCATCTACGCCACCGCGCCATCGCCGCTGATGGCGGTGGCAGTGCGCGAAGCGCTCGCCATGCTGTCCGACGAGCCCATGCGCCGCGTTCAGCTGCAGGATCGCGTTGCCTTCGGCGGCCGTCAATTGGCCGAGCGCTGCGGCGTGAAGCCGAGCGGCTCGCAGATACAGCCCTTTGCCATCTATGTCGGGCGCACCATGGTGGTGGCGGCGGAACTGCAGGCCCGCGGCTTCGACATCCGCGGCATCCGCCCGCCGACCGTGCCAGAGGGCACATCGCGCCTGCGCATTTCGCTGACGCTCAACGTCGACGAAGCTGCCATCTCGGCCATGGTCGACGCGCTCGTTGAGGTGTTGGCCCAAACATGACCAGAGCGGCATGACCCAACGCATCGTCATCACCGGAACCGACACCGGAATTGGCAAGACCGTGTTTGCGGCTGGCCTCGCCGGTTTGCTCGACGGTTTCTACTGGAAGCCGGTGCAATCGGGCCTCGACGGCGAGACCGACAGCGAGGTGGTTGCGCGGCTTGCCGGCTTGCCCGAGGAGCGCGTGCTGCCGGAAGCCTACCGCTTGAAGAGCCCGCTGTCGCCGCATCGTTCGGCCGAGATCGACGGCGTCGCGATCAAGGCTGCCGATCTTACTTTCCCCGTCCTGCCGACGCCGCTCGTCATCGAGGGCGCGGGCGGGCTGATGGTGCCGCTCAACCGGCGCACAAGGTTCATCGACATCTTCGCTGAGTGGCGGCTGCCAGTTATTTTGTGTGCCCGCACCACGCTCGGCACCATCAACCACACGCTGCTGTCGATCGAGGCCCTGCGCGCCCGCTCCATCCCGCTGGCCGGCATCGCTTTCATCGGCGATGAGATGGCCGATACGCAACGGACAATCGTGGAAATGGGCGGGGTGCCGCAGCTCGGCAGGCTGCCCTATCTCGATCCGCTGACGAGAGAAACGCTGCGAGACGCAATGATTGCCGGCTTCGCCTTCGCCTCGATTGCGGGAGGTGACTGATGTCGCAGTCCCATGTCTGGCACCCCTTCACCCAGCATGCGCTCGAGCCGGCGATTCCTGAAATCGTCATGACCGAAGGCGCCTATCTCCACAAGGCCGACGGCGCGCGTATCCTGGACGCCATCTCCTCCTGGTGGGTCGTCACGCATGGCCACCGCCATCCGCGCATCATGAAGGCAATCGAGACAACCGCGTCGAGCCTCGACCAGATTATCTTTGCGGGCTTCACGCACGAGCCGGCAGAGCGCCTGGCCAAGGCGCTTGTCGGCCTCGCTCCCGCCGGACTCGATTGGGTGTTCTATTCCGACAGCGGCTCGACCTGCGTCGAGGTCGCGCTGAAGATGGCGCTTGGCTATTTCCGCAACATCGGCGCACCGCGCTCGCGCATCGTCGTCATGGAGCACAGCTATCATGGCGACACGATCGGCACGATGAGCGTCGGCGCCCGCGGTGTGTTCAACGCCGCCTATGAGGCTTTGCTATTCGAGGTCGACACCATCCCCTTCCCGGCCGCCGGGCGAGAGCAGGAGACGCTGGATCGGTTCGAGGCTGTCTGCCGCGACCTGCGCGCCGCCGCGCTGATCGTCGAGCCGCTGGTGCTTGGCGCCGGCGGCATGCTGATGTATCCGGCCTCGGTTCTGACCGAATTGAAGAAGATCGCCGAGGCCTCCGGCACGCTGTTGATCGCCGACGAAGTGATGACCGGCTGGGGGCGAACAGGAACCATGTTCGCCTGCGAGCAGGCGTCCATCTCTCCTGATATTTTGTGCACCTCGAAGGGCTTGACCGGCGGCGTGATCCCTCTGGCGGCCACGCTCGCCACCGATGCCATCTTCCAGGCTCACTATTCCGAGGACCGGACGAAGACGTTTTTCCACTCGAGCTCCTACACCGCCAATCCGATTGCCTGCGCGGCAGCATTTGCCAATGTCGAGATCTGGCGCGACGAGCCGGTGGCCGAGCGCATTGCGGCGTTGAGTGCGATGCAGGCCGCCGGGCTTCGACGCTTTCTCGACAACCCTTTCTTCACCGACAGCCGGGCGACCGGCACGATCGTGGCTCTCGACCTGCGCGCCGGCTCAGCCGGCTATCTGGCCGAGATCGGGCCGAAACTGCGCGCGTTCTTCCTCGACAAGGGTCTGCTTGTGCGCCCGCTCGGCAATGTCCTCTACCTTCTCCCACCCTATTGCATCACCGGCGACGAGCTCGAGCGACTCTATGACGCCATTGAGGAGGCGGGCGAACGCTTCGGTTCAAGGCCATGAGCAGATCGTCGCGCATTCTTGGGTTTGGCCATCATGCGCCGGCGCGCAGGGTCGAGAACCCGGAAATCGAGAACAGTCTCGGGCTCGAACCCGGGTGGATCGAGCGGCGGACCGGGATACGGTCACGCTTCTGGGCAAACGACGAAGACACGTTGTCGGGCCTTGCCGCGCATGCCGGCGACATGGCGTTGGCGAATGCCGGCATCGAGCGGAGCGACATCGGGCTGCTGTTGCTTGCCACCTCGACACCCGATCACCTCCTGCCGCCCAGCGCGCCGCTCGTAGCTCATCGTCTGGGTCTCGGCCGTGCAGGCGCGGTCGACCTCGCTGGTGCTTGCGCCGGCTTCATCTATGCGCTGATGTTCGCCGACGGGTTCACTCGCCTGCATGGCAAATCCACCCTTGTCATCGCCGCCAACATCCTCAGCCGTCGCATCAATCCCGCTGAGCGTGCCAGCGCCGTGCTGTTTGCCGATGCCGCCGGCGCCCTGGTGATCGGTCCTTGCGAGGACCCCGATCGCGGCATTCTCGGTGCCTCGGTGGTTTCCGATGGCTCGCGCTACGGGCTGATCCAGATTCCTGCTGGAGGAAGCAACAAGCCGTTCCACGGCGACCTCGACCTTGAGCAGACTCGAATGACGATCACCGACGGCCGTGAAGTGTTCGCCAAGGCGGTCGAGATGATGACTGCCTGCTCGCGCGACGCGCTAGCCACGGCGCATATGTGGGCGCGAGACATCGATCGGTTTGTACCGCATCAGGCCAACACCCGCATTTTCGATGCGGTCGGAAGGAATCTCGGCATCGCCGATCACGCGATCGTCAAGACGATCGCAGAATACGGCAACTCTTCCGCCGCGACGATCCCGCTGTCGCTGTCGCTGGCCAACCAAGCGGAGCCGTACCGGCAGGGCGAGAAGACCCTCCTGGCGGCAGCGGGTGCGGGTCTCAGCGGAGGCGCCCTCATCGTTGGAACTTAGCGGAACGCTCGGCCACGCACAGGACTGTCATGAATGGAGCTAGGATGGCCCAATGCGAAAATAGTCGCCTGCAGGCTCCATGGCTCTGGTTCCCTGACGCGAGAGCCAATCACCGTGCCGACCACCTTTTTCGAGCACGACGAGCGGCAAGGCTACCTGACTGGGCGAGGACTGCCTGGCGATGGCTGCCGGCGTGGAGGTGACCGAACCCGGCAACGTCATGCAGTGCGAAAAAAACCCCCATATGCCCGTTTTCAACGACGCTCGCTCCATTTCGAAACCAGGTGTTTCGCCCGATCTGGACGGCCACACAAATATCCAGCCTCGGGTGGCTCGTGCAAACGGTTGCCATCAGTTGGGCAAGGGTTGAGAGGAAGAATACTGGCAATGTGGATGCGGCCTGCACGAGCGCAACCATCAAATCGGACGCTGAAATGGTTGCCATCACCGCTTATGTCTGTCCGATACAATATTGTGCGCAGCGTTGGTACGGCTTTTGGCGGCGTAATCCTGGCATTCTTTGGACCGCTGGCCGCTTTCGCTTTGGCTGCGGTGAGTGATCTGGCGCCCCTGGCCGTCGACCGACATTCGGATCTTGGTAATCGAAGGCTGGTTATGGCCCTTCTTCCCGGTCGCTGCCTGCTGGTTGGCACGAACCAATGTGCTGTCGAGCATCACTTGGTAATTCTGAGGATCCCGATCAGGTCAGCGAATATCCGTTCCCATACCGGCCTTACCGCGCCTGAAGTGTGCAGGCTTTCGAGGCGCTGGCATTGCTCGCTGCTCAGTTCATATCGCCGGGCCATCCCTCGCTCCAGATCGAATCTCAACGCAGATTTGAATCGAGAATGTCGATTGGCCAGGTGAGGGTTATCATGGCCCTCTCAGCTTTGCTGAGACTGACCTATGGCCAAAAGTCCCGTAGATGCAGTGTGGAATGTCAATCCACAGAAACCCACCATATTGCGCTTAGAGACGCCCTCCTTCTGTGGCCGAGATGGGCGCCAAGGCTGTGTCGTGGCCGCGCCGAGATGCGGGTGAGCTCGACGGTTTGTCAGCCGCACCCGGTGCGTGTCGCTGAAGACCAATTGCCTCTGGAGTGCGAACCTGCGGGCCTTTTCCCCGCTCGGCCTCCCGCTTGGCCTTCGCTCAGCGATTTGCGAGAAAGGCATCGAAGGCGGCAGCAACAGCGCGAATCACAAAGCGATGTTCCTGCCGCACGCGGATGATACCATCTTCGATGTCGACGATCCCGTCCTTGACCAGCATCGCCAAGCGTTCGGCGGAATCGGGAAAACGGATCGGATCAAATTCGTGGGCGGCTCAGATTGCCGGCACATCGGCCTCCAAATCGCACATCAGCCGCTCGATGATTGCGGCTCGCACGCGGTCTTCGTCGGTGAGACGATAGCCCTGTGACGTCGCCAGACGGCCAGCTGCGATATGACGGCTGTAGCAATCCCGTGTGACCTCGTTCTGGACGTAACCCTCGCCAACCCGCCCGATAGCGGACGCGCCGAAACCGATCAGGGTTTTGCAGGTGTCAGCCGAGTAGCCCAGTGAGTTGCGCCGCAGGCGCCCGGTTTCCTGCGCCAGCGCGAGTTCGTCGTCGGGCAAGGCGAAATGGTCGAGCCCGATCTCTCGGTAGCCGGCGGCAACCAGCGTCTCGGCCACGGCTGCAGCCTGTTCGGCACGGGCAGCGCTGTCCGGCAGCGCTGTCTCCTCGATCAGGCGCTGATTCTTTATAGCGGATGGAATGTGCGCGTAGCCGAACACCGCAAGCCGGTTGGGGCGCATGGCGACCGCCGCCGTCGCGGTCTCCACGCAGGACCGCACCGTCTGATGCGGGAGACCGAAGATCAGGTCGAAGTTGATGCGGCTTACTCCATGCCGGCGCAGCATTTCGACGGCAGCCGCCGTCTGCGCCTCACTCTGGACCCGGTTGATCGCTTTTTGAACAATGGGATCGAAGCTCTGCACGCCGAGGCTGGCGCGGTTCACGCCGGCTGCTGCTAAGGCTTCGGCCATCTCGGCCGTGAACGTGCGCGGATCGATCTCGACTGCAACGGCGGTCGTCTTCCTGAACGCGAAGCGGCGGCGTAGGCACTCCATGATGGCCAAGAACTCCGCTGGCCCGATGAGGGTTGGCGTTCCGCCGCCGAAATGGACGTCGCTCACGGGCAGCGGCTGCGGCGGTTGCTCCGAGACCAAACGGATCTCGTCACGCACCACCGACAGATACTTGAGAATCGGAGCATCTTGGCGGGTGATGGTAGTAGGGAAGCCGCAATACCAGCACGTCGATCGGCAGAATGGAATGTGGAGATAGAGTGACACCGGATCGTCAGCCGGTAGGTCCCTGAGCCATTCCGCATAAGCCTCTGCACCGACCGCCGCGGAGAACTCCGGCACAGTCGGATAGATGGTGTACCAGGGCAGGCGGGCCTCGCGATATTTGGCCAGAAACGAAGTCTGCAACAGTTACCGTCCCATGCTGATAACGGTCATCCTTACCGCTGCGCTCTCCTGTGTCTTTGCGCTATGTCAGTCCGTTCCGCTTTTCGCTGCAATTTGCCTTTTGCCAGTGTTAATGCTCACGGGGCGATGCCACCGCCGATGAGTCTCCGTTGGGATGGTATGAACACCTAGCGGGTTAGCTACGGCGCTATCGCTTCCCCCGAGACCATCGCCCACACCGTTCGGCTCTACTTCCGCTCTCATTTTCAGCCGGGCGCCTAGATGAAACGTTGGTGGAGCGCGGCATTGCCGAATCCTGACGAAGTACGAGACTTTGCTCGCCGGCTGCTGGTTGAGGCTTATAAAGACCATCTGACATCTCGATGAGCTCGTGGTCACGCGTTGATCAGGACGGGAATGCGACGGGATTATCGAGGCCGCCGCAATGCCGAAACTGCCACGCACCTGCTTACCTGATGCCGATAGCAGGACCGCGCCCAAGGCGCACGATGATCGATGCAACGGCAAAGCGCCAGGTGGTGCCGCAAGTCGAACATTGTTCTCACACGGTCTGAACAATCGCACCGAGAATTCGCATGCTGCTGCAAAAACCGAACGGGCCATCCCGGCCAGCGATTCAGAGGCGGTTTACAACGGTTCGCGTCGGTCTTCCCAGATCTGCGAAATCACCTTGTCCGGACTGGTTTCCACGCGATCATGGCCGGCTTCATACCGACTAGGCGCGGCCCTCCGCCCCAACCGGCCCGGCCGTCCTTCGACAATCGCGTGCCCGACCTTGCTCGTGGATTGTGTCAGGGTCAGTTGGGGTCTCGTCTGATCATCGAGCGGTTCCGCGCAATGATGTCTCCCGAGGTTCCAAGCCGAACAAATGCTGTCACCATTGAACGAAACTGTCGCATATCGAACAAACAAACCAGATTCCAAACATTTGCCCTTCGTGCTCAGCCTGACGCCCAAAAACAAGAAACGCGACGCGAATGAGACTGGCCAATTTGAGGGTCAGCCCGCAACTCACGTCTTCAGCGTGGCACGTGACTTGCACAATCGACTCCGAAAGCGGTTGTGACGGTCTGCCGACAATAGCGGAGATGCCTATGGCCATGGCTCAGAAATGCGATTCCACGGGCGAACTGACGATTTAGGCTGACGAGTAGCGTCGATCGCAGGGCGCCGACCCAGATCAGTGTGACGGATAATGGCGGAGAAGCAGCGCTATGCCATTCTCCTTCGAACAAGGGACTGGTGAAGGGCTCATTCTTGGTCGCCCGCCCCCTTTTAATCTTTGAATGGAGATCAAGAATGAATATCAATAGCCTTCTTGTCGGCTCCGCTGCGGCCCTGACCGCAATTTCCGGTGCGCGCGGCGCCGACGCCGAGCTGGGACCCGCTGAACACGTCAAGATCTGCGACGTCTACGGCGCTGGCTACTTCTACATTCCCGGCACCGAGACCTGCCTGCGCATTGGCGGCTATGTTCGTTATGACATCGGCGCCGGCGACCTCGGCTCGAATGACGGCGCAAGAATTTCAGCTGTGAGAACTGGCGAGGATCGGGGAACATGGCGGAACAACGCGCTTTTGGCATTAAAAACATGGACGGGCCAGGAGACCGAACTCGGTACTTTTAAGACCTATTCCGAAACCCATTTCAACTTCGGCAACCGCAACTTTTATCCGGGTCCGGATAGTCCTCAGAACTATGCCTTCAACAGTGAGGTCATGTTGACTTTCGCCTGGGTTCAGCTTGGTGGCCTGCGAGTTGGTAAGGACTGGTCGGCCTTCGACACCTTTATTGGCCACGCCGGCAACGTTCTCAATGGCAAGCTTGCTCCTTACGGCGACGCTGACACCAACGTAATTCAGTACTACTTCGACGCCAGCAATGGCCTTTCGACTTTAGTTTCACTCGAGGAAGGCTCGAGCGCAGTCGGTACTATCGACAGCTATGTTCCGCACGTCGTCGGCGGCATGAGGTATACGCAAGGCTGGGGCGCGATCACTGGCGTTGTCGCTTATGATAGCAATTACGGGTCGGTGGCCAGCAAGGTCCGCCTTGACGTGAATGTCACCAGCGAACTTTCACTATTCGGAATGGTCGGCTACGGTTCCAACGGCACGCTCAACGATGACTCCACTAACCTCATCGACGCCCACGGTCGTGGTTTCTACAAGCAGTGGGGGGCAATTGGGCCTTCTGGGTCGGCGGCGCCTATTTGCTAAACGAGAAGACGTCGTTGAACCTTCGACTATCGGGCGATCAGTTCAAGAACTATGGTCTGGCTGCCAACGTCGCCTATACGGTCGTGCCAGGTTTTACAGCGACGGTCGAAGTCGACCATTATCACTACGGCAATTTCGGCGTCGGCATGGTCGACCCTTCCAACGTGAATTGGACTAACGCCGACAAAAAGAACAGCGTCGGCGGCATCGTCCGTTTCCAATACTCATTCTAACGGACTGAAAAGCTGCATCTCGGTGTCCTATTGAGCGGACCTATTGCCGCGTCTGTGTGAGCGAAAGCGAGTGTTAGCAGGGTCATGAGGAACTCGAAATTGCTGCATCTCAGCCGATAGTGCGACAGCTCAGTCCCAGGAATTCTAAAACCCCGTGTTGCTCTGGTTGCTTTGCAGCACGATCTTGACGACCGGTGCTGTACTGGTTCATTTAGAAGTTCCTGCTGCGCGCGATACTCAGGCGAGAATTTGCCCTTGCTGCTCAACCGGAAGACGCGGTCGGCGTGGAGGCCCGTCCCGTTCGGGACGCCGCTGCGCAGCACAGCGCTGTAGGAGACAATCGGTTGGCCAGAGAAGCCGCTTCCAGCGGGTCGCCCATAATCAGACGGTAACGACACAGCCGAGTTCCTGTTCGTGCCAGTGAACGATGCCAGTGCTACGGATCTTAGTCGCCGCGGCAGCCATAGCGCCAGGCGGCGCCGGCGTTCCGCCGCCGAAATGGACGTCGCTCACGGGCAGCGGCTGCGGTGTTTGCTCCGAGACCAAACGGATCTCGTCACGCACCACCGCCGCATCTTGGCGGGTGATGGTGGTAGGGAAGCCGCAATACCGGCACACCGATCGGCAGAACGGAATGTGGAGATAGAGCGACACTGAGCCGGCAGGTCCCTCAGCCATTGACCATGAGCCCTGGCATTGACCATGAGCCCTGGCACTGACCGCCGCGGAGAACTCCGGCACAGTCGAATAGATGGTGTACCAAGGCAGGCGGGCCTCTCGATATTTGGTCAGAAACGGTCACCGAGGTCGCCTTGAAACCACCAGAGCCGGTTTCTCCGCGCTCAGATGGGGCGGCAGCCTGGTCAGTGATCGCCGCTCTCGACGCTCTGATGACCCGAGCGCAAGCTCCCGGCCGCGGCACGAGCATCAGCCTCTGGCCGCGGCGTGTCACCCTAGATGAGCTTGATCGGGCCCGCCCTTCGGTGCGAACACATCATGCCACCGGCAGGCAGCGTGCGACTCGCCGCGCCTGGCTGAAATGCGAATGCATCCATTATGTGTATACCTACAATCCGAACATTCGATTGTTCAAGTCACTTCTCGAAAGCTAACCCTTCGTAGCCACGGAATCATGGGGTTCTCGAGGGCGACCTCGGCCTAACGAATGCAGGGGCCGCACGTAGGTGGACGATGCGCAGAGAAATTGCAGGCGGAGTTGTGGCATTTTGGGTTGACCAAGCGGCATTTCGGCCCGTCAACTCGTCTTCACATGTTCCGTCCCCGCCTATTGCAGGAGTGCGGCTTGCACGCTCCTGCGATTACCCGTCGGAGAGAGGGTTACGAATACTGCGACGAGTTGCGCGACGTCTGCTGTCGCACCATCCCATAGCGGTCGGTCACCTGTCCTACCTTGATAGGAGATGAAATGCGAACGCTGCTCGTTGACCATCATGCGGATCTTACGCGCGCCGTGCGAGTTGCGCTCGGCGATAGCGGTTTCGCCGTTGACGTCGTTGGTACACTGGAGCAGGCGTCGAGTGCATTTTGTTGCGCGAGCTATGAAATTCTTCTGCTGGAATTGGTTCTGCCGGATGGCGATGGTCTGGATTGGCTGAGGCAGCTAAGGAGCGACGGACATTCAGTTCCTGCCGTCGTGATGAGCAACATCGACCATCTTGAGCAGCGAATTGCGGTTTTCAATGGTGGCGCGGACGACTTTCTGGTCAAGCCGGTGTTTACGGACGAACTCATCGCCAGAATGCGAGCTGTTCTGCGCCGGTCGACACAGATGACCGACCCGATCATCGTATTTGGCAATCTCCACTTCGATCCGATCGGCCGTCAGGTTTCCGTTGCTGGTCATCCGCTGATGGCCGCACGCCGTGAACTATGTATTCTAGAGCATCTGCTCAACCGTGCAGGCCGCATCGTGCCGCGTGCGCACTTGGAAGATCACCTCTATTCGTTCAACGATGAAGTATCTGCCAACGCGCTTGAAGTCGGAATCTATCGCTTACGCGGACATCTCAATAGGTCAGGTGCAACGCCACGGATCAAGACCGTGCGTGGCATTGGTTACATTCTCGAATGTCCGACTAGCGCGACATCCGCATAGTTGGTCGAATTGAAAGAAAAGACTGCCTTGAAAATCATTCCAACTGGTCATGCGGGCACTGATCCGCGGCCGCCGCTCATCGTCGGCCCGAGACCTATTGTTTCGCGTTACTTGAGTCATGTCCTCTGCGCGCTCACTTTGTTTTCTCCTCTTCCCGCCGCTGCCCAGAACAAGCAGGTTCAAGCGGCACCCCGTGCCGCTTCCAACAGCATCAACGCCACGCTGAACCTTTCCTCTTCGCTCGGCAAGACAGTTCATTTGCCCGCGGCAGCCGCGACTATCTTTGTTGCCGACCCGGCGATCGCCGATTATCAGGCACCCTCAAGTACAACCATCTTCGTATTTGGCAAGAAATCCGGGCAAACGAGCCTATTCGCCCTGGACGAAAACGGCGAGGCTCTCGCTGAGTTTCGTATCGTCGTCACGCAACCGATCGGGGAACTGCGCGCCATGTTGAGGGACCAGGTCGGCGACTATCCGATCCGAGTCAGCTATACGCCGCGCGGTGCCATCTTAAGCGGTACAGCGCCCGATGCCGAGACCGTCGACACGGCGAAAAGAGTTACTGAGCAATTTCTCGGGGACGGTGCGCAGGTCGTCAATAACATCAAGGTCGCTGGATCCTTGCAGGTTAACCTCAGTGTCCGCGTAGCGGAGGTCTCCCCGTAGCGCGATGAAGGCACTCGGCATTAACCTGTCCGCCTTCGGTCAAGTCGGCAATTTCAAAGTGGGTTTATTAAGCGGCAAAGGTGCTGGCGCTGGTGCGGCGAATGGGGGCGGTACAGCAGAAATCGGATTCGACAATGGTGCTGTGAACGTCGGCGCGGTTCTCGATGCGCTCGCCGAGGAGCACATCGCTTCCGTGTTGGCCGAGCCAAACCTCACCGCTATGTCAGGTGAAACTGCCAGCTTCCTGGCCGGTGGCGAATTTCCCATCCCTGTCTTGCAGGAAAAGGGGCAAGTCTCGGTTGAATTCCGTCACTTCGGCGTCAGCCTGGAATTCGTGCCAACCGTTCTCAACAACGACCAAATCAATATTCGCGTAAAGCCGGAAGTCAGCGAACTATCGTCTCAAGGGGCTGTTCAAATCAACGGCATCTCCGTGCCGGCAATTTCCACCCGCCGCGCCGACACGGTCGTCGAACTCGCCAGCGGGCAGAGCTTCGCGATTGGTGGCCTCATCAGGCGGAGCGTCAACACTGATATCAGTGTTTTTCCTTGGCTGGGCGAGTTGCCGGTCCTTGGCGCCCTGTTTCGTTCGTCCTCATTTCAAAAGCAAGAGACGGAACTGGTTATTCTGGTGACGCCTTACATCGTAAGGCCAGGATCGAACCCCAACCAGATGAGCGCACCGACGGACCGGATGGGGGCGCCTTTGGACCAGGGGGCCACTCTGACGAATTCGTTGGCAAGTCCGCCAGTGGACCAGCGCCCTAGTCCCCGCACTGGCGCGTCAGGCGCCAAGGGCGGCCTCGGCTTTATCATTGAATAGCGGTCTACGAATGACGTTGCGGATCATAAGTCTGGTGATCACTCTGACGGTAAGCGTAAGTGGCTGCACAAGCACCGCGCCGATTGTCGAGCCATTGGCACCGATCCTTATCGGGCAGGAGACCACCGTACTAACGTTACACAGCCTTCGCGCTTCCGAACGGCGGCGTTTGCGCGTTTTCCTTGAAACGGCAAGTCACGGCCGGCGCGATGCCCTTCACCTCCTTATCAGCGGGGCGTTCGGGCTCAGCGCAGAGGCCGTCCATGAGGCCAGGCAGATGGGCATCGGCGGCTACAACATCCATTTGCTCGACCAAACCAACGGCGGCGCAGTGCGAATAGAGGCGATTGTCTATCGTGCCCGCCCTCCTGTCTGTCCTTCGTATTCCGGCCCTTTACTCAATGACAAGTCCTTCGACCAGACGCTTGGCTGTTCGATACGCCATAACCTGGCGGCAATGGTCAGCGATCCGCGCGATTTGCTCGACAACAGGGCTGTCAAACCAAGCGATGGCGATCGTGCGGCTGTACCAGTAGCCAGATACAGGACGGTCGCGAAGGACAAAGACGGCTGATGTCAAGTCGTCTCGTCTCTACCTGGTACACCCTGGCAGCTGCTTCAGCACCTAACGCGCGGACCCATCGGTTTTGGCGCACGATCATCGCCTCATCGAGGTCGTTGACCTGCGACGATCGAGATGGAAAACAGCTGCCCCCTTACCACACTAGGGCGCACTTGAGTGGACGCTGCAGGCTCGCGACTTTCCTTGGTGAGACAGCCGTTACTGTCACGCTGATGGTGTGAACGGAGTTGAGAGGATCCGCTCCAAGGCACCTTTTGAGGGCAAGACGATGGCATGCGCACTGAGCGGACCCTTTGTTGGCGTTTTAAGCTTCGCGTACCTGAAGTGCCACCGCTTGGATCAATGGCCAGGCGCCCAAATATTGGCCGGTTCGTGTCGAACAAGATGGCGCGGCGCCGCGCTCCAGGCGGCGAGTGTTGCGGGGCCGGCGGTGCCCCATGGTCGCCGGAGGATCACTTTCTTCAGCGGGCGCTGCGCGCCTCAGCTTGATGGCGCCGTGCGTCGGCGCGACCGAGCTGGCCGGCGCCACGCTTAATTTTCTGCCGCAATCGAGAACGCGTTGTCAAACCCAAGTCGCATTGGGCCTTGATGATCGCTCTGCCTTGGCGCGCACAATCCCCTCTGCCGGGTTCTTTTGTCGAGCTCTCCTTCTCACCCGCCCGGTGTGACACCACTTCAAAGGCGCAGGTCAGCCGAATCAAGCCGGACCTGCTCTAGACACTTTGGAATAGATGGCGATCTGGCGATCTTCCAGGCGCGCCGGTCAGATTGATAGCGCCGCGGCAGCAAAGCTTTACGCGGCCGCTGATTGGCAGGATGGGGGATCGCGCCGAGGAAGCGCAATCCGTTTATCAGGCCACGTTCTGAGATAATTGCGGCGTGCTGATCGGGCTAGGAATACCTGCGGCGTGGACAGGTTCCGCATTCAGGCGTGCCTGCAGATTGTTCAAATACTCTTCTGCGTAGGTTTGCGCCGTTGAAAGCGGCAGATTGATGCCGGCCGTCGCAGCCTCTTCCATTGCCTTCCTGATGAGCCCGTTGCGAATCGCGAGTTTGACCTGGGGGCCGGCGACAAGACTGACCGCCTGCGCTGCGACACCGAGGCCAGCTTCTAGCAGCGCCTGCTTCATATTGCCTCCGGTAATAGCTGTACGGACAACATTCAACGCTTGCGCCTCGCACGCAAGCGCCATCGATGCGAGATCGGCCACTTGGCCCACGGCCGGAATGAAGCTGAGTAGACCAACCGCCGTCGCAGTCCAATCAACCACTGTCGAGTACACCTTCAGCACGTCGCCGACTGTGTGGATGAAGGCCCCGCCGTTCTTTTTGGAAGACTTGATATCGGGCTGGTCCGCCGCACCCATCATCATGTCCGCGACGGCCTCCTGCTCTGCAGCGGCTTCAGGCACATGGGTTTTCGTTTTCTGAACGGTGCTGTTCGCAACAGACATGTTGCCGTAGAATTGCGCGAAGTCTTTTTTGCTGATGTTGCCGGAATCGACCGTATGCCCGCCGCCGAAGTCGAAGAACTCATTGTGGGTCTTATAGCCCGTAATTGAATTGTTCAGCAAACCGAACAAAAGCGGATCGGAGAGTAACTGCGAGGCCGTTTGGCGTACCTTCGGATCGAGGCTCTTGTCGTCTGCCATGCTCGCCAGCTTGTCACGAGTCAGGTCACCGCTCCCAAAGAAGGCGCGCTGATTGCTGTTAATCATCTTGAGCGTGTTCAGCTCGGTTTGCGTGAGGCTCATTGACGATGTAGCGGCTTTGAGGAACTCGTCTTTATGGACCGTATCTGAACCACCGCACAGCTGCTTCCAGGCATCCGGGTGATTTAGGAAGTGTTGAGCAGCCGCAATGACCTGAGGCGGACATTTGCCGGTTTTCGCTTGGCCGTCGACGATCCGCTTGAAATCAGCCAGGCTTAGATCCTTAGGCAGGTCGTCGGAGTACCGGTAAAGCTCGCGCAGCGCATCGCTCAAGGTCATGACCGAAGGCTGAGCATTTCCGGCGCTGTCGGATGGAATGTAGTTCTGCTGGTAGCTTTGCGCCTGTCGGTCTTGAAATTCGGCAACTTGTGAGTGATGGCGGGAAAATCCAGACAAATCCTTCGCCGTGATCTTGCCTCCACAGCGACCATCGCCCTGCGATCCGATCGCGTAAAAGAGTTCGGGATCCTGCTGCAGTCCTTCGATCGCCGCTTTCAGATCCGGCGGCGTAGAGGGATCATTGGCTTTATCGCCAAGCGACTCCCAACTGAGTGGGCATTGGTCCTTGTGACGGTTCAGCACTGCCACGATCTGCAACTCGGCCTTGGTTAGCGAGCCGCCGTTCCACGTGATTCTCGAGCTTGGCACGGGAGCCGGCGATATGAAATCGGAGGCGATCGCAGGAGGCTGCGGGGCCTGATCCATCGATTCGATTGCCGCCTTCATATGCGACGGCAGCAGGTCCAATGGGTGCTGCCGCAAATCTTCCAACGTCGATTCGACATCCGGCGCCAGCGGACCCCGGAGCGCGCCAGGATTGGTCATGTCTCCGACCAAGTAGGTGGACAGCATTGCCTCGAAGGACGATGCGCTTTGCTGAGTCTGCAATACCACGGCAGAAGGCTTCAGGCCCGACCATGCCTGTACGGGCTGTGGGAGATTCGAAGTGATGGATGATGAAAGGTTGCTGGCCGACATTGTGCATCCTCAGACGTGACGTTGAAATCCCAACAAAGGCCTCATGTAAGCCAATGTTTCACGAACGTTCCGAGCGTTGGCCGGTCGCCAAAATGGCCCCTAGCAGTGCCTTTAATTGCTCCGCTCGTTGTTAGCCCCAAGGTCAATTCCAGCCAAAAGCCAGCGACATGGGGCTTCCGATTCCCATCATGAGCGGCTTAGCTTTCGAGAAACTGACGAATTTCAGAAGAATTCACAATCAGGAGCGGCCGACGTGATGATTTCTCCAGAAGCTGCGGCGTCTCCTTAGATGTCATCTCTGGCTCAGCTCAGGCTTCCCTGCAACGCTATCCGGTTGCGGCACGTCAGAAGAATAAGAGACTTCCGGTTGTCCGTTACGGACGACCGTGGTGGAGGAACCCCGAAACAATATCAGTACCGATTCCCTTGGCGGCGTCTCAGCGACGTGAGGCTGCGCCTGCGCCTCGGCCACAAGGCCGTTGAACGTCTGCTCCACGAGCGCGATGAAGCGCGGTGGACCGGAAACAAGGACGAGGCCATTTCCGGGCGTGGGTCTCACTACATAGCGGTCATCGGAGATGCCAAGCCTATCGAGGGCGCCGTTGAAGGCATCGAAACGAATCGAAGTGAGCACGAGCATCCGAGTTTGCGCTTCTTTTGCAGCGGACACATAGAGCACAAGCCCATCATAGTACCATTGGAGATGGTACAGGCTGGTCAAGCGGTCCAGGAACTCGCGCGGTGGCAAATCCGGCATACGCCCGCGAATCCGCCCCTTCACCTCGGCGCTGATATTGACCCTGATGTTCAGGTTGTTGCCGAACTCCTGCAACGCGGCAGTGAGATCCTGATCTAGAACCGTATACCTATAGGGTGTCGAGGGAAGCGATAGGGGGGCGCCGACAGTTGTTTGGATGCCGGCGGAGAGAAAAAACCCGACACAGAGAAGTCTTTTCAAGCTGTGCAGGATGGTGGATCGTATGAGCGTTCTTGGCATCTCGCCCTGATAAACCAAAGGATGGAATTTTCACAAGTCACCAAAGTCGTCAAAGTGACTTTAAATGACCAACCGACGCTCCCGTCAGCTTGTCGTCAGCTCGCCTCCCTAAGGGATTGACTCAACAGCGGGTGATGAACCGGCTGGACTCGTCACGCGTTAAAGAGAAGCAATCGAGTCCTTGTATGATGATGCCTGTCACGTCGATCCCTGCCAGTGTTACTGACAGTCTCTCCAGAGTTGGCTCACCGTCATTCGGCGAGCAGGCCCAGTTTGACCACGCTCTAGCCCAGGCGGCTGCCTCGATGAAAAGCGATACCGCTGCGGCGGCGCCTGTTCCTCCGCCCTTGGATGTTCAACGCGCAACTGCGCAGACAAGTCCACTGGGACACCGCGTGCTGCAGGCGATTTCTTCGATGCACGGGGACAATGCAGTTACTTCTGCCGCGCCCGACCATCAGGTAGCCCTTCCGAAGGGCGCTCTACCGGGTGCGGCTGAGAGGCTTCCGGTCGAAGGTGGGGCAACGGGGACGTCGGACGTTCCGCGAGCAGGGGGTGACTTCGAAGCGATGGTTGCTGGTCTGCGGGATCTCTACAACGGCGTCACCCAGGTTGCGCTTGTTTCCAAAGGTGTCAGCGGCATCACCTCATCGGTGAACAAACTAATAAAAGAAGGATGAACGGCGCGAATGATTGGCTTAGCCCATGGCGAAATCATGCGTAGTCGCCCGTCTGGTCGGCGATCGCTTCATTTTGTCGTGCTGCCACTTCTCTTCGCCTTGAGTGGTTGCAAGGTCGATCTCTACACGCAATTGCAGGAGCGCGAGGCGAATGAGATGCTGGCGCTTCTGATAGACAACGGAGTTGACGCGGTCCGGGTTGCCGCTAAGGACGGGACCAGCACGATCCAGGTCGACGAAAAGCTCATTGCCTTCTCAATCAACCTCTTGAATGCCAAGGGGCTGCCGCGCCAGTCTTTCAAGAACATCGGCGAGATATTCGAAGGATCAGGACTGATTGCCTCGCCGACCGAGGAGCGTGCCCGTTACGTTTATGCTCTGAGCGAAGAGTTGTCGCGCACGATCAGCGATATTGATGGCGTCTTCTCAGTACGTGTTCATGTCGTTCTGCCGAATAACGACCTGTTACGAGCGGGCGGCACGCCATCCTCGGCCTCGGTCTTTATCCGGCACGACGCCAAAGCAAATCTTTCCGTTCTGCTGCCGAAAATAAAGATGCTCGTCGCCGACAGCATCGAAGGCTTGTCCTACGAAAAGGTCGAAGTGGTTTTGGTGCCAGTGGAACGGTCCGTACATGAGCAACCCTCCGTACCGGCGACTGCGTTGGCCCAAGCGTCTAAATCCTTTCCTGCGCCACTTCTGGCGATCGTGATTGGTGTTGCCGCAGCTGTATTCGCTGTGGCGTGCTATCTCTTAGCAAGTGTTCTTCGGCATCGGCGCAGACAATCATCGGGCGAATTATCCAAGATCGGGGGCCGCTCGGGTGTTTCCGTTGTCGAGGCCATTCGAAAAAAATCATTGGCCGTGCGGCATAGGTGATATTCTCAATGCCCATTTCGATGCAGACTAGCGATCGCGATCATTCGTCGCAATTACGTTCCGTGTACTGGAGCAAGCTTGCTGCTTCGGCCCATCCGACTCGTATTGCCGCCTGTCTGGATCCGACGTTAACGGCTGCGACAGTGGTGCAGCTGCAGACCTGTGCCAGGCTGCAGCCAAAATTGGCAGAATTGCTGCTTGACAATGACACGGATTCGAACGGATGCGGCTGGGGGCCGGATCTTCTGCAGGGGCATGACCCGAGTCGGGCTGCCCTCTTTGCGGGCAGTGTTTGGCATGCTCGTTCGCTGCTGAAGCTTGTTTCACAACGTCACCTCACGGTGCTAGTTGAACATATCGGCGCTGATGCGCACGCTTTTGGCATCCGACATCTGGCGTATGCGATCACAGGCAGTTTGATCGCTGATCCGAAAAAACTCGCGCTCCAAATTGAACACGATGGACATGCCTGCCTTGGTGCTTGGCTCGATCAGAGTCCAGTGCTTGAGCGTAACCGCGTGCTTCTACGGTTGCCCCTCGGGACAGCCGCCGAGAATCCAGCGCCCGAGCACGGCAATGCCTCAGGCCAGTTGTTTTCGCTCGTGCTAGCCCATTTTGAGTCGGAGATCCCGGCGCTATGACAGCCGATGTTTCCGCGGCGCCCGTCGCACCGCAAATGCGCCCAGTTGGGCCACTGATACCGGCAAGTGAGCTCGAAATCTGGCAGTGCGCCGCAGAGGCGCGCGCTGCGGCAGAACGGCATCAGCAGCGGGTTCGCAGTTGGGCACGCGCCGCTTATCAGCGTGAGCGGGCGCGCGGCCAAATCGAGGGTTTGAATGCAGGCGCGGAGGAATTGGCACGGCTGATTGCGGGGACAGTCTCCGAAGTGGCGCAACGAAAGGCGGTTCTGGAGCAGGAACTGCCACAGCTCGTGATGGAGGTCCTAAGCGATATTCTGGGCGCTTTCGACCCGGGTGAGCTGTTGGTGAGGGCTGTTCGTCACGCCATTGAGCGCAAATACAGCGGCGCGGAAGTTTGCCTTCATGTATGCCCCATGCAAGTCGATATGCTCGCGCGCGAGTTTGCTGGATGCGACGGAAGGGAGGGTCGGCCGAGGGTTCGGATCGATCCGGATCCGACGTTGTCGCTTCAACAGTGCGTGCTGTGGAGCGAGTATGGCAATGTCGATCTGGGACTTGACGCACAGATGCGCGCGCTGCGTCTCGGCTTCGGGTTGCTGTCTGAGGAAGGCGAACCGTGACCACACCGGTACCAGAGCATAGTAATTTCGCTGGCATCCGGGCTCCCGATCCGGCGATCTCGTCTTTGAGGTCTGCAGCAAAGCAAATCGACACGCGTGTGGTGCGCGGACGGATCACACGGGCTATCGGTACACTGGTCCATGCTGTCTTGCCGGACACTCGTATTGGGGAAATTTGTCTCCTACAGGATCCGCGAACCGGACTGTCGCTGGAAGCCGAGGTGATCGGCCTGTTGGATGATGGGGTGTTGCTTACGCCGATCGGCGACTTGGTCGGCCTGTCCAGCCGCACAGAAGTCGTGGCCACCGGACGAATGCGTGAAGTGCCAGTCGGCCCCGATTTGCTCGGCCGCGTGATTGACAGCCGTTGCCGTCCACTTGACGGCAAAGGCGAAGTTAAAACGGCCGAAACTCGTCCGCTGCGCGGCAGGGCACCCAATCCGATGACAAGGCGCATTGTTGAGCGGCCATTCCCGCTCGGAGTCCGTGCCCTGGATGGTCTCCTGACATGCGGCGAGGGCCAGCGAATCGGGATCTATGGCGAGCCTGGTTGTGGCAAGTCGACGTTATTGTCGCAGATCGTAAAAGGTGCCGCCGCTGACGTTGTCATTGTCGCCCTCATAGGCGAACGCGGACGTGAAGTTCGTGAATTCATCGAGCGGCATCTTGGGGAGGCCGGCCTGCGCCGTACGGTCGTTGTCGTTGAAACGTCCGACCGCTCAGCAGTGGAGCGGGCGCAATGTGCTCCTATGGCGACTGCGCTCGCCGAATATTTTCGCGAACAGGGACTACGCGTCGCTCTGATGATGGACTCGCTGACGCGCTTCTGCCGCGCCATGCGAGAAATAGGCCTCGCTGCTGGTGAGCCGCCGACCCGACGGGGCTTTCCTCCTTCCGTGTTTGGCATGCTGCCAGGCCTGCTGGAGCGGGCCGGCATGGGTGAGCGCGGCTCGATCACGGCCTTCTACACTGTGCTTGTCGAAGGTGATGGCACAGGTGATCCAATCGCCGAGGAATCGCGCGGCATTCTCGATGGCCATGTCGTCCTCTCACGCGCTATCGCGGCGCGATCGCATTTCCCCGCTATCGATGTGCTGCAGAGTCGCAGCCGCGTGATGGATGCGGTCGTTTCTGGGACACATCGCAAGGCAGCATCCTTCTTCCGCGATCTCCTGTCGCGCTATGCCGAGAACGAGTTTTTGATCAATGTCGGCGAATACAAGCAAGGCGGCGACCCCCTAACTGACCGGGCTGTCGCGTCGATTGGCGAGCTGAGGGAATTTTTGTGCCAGACCGAAGGCGAGGCGTCGCATTTCGAGGAGACGGTCGCATGGATGTCGCGTCTGACCGCGTGAATCGTGTTCAGGCCTCGAGGTTACGGCTCCTGAAGGAAATGCAAGAGCGTGGTGCCCGTAGGGAGCTGTCCAAGAAGGAAACCGAGCGCCATATGGCCACCTTAGCCGTACACAATGCCTCGCAGGGGCTTGCAATCGCACAGCAACATTGCGCTTCGGCCGAAGCAGCGCTCTACCAAGAGCTGATGACGCTCGACAGCTTGTCCAGCGCAGCACTCGACCGTCACGACCTTTGTATTGACCGGCTTGCGGCTGAGATCGCTTTCAAACGCCAGATGCTTGATGATGCACGCCTTGCTCAAGAAGAGGCCGAGATAGCGGCATCTGAGAAGAGGGAGCTATGGGTCAGATGTTCGGCGGCAACGCACAAATGGCAACAAATCGACGATGACGTCAGGCGCGCCGTCGATATTCAGTCGGATGCCGCAGGCGAGATAGAGGCCGACGATGAAATGTTGCTTCGGTATGGGAGGGTTTCTCTCGCCCAGATGTCGCGCAACCAGATCCGATAACCGCAGGTTCTGTGAATGACGCGCTCGTGCAGTTTAGAGCCGCTTTGGTAACCACTGTGGTCAGACCCGCTATACTCGAACCAGCGCTAACACTGTCCCACGAGGTCGCCTCGTGGCTCAATGATATAGCGACTTCCCGCACGCCGTTTCAGAGCCGGATCGGCGACAAGTCGCTATCGCTGCGGATGGGCGGAGTTGTGTGGCAGCAGGAACCTACTGCCATTCCGATGCTTGACTGCATTTGGCGGGTGGGAGGTGAAATGGTCGTCTTGTCGCTGTCCCGACCGCTTGTAGAGGCGCTCGTCTCGACAGTGCAGAGTGACCTTGCTTTCCCTTCCGAGCCAACTGCTTCGCTCATTCTCGAACTTGCACTCGAGCCGCTGATAGCTCGCCTGGAGCATAGGACACAGCGGAGCGTGCACCTCCTTTGCGTGCGTGAAGCCATGACACCGGCACCTTATCTCGATCTGGATATCGTCTTCGGTCCCGTCAGTGGCAAGGGTCGTCTGTGCCTGTTCTCGCCTCTTGATGGCTTGGTGCCGACTGCGTTCCGCGCTTTGGGCGGACTGATTGGGCAGTTGCCGCGACAGCCGCGCGGGCTTTCCACAGAGCTTCCGGTCATAGTTGCAGGAGAGATCGGCACGCTTCGCGTTCCGGCGGCGCTTCTTCGAAGAGCATGTGCCGGTGATGCTCTGATACCAGACATAGCGCCGTTCGGCCGTGGCCAGATCACCCTATCAGTGGGTCAGTTATGGACCGAGGCAGATCATGAGGGCGACCACCTAATCCTGCGGGCGCCTTTCCGCCCGCGATCGTGCCCGTTGGAGAATGCGCATATGAAACAACCCGAATCTCAACTAGGGCCGTCGGAAGCCGATCTCGACGAAATCGAGATCATGCTTGTCTTTGAATGCGGCCGCTGGCCTATCCCTCTAGGAGAATTGAGGAGTGCCGGCGAAGGACATGTTTTCGAACTTGGTCGGCCGATCGATGGTCCAGTCGACATAGTTGCTAATGGTCGGCGTATCGGGCGTGGCGACATTGTGCGCATCGGAGATGAGTTGGGCATCAGACTCTGCGGCAGATTGGCATGCAATGACTGAGATTCAGCCGGCCATCCTGACGCTTCTTGCGGTTACCGCCGGACTCGGGCTGCTGGTTTTAGCAGTCGCCACGACGACGGCGTTCGTAAAGGTATCGGTTGTTCTATTCCTCGTCCGCAATGCGCTCGGGACCCAGACGATACCACCGAACGTGGTACTATACGCCGCGGCATTGATCCTCACCATGTTCGTTAGCGCGCCTGTTATTGAACAGACCTATGATCGCCTCACAGATCCGAAACTGCGTTATCAGACGATCGATGACTGGATAAGCGCCGCTCAAGAAGGAAGTGAACCCTTGCGCGATCATCTCAAGAAGTTCACGAACGAAGAGCAGCGGCGATTTTTCCTTTCCTCGACTGAAAAAGTCTGGCCAGAGGAAATGCGCGCCAAAGCCACACCTGATGATTTTGCCATTCTCGTACCATCTTTTCTAATTTCAGAACTCAAGCGTGCATTCGAAATCGGCTTTCTCCTTTATCTGCCCTTTATCGTCATCGATCTTATCGTAACGACAATCTTGATGGCGATGGGCATGTCAATGGTATCCCCGACGGTTATATCTGTACCTTTCAAACTATTTTTGTTTGTCGCTATTGATGGCTGGTCGAGATTGATGCACGGACTTGTGTTGAGTTACACGATACCGGGAGGTTAACTATTACTGAATCGACTATTGTCACACTTATGAGCCAATCTTTGATGGTTTTCATGATCTGGGTTCTGCCGCCGCTCATTGCATCGGTGGTTGTTGGCCTGGGCATTGGCATCATCCAGGCGGCAACGCAGATTCAGGATGAAAGCTTGCCGCTCACGGTGAAGCTTCTGGTCGTTGTCGCGGTAATTGGCCTGTTTGCCCCTGTGCTCAGCGCCCCGCTCATAGAGCTTGCCGACCAGATCTTTACTGAGTTTCCCGCAATGACACCAAGCTACTAGCCTCCGCCATGTATGCGTCATCGGGCGAGATTCAAATCCTGATCCATGCGGCTCTCGAGCTCGTCGTTGCGGCCAGTCTTGGCGCAGCCCGCGCGATAGGCATTATGCTGGTACTTCCTGTATTTACACGATCTCAGGTCGGTGGGCTGATCCGCAGCTGCCTGGCTGTTGCCTTCGGACTGCCGTGCTTGGCACAGGTGAGCGACGGGCTGCGCGCGCTGGATCCTGAAACGGTTCTAATCCATGTAACTCTGCTCGGTTTGAAGGAGGTTTTTGTCGGCGTGCTACTTGGCACTTTGCTCGGCATCCCCCTATGGGGCCTTCAGGCGGCTGGTGAGTTTATCGATAACCAACGTGGCATCACCAGCCCGTCCGCTCCGACCGACCCCGCAACGAACAGCCAGGCTTCCGCTATGGGCGTTTTTCTCGGGATCACTGCAATCACGATCTTCGTCGCATCAGGAGGTATGGAGGCTGTCATCAGTGCTCTTTATGGCAGCTACCTGATCTGGCCCGTTTTTCGGTTTCACCCCACATTGAGCCCGCAAGGAGCAATGGAGCTATTAGGGCTCCTCGACCACATTATGCGCACGACATTATTGGTCTCCGGCCCTGTAGTGATCTTCCTGCTGCTGGTGGATGTATCAATGATGATACTCCGTCGCTTTGCGCCGCAATTCAAGTCGAGCCAACTGTCCCCGACGCTCAAGAATATCGGCTTTCCGATTATCATGGTCACCTACACCGCCTATCTGGTCGAGGGCATGAAACTGGAGATTGCACAAGCGAATGGCGCGCTTGAGTGGTTCGGCAAGTTGCTGAAATGAGCGACACGAGTGAAGAAAAGAATCACGCCGCCACCCCGACGAAGCTAAGGGAAGCGCGCAAAAACGGGCAGATACCGCGCAGCGCCGATTTCGTCCGCGCGGCCGGCACTTGCGCTGGGTTCGGCTACCTTTGGCTGAGAGGGAGCGTGATCGAAGACAAATGCCAGGAAGCGCTATTATTGGTCGACAAGCTGCAGAACCTTCCTTTCGATATCGCGGTCCGGCAGGCATTGGTCCTGCTGATCGAACTCACCCTGGGGGCCGTTGGCCCGCTGCTTGGAGCTCTCGTCGCCGCGGTAATTTTGGCGGGATTGATAGCCAATGGTGGATTTGTCTTCTCTCTCGAGCCTATGAAGCCCAAGTTTGAGAAGATTGACCCTTTTCAAGGGCTGAAACGCATGGTGTCTGCGCGTTCAGCAGTCGAGCTTGGGAAGACACTGTTTAAGGTAGTGGTCCTCAGCACCACCTTTCTTATCTTGCTTTTCGGCATGTGGAAGACGGTGATCTATCTGCCAGTCTGCGGCATGGGCTGTCTCGGCTTGGTCTTTACGGAGGCGAAACTGCTGATGGGGATTGGCGCCGGTGCACTTCTGGTGGGCGGGCTGATCGATCTCCTGTTGCAGCGTTCGTTGTTTCTGCGCGAAATGCGCATGACCAAGACCGAAGTGACGCGCGAGTTGAAGGAACAGCAGGGGACGCCAGAGTTGAAGAGTGAACGGCGTCGCATCCGCGACGAGACGGCTGGCGAGCCTCCGCTTGGGTTGAATCGCGCCACGTTGATCTTCAGAGGAAAGGCGATACTGGTCGGTCTTCGCTACATTCGTGGTGAGACCGGGGTGCCGGTCCTAGTTTGCCGCGCCGAGGGCGAGGCCGCTTCGCACATGTTCTGTGAGGCGCAGGCCCTACATCTCACTATTGTTGATGATCATGTCCTAGCGCATCAGCTCATCAGCGCGACGAAACTGGGCAACGCCGTTCCCAGGCAACATTTCGAGCCCGTCGCGAGAGCACTCTTCGCCGCAGGCTTAGCCTAGATGTGGCGCCTCAACAGGCTGTCCTCGGTGAGGCCGAGTCTGCTGATTGGCGTTGTGGGTTTAGGCTGCGGGACTGTTCCACTAGCCATTAAGCCAGGCAGGCGGCTCGACGGCGCTGGGAAGTCGGGCATGGGACGGCATAGGCCTATTCCCCAAGACCACGCTTGATGAAGCGCCCGGCCTTGCGTTGGTCTTGGCGTGTAGGTTTGATGCGGATGGGCTTGAGCCCAAGGATGCGGCAATCCTCGCGAAGGCTTTCGCCTTGTAGCCGAAGCCGGCCTAGTAGGCGACCGCCTCGTATGGTCGAATTGGTGGCTCGTCCGATATCCCTGCACGCGTAGTGCCACCGGGCAGACGGATGCAGGAGGGCGTATCACCGGATCGACCTCGATCGCGGCGACTTGAGAGACCTTGGCCATTAGACCGCCAGGACCGGGTGTTTTGCGCGTGAAGGAGTGCCGCTGAGCCTGCCGACGCTCGCCGACCAGGTTGGCGCGGCCACATTCGCGCTCGTGCCCATCCATCGTCGATCGAGCCTCATGTCCTCCTCGCCGACCGCTGGCACGGCGGCGATACAAACGTGCCCGTCCTCGCCAAGGGCAAGGCCGATAATGGCAGGCTGCGGGTCTATGTCAGCGTTCGGCGGTGTCGATCCGCCCGCCGAGCTGTTTCATTATTCGCGCTACCGGCGTGCCGAACATCCACGGGCCCATCTTGGCACCTGGTCCGCGATCCTGCAGGCCGACGCCTATGGCGGCTATGGCGAACGCCACGCGCCGCCGGTACTCGAAGCAGGGCGCATGCGCGCCGCAAATTGTTCGAGCTCGTCGGGAGCCAAGCTTTGCCACAATCGCCTAAAAGAGGATCATGCGCGTACCAGGGCAATCTTTACGTTAAGGTCGGATTGTACAGGGCTATACTTGCCACAGAAAGCGGCTTGTTCCGCCGTTCCGGCTCCGGTTTCGCCTCTGCGCTTTCAAGGCGCGCCAGAAGCCGGGCCCGCTCTCCCGCAGCCTTTTCCACGCTGGCCTGCTTGACGTGGCCGTAGCCGCGAATGAGAGCCGGGACTGACGCCAAGGCAGCAGCCGCCTCCAACTTCGCTGGCGTCAGGATGCGGGCGATGCGGTCGACATCGGCCTCGTAGCTTGCGAGCAGGCCGCGCTCCGTCCGCCGCTCGGCGGAATAGCCGAACAGATCGAGCGCTGATCCGCGCAGGCCCTTCAGCGACGCAAGCAGGCTGAATGCCTTCATCATCCCCGGCCCGAAACTTGATTTCTTTGGCTTTCCGTCCGCGCCGCGCCGGCCCATGATCGGGGGCGCGAGGTGGAATTCCAGCCGGTCGTATTCCTGGAATTGCGCCGCCAGTTGGCGCTGGAACGATCCGTCCGTGTAGAGGCGGGCGACTTCATACTCGTCCTTGATAGCCATCAGTTTGAAGAGGTTTTTCGCCACGGCCTCGGCGACCGGGGCGGAGCCCGGCAAGACTGCCTGCTCGGCCTTGCGGACGGCCGCGACACGATCGGCGTAACGCTTCGCATAGGCGGCGTTCTGATAGGCGGTCAGGAACTCCACTCGACGCGCGACGATCTCGTCAAGCGTCTGTGCGATACCGGGCTCCGCCGCCTGGCCAGGCCGGCCGAGCATTCCTTTGACGAAATCCGGCTGATGCGCCGCGCGCCGTCCCCAGCGGAAAGCTGCGATATTCATGGCGACCGACTCGCCATTGAGTTCGATGGCGCGTTCGATCGCCTCCGCCGGCAGCGGCAGCCCGCCATGCTGGTAGGCAAAGCCCAGCATGAACATGTTGGCCCCGAGCGAATTGCCGAACAGCGCCGACGCAGTGCGCGTGGCGTCGAAGAAATGCGCCTTTTCGCCGGCAGCCTCGCGAATGGCCTCCTTCAGCCGCTCCACGGGCAGCGAAAAATCGGCCGAGCGCGCGAAGTCGCCCGGCATGATCTCGGCGGTGTTGGCGACGAAGATCGTATGGCCCTCGCGCACCGCCGCCAGCACCTTCTTGTTGCCCGACACGACCAGGTCGCAGCCGAGAACGAGGTCGGCCTTGCCCGCCGAGACGCGGATGGCGTGGATATCCTCAGGGGTTTTTGCGATGCGGACATGTGAAAAGACCGCCCCGCCCTTCTGCGCCAGGCCCGCCATGTCGATCATGCCGCAGCCCTTGCCCTCCAGATGCGCCGCCATGCCGAGGATGGCGCCGACTGTGACGACGCCGGTGCCGCCGACACCATCGATGATCGACGACCAGCCGTCGCCATTGAGCGCAAAAAGCTGTGGCTCCAGCACGCCTTCGAGCGGATCGGATTTTCCTGCCATGCCTTCGGCCTTGCGAATCTTCGCGCCATGCACGGTGACGAAGGACGGGCAAAAGCCGTTGACGCAGGAGAAATCCTTATTGCAGCTCGACTGGTCAATGCGGCGCTTGCGGCCGAACTCAGTTTCGACGGGTTGGATCGAGGCGCAGTTGGATTGGACGCCGCAATCGCCGCAGCCTTCGCAGACGAGCTCATTGATGATGACGCGCTTGTCGGGGTCCGGAAAGGTTCCGCGCTTGCGGCGGCGGCGCTTTTCGGCCGCGCAGGTCTGGTCATAAAGCAGCACGGACACGCCCTTCACCTCGCGCAACTGCCGCTGCACCAGGTCGAGATCATCGCGATGGTGGATGGTGGAACCGGCGGGAAACCCTATCCCGGCGGCGGCATACTTGCGGGGTTCGTCGGTGACGATGGCGATGCGCTCGACGCCCTCGGCGTGCACCTGGCTCGCGATCATGTCGACGGTCAGATTGCCTTCGAGCGGCTGGCCACCAGTCATAGCGACGGCGTCGTTGTAGAGAATCTTGTAGGTGATGTTGGCCTCGGTCGACAGCGCGAAGCGGATCGCCAGCGTGCCGGAATGGTTGTAGGTGCCGTCGCCGAGGTTCTGGAAGATGTGGTCGCGCTTCGAGAACGGCGCCTGGCCGACCCATTGCGCGCCCTCCCCGCCCATCGCGGTGAAGCCGACCGTGGAGCGGTCCATCCACAGCGCCATAAAGTGGCAACCGATGCCGGCTGCGGCGATCGAGCCGTCCGGCACCTTGGTCGAGGAATTGTGCGGGCAACCGGAGCAGAAGAAGGGCGTGCGCGCGCCAATGTCCTTCTTGTCGGCAAGCATCGCCTGGAACTGCTTTAGCCGAGCGACCCGTGCAGAAATCTCCTCCGACGGTCCGATCGTCTCGACGATGCGCTCGCCGAGCGCGATCGCGATATCATTAGGGTCGAGGGAACCCTTGGCCGGGAAAAGCCAGCCGCCGCGCTCGTCCTTCTTGCCAATCACCATGGGCTGCATGGCCGTGTTGTAAAGGCTCTCGCGCAGTTGGACTTCGATCAGCGAGCGCTTCTCCTCGACGACGATCACCTTCTCCAGGCCACGCACGAAATCCGCAATGTGCTCGAAGTCGAGCGGCCACGGGCAGCCTATCTTGAACAGCCGCACGCCGAGCTGGTTGGCGCGGGCTTCGTCGACGCCGATATCCTCCAGCGCCTGGCGTACGTCAAGATAGCTCTTGCCGATGGTGATGATGCCGATCTTCGGATTTCGGCCGCCCGAATAGACGATTCGATTGAGATCATTGGCCTTGATGAAGGCCGCCGCTGCGGCACGCTTGTGTTCGTGCAGACGCGCTTCCTGGCCGAGCTGGTCGAGCTCGTGGCGGATATTCAAACCGCTGGGCGGCATGTCGAACTCGGGGATGATGATGTTCAGCCGGTCGAGCGACGCATCCACCGAAGCCGTCGATTCGATATTGTCCTTGACGCATTTGATCGCCGCCCAGGTACCGGCGAAGCGCGACATGGCGTAGCCGTAAAGGCCGTATTCGATCAGTTCCTGCACGCCCGCCGGATTGAGGATTGGGATCATGGTATCGACGAACACGAACTCGGTGGCGTGCGCGTTGCTGGATGATTCCGCCATGTGGTCGTCGCCCATCAGGGCGAGCACACCGCCATACCTGGACGATCCGGCGAGATTGGCGTGGCGAAAAACGTCGCCGGAGCGGTCGACGCCCGGACCCTTGCCGTACCAGATCGAAAAAACGCCGTCATATTTGCCTTCGCCGAGCAGTTCCGTCTGCTGCGTACCCCAGCAGGCCGTAGCGGCCAGTTCCTCGTTCAGCCCGGGCTGGAAAACGATGCTGGCGTCGGCAAGCTGTCGTTTGGCTTTCCAGAGCTGGAGGTCGAGACCGCCGAGCGGCGAGCCGCGATAGCCCGAAACGAAGCCGGCGGTGTTAAGCCCCGCGCGGCGATCGCGCTCGCGCTGCATGAGGAGCATACGCACGACCGCCTGCGCGCCCGACAGGAAGATGCGCTCCTTGGAAAGGTCGAATTTGTCGTCGAGCGCAATGTCATGAAGCGTCATCTGCAATTCCTTCGACGCGACAGCTCAAATCGGGCGTCCGCTTCAGGCAAGTTTTGGCCGGAGTGTTCCGCCCACCAGCGCCGCTCGCCCTCTTTGCGATAGTTGAGGTGCGGGGCCGGCAACCCGTGCAGTTCGCGGCATACGCTGTTTGGCTCAAGACCAGAGAGGCTCAACTGCCAGCATCTGGACCAACGACCCTCTGGCCTCCAGATTTCGGAGGTATGACTCATGGTGTCACCACAAGCGGCACTTTACTGCGAGCCCCCGACTATATCGCGTGTCGAGCGGCCGGTGTTGACCGGTGCTCCACCGCGGCAAGCGGATGGCGTGGGTAGCCGCTGAGCCCTCCGGTCAACAGGGACTTGCAGAACGCAGGGGTGAGCTTGCCGCGGTGGATTACGACGTTCTCGTGACCGATCGCAGCCCGGGCGTCCTGCCACTGGCGATTGTGGCCGCGCTGTTCATTGGATTTGACGTGGCAAGCGACGAAGTCGGCGTCATTCAGCGTCGCCAACTGCCCCGCATGTACCGACTCCTTCGTATGGATGTGCACCCACATCGGTTTCGGCATTGCACCATTGCGCAGCGCCTTGGGCTGCAGCCGGATCTCGAACAGCGTCCCTGGCTCCCCCCTCAACGGCTCCGGTGGATCCGCAGGCGTCAACTCCTTGGCCTGCCGCAAGTGTTCAAGGTACTTCTGCGACGGAAATGCGTAGGTCTTCATGCATTCGATCGTAATCGTGGCCTTTTGCTCTTTCAAAGCCTTGGCCAGTCCCTGCGCCTGGCCCAGCATTCTCTTGAGCTGTTGTGTGTCTTCGTGCACTTTGGGTACTTGCGAAGGCGAGAGTCGGAGGAGACTATCGTGCTGCTTAAACGCGGCCAGACAGGCCTGCATCTCGGCGGCCTGGGTCTGCAGACGCTCGACCACGGTGTCCACGACGTGTGCGGCGTTCTCGGGTTTCATCTGGCGCGCTTGCGAGACGGCCTTTTGCTGACCAGCCAGATCGAACTTCAGGAGTTCGGCCAACCGTGCCAGCATCTGCTCCGAAGCCGGGGCCTGCCAGATCGCCAAGCGTGCAGCCGCCACCGACGCACTCGCATCCGGCGCCTCCTCCGCACTCACGAGCTTTTTCGTACCTAGATCGGAAAGCACGACAACCTTGGCTGCTGGCGCCGGATCGCCGTCGTTTGCAGCGACTTGCGGCTCCGGCTGGCCGGCGGCCGAAGAGCTAGCACCGGCGGCCGAAGTGCCGGCGCCAGCGGCCTGCCTGTCTTTCCCTTTCCCGTTCGCTTTCCGTTTCTTGCCCACTGCAGTGCCTTGGGCCCCTGCAGCCTCGCTGGCAGTGTCGGCCGGTAACGCAGCGCGAGCGTCGGCCGGCGGTGCAATGATGGCTTTGGTCTGCAGTTGTTGTGCCAAGGTTTCGGCGATTGTAGCCGTGCCGGCAGTGCCGGCCGGTTTTGCAGCACCAGCGGCTGCCGGCGATGCAATGATGGCTGGCGACTTCGGCTGCAGTTCCAGGAAGTGCATGACCTCGTCCGCAGTGATCCATGCGTCGTCCACGATCTGGCCCAACAGTTCCAATGGGAGGCCGGCACCTGTTCGGTCCTCGCCTAACTTGGCAAGCATGTCGTGCAACGCCAATCCAAATTCCGAAAGCCGCTCCATGACTCCTTCCAGCACGGCGCAGTGCTCTGCGTCGAGTGGGCGCCCTTCGCTGGACAACACAGCGTCGCCGGTCGAGTGGAATGCCGGAAAAACGTCGCTGATGAAGGTCCCCAGCAGACGCACCTTCCGGTCCTCACCTATGAGGATTTCCCTCACGGCTGCTTCGAACGTGCTCGCCAGCGGCTCAATCTTGATCTGCGCGAGAGCGACCCGCGATTGCAGCACCATGACCTTCAAATTCGCTGCCCAGCCGGTGTGCAGGCGCAGTGCGGCCTGTTCGCCCTCTCGCATCTCGGCCGTTGCGCTCGGTAAGTTGGCAGTGGCGGCGCAGACGGACCGCATCCGTTCGCAGCGCCGCAGCTTCTTTTCCCACCACTCCATGAGGGCCACATAGTGCTTCGCCACACTGGAAACTGCTCGGCTCAGCGGGTCGCGGGGGAGTGTTGGATGCGCGCAACTTGTGGAGTACCGCGTCCGCAGCCTCCCTTTTTTCGCGCAAGGCGTAGAGTATATTGGTGGCCAACATGTTGCAGTGCTTCGCCCGATTGAGCGTTTCGTCGCGGAATTCACGCGCCCGATCGTCGGACAGAATGCTACGCGCCACTGCCGGGGGCAGGCTTGCGTAGTAGTTCAGAACTGTCGAGCCTGCATTGATGAGCCGATCCATCTGATCTTGCGCCTCCTCCCACGATTTGTGTCCGCGCAGGGCCGCATTACGGCAACCGTCAAGCTCGTTAAGCAGGCCGAGCATTCGTAGCTTTGCCGCGTTGATTTCTTCGCCTGTCAAAGAAGTGGGAACTGCCACACTCGAGCTTGGAGGCTGGCTGGCGACCGGCGCCGTAGCTCCGCCCTCGGACGCCGTGGCTCCACCCTCCGAGACTGAGGGAAAATCGCGTTGCCGCGCAATCGCTGCAGGTGGCGCAGCGGCTTCACGTGGCGCAGCAGTCAGGGTTCGATGTGCGCCAACGGAGTGGCCGGAAGACCCGTCGCCCAGGGCATCATCGGCACCGCGCGCGGAGGACGTCCCTCTATCTTGAGCCCCAGAGCGGATCCGCTCGACAACGGATCCGAACAATTGACTGCCTTCCCCAGGAGCAACACTGGATTGCGAGCGCGAACTGCTCGCCCCCAACGTGCTGTCGGCTCCAGCATTCCCTATGCGCGATCTGCCAGGTCGACCAATGCCCGTCATATTACATCTCCGATATTGGCAAGAATGCGCCCATTGTGTTGGGGCTGATGTCGCTCAGCCGTAGTGGATCTGGGCCCTGACCTGCGGGAGCTTGGTGCGCCCTGTACCACTGCTCTTTGTCCTCAGCAGAGACTAGTGTGGGCTTGCTTGCTGCCTTCACCGGCACGGTTGTTCGCCCACTTACGCCGAAAATGAGCTGCCGCTGGAACCTGCTCCGGCTAAGCGCATCCGGGCAGCCATGTCTGCAAGCCTTTGGCTTCTGCGTCCGATCGCCGGGCGGTTACCAAGGTCAGCTTAGCCAAAGTGGGGGTAGTGCACATCGGACGAGCCACCAATTGACCATACATGACGCTTCGCACTCCTATGTTTCGCATTGAGTTCAGGCTGGCTTGGCGTGGCAGGTCTAGACCGCCTAGCTGACGATTAGCTGACGAAGGGCTCCTCGGGACGCAAAAACCGACCTGGCTCATGCGTTAGCGATTGGGGTATCTTAGTTGGACGTGAAGGGAGCGCAGACGGAAATGTCAGGCGAGGGCTCGGGCCATAACTTCCATTCCGCGATAGCGTTGACGCGATGGAGCGCTTTGAGCCGGCTGCGCGAACAGATTACGGAAGGTCGAGAAGATCGAAGAAGTGCTGCAGGTTTTCCAGCGAACGGAAGCCTTGCTCGTGCGCTTTCGCAGCGGCTCGTGGGAATTCTTGGCCCAATGTTAGGGCCCCTGTGCGCGCGGTGCTCGACATCCGGGATGACCTGCCGTTTCGTCGCTCTGTAGGAGCGCAGCTGTCGGTAATGATGCGCGTTGGTGCCAGGCCTGTTGTTCAACAGACGGTGAGCAGGCGCCTAGCGGCCTTGGTACTGCGGCGATCCTGGACGTTCCCGTCGAGAACATATCAGTCCTGCTCGACAGCCCGCCACAACCCATGAACGTGCGTCTACCCCAGCGCCTCCTCACAAGATCAGCGCGAGAGCCGTGCCCTCCCCTGATGCGGTCGGCTGCAGGTTCCCAAATGGGCGATTTCCCGGTTCGGCCAATACCAGTCATGGTCTAGCTCCGATGCAGGGGAGATACGTTCAGCGTTGTCGGTGATCCTTAGACGCTTGGTCGTCGAGCGCTGCCTGGCCCAAATGAACGCAACCGCCGCCTCTCTTCGTGCCACGTCGAGTCCGGCGTGGCGCCCTGCTTGATGTCAACGCTCTCGCGCAAGAAGGATGGCAATGATCCAGTGGACACCGCGTTTAGTTCCCCGAAGCTGCGTTGGTGGCCCGCTGAAAAAACTTCGCATCGAAGGCGGGGAGCACAGACGCGCTCAGGCCGGCGGGTCACTGACCGGCAGCGGCTATTGATAGCGCAGTGGCGCAGCCTGGACGCGCCGGAAGCGTAGGACGACCGAATGGATATCCAGGTGATGCGCACGCAGTAGCACCGTAGGTTGGGCGGCCGACGCACGGATCGCAGACGTTTAATACCGGCACAAACAGGCGTCGCGTGCGTGCAATCGGTGACTAAGAGGGAGCGGAGAGCAGGAGTACGGCCACAGCACAGCCTGATGGCAGGCGGCAACCGGCGTCACCTGTGAGGAGGACCGCACCGACGGTGGGCGCTCAGTCACGGCCTGACATGTCCTGGCTTTCTTTGCGCCATCTTAAGGCGACAACATCATTCGCGTCACTACAACTGCCGCGCTAGAACCGACTGTCCACATCATGACCTTGCCGCGCACGAAGGCCAGATCGTGCACGACCATTTATTTTGCGGTAGCGCCGCATTTTGTTGAGACTCGTCAGCTTCTCGAAAGCTCACGCTCATAGCTTGAGGAGATTGAGCTTGTTACGCGTCGCCGCCAATGGAAACAGATGCCGGAGTAACTGATGGTCGCAGCAATTGGTAGTGGAGGTGGCAACATCGGTGTTTCCTTGGCCCAAAAGGGCCGTGGACATTCGAATGGACAGCCGCATCAAGGATCCACCGGGTCTTCTAGTCAGAGCAGGCCGGTTGGCGGGAGCGAACCGGCGGATCGTCCAACCATTTCTGACCAAGCTGCAGTTCAAAGCGAGTTCGAAAGCACTCTTCGTGCGGTTGCGCTGCAAATTGCGAGCGATGCCATGGATGAAGCGGAGGATGCTATGGCAGAAACTGAAGAGGATGCCTGACGTCGGATGGTCCGCGTCAGGAGGTGCGTGCTGTTGGTGACGGCACAGTTTGAACAGAAAGGAAAACAACATGAGTAAAGTAGGTACCGCTACTAGTGCGGCTGGTACTGCCGCTTCAGGTGCTGTAGACGTAGCTACCAAAGCTGCCGGGGCTGCCGCGTTCCAGGCGCAACTCGCGGAGCTAACGGCGGTTAGCTTGGAGGCTACGGCTAGGAGTATACAGCTGCGCACTCTTACGACCAACCTCAACACAATCAAGAAGGCGGCCGACGAACGCGTTCAGTAGTGTCGGAAGCGGGGCTCTAGAGTAGCCCCGAACGTGCCCCCAGGTGGCGCGGTGTGGAACCAAGATGAGCCGCATGGCAATTGCCGTGCGGCTTCTCTTCTTATTCGGGAGATCATCCTTGAATGACGCCGTTTCCCTTCATTTCGAAGTTCTGTCGGGGCTCTATTGCGGACTGACCGGTAAGGCGGCTCTAGAAACGGGCTTGATCGGCAGTGGCCTCGATGCGGATATAATCTTCGTCGAGCAAGGACTCGCGCCGCATCATTTTCGTATGACTCTTCTTGGCAATTCGATCGAGGTCGAGGCCCTTGCAGCCGGCCTCAGGATGGAAGACAACAGAAATATTGCGGCAGGGGAGTGCGTTGTGGTGCCCCTTCCGGTCGTCATTCATGCAGGCGCGATGTCCATTCTCTGGTCAGTGCAGGATGCTGCGCCAGCCAGTGGGATCGGCATACCACGTCTTTCCATCTCCGTGCTTGCCTTGGTGTTACTCGGCTCTCTCGGGATCGGCGCGCTCTCGGCCATTTTCTCCTACTACGGCAACGCTGGGGCATTGAGCGCCAATTCACCTGGTGCCGACCTTGAGTCCAAGCTGAGCAGTAACCGCGCTGACGATCAGACTAACGTGGCAGCGGCCAAAGACCTGCAACAGGAAGTCGACAAAGCGGGCCTGCTCAATATTAAGATCGGCTCGGCCAAGGGTGTTGTGACCGCTGAAGGGACCGTCACGTCTGCATCGGTCATCCGTTGGCAGAAGGTTCAGCAGTGGTTCGATCATCGCACGAAGGGCGCTCTAACACTGGTCAATGGAGTGGTCATCAAAGAGGAGAAGGCGCCATCCGCAATCGCCGTTGAAGCTGTTTGGCGCGGGCCCCTGCCGTATGTTGTAATCGCTGGTGAGAAGTATTTTGTCGGCGCCATTTTGGATGATGGGTGGATGGTCGATCGGATCGAGGACCGTCGTGTGCTGCTCAGCCGAAATGGCCGCCTTGCTGCTCTCCCGTATTAATGATTTCCAAGTTCGCAGGCCATATTAAGGAGAATGCCATGGTCAAGCTGCCCCACCTATCCTGTCGCCTCGCTATCGTGCGCTGCGTAAAGGCATCGTCGTCCCGCGGGACGAGTTACGGCGAATTGTGCTGCTCCGGCAGAACCGGAGCAGCTTGATCAAAGGCTAGCTGCTCCGGTTGTGGCTCGCTGCCCACGGTAGTTCTCGGGATATTCAGCTGCTGCGGCTTTTCGCGTATGCGTTCATCTCGAAGGTCATCGGCGGTGAGGCCCTTACGGTTCTGGACAGACTGGGTACCTCCTGGCAAGCACGTCCTCGCGCCTGCCTCTCGTTCTCAAGCGCAAGCGATGCCCTCTGATGGGTCTTCGAAAGCTGCGTAGCAGCAGAGCAATTCTCAAACCATCATAGAGGGGCCTCGGATGGCCAACGTTTTGCGTAACTTCATCGAGCGTGCGCCGGCCAACCCGGACTTAATGGTCGCGTTGATGCTGCTTCTAGCCGTAGCTATGATGGTCATGCCAATCCCGATCATGGTGATCGACACGCTGATCGGATTCAATATGGGATTGGCCATACTGCTGCTATTGGTCGCCCTGTATGTCAGCACGCCACTCGATTTTTCGTCGTTGCCCGGCGTCATTTTGATATCCACGGTATTCCGTCTGGCGCTCACCATCGCAACGACGCGACTGATCCTGGCCGAGGGGGAGGCAGGTAGCATCATCCACACCTTCGGCGATTTCGTAATCTCAGGCAATATCGTCGTAGGTTTTGTCATATTTCTGGTCGTGACCATGGTGCAATTCATGGTCCTCGCGAAGGGCGCCGAACGTGTCGCAGAAGTGGCGGCGCGCTTCACGCTCGACGCTCTGCCGGGCAAGCAAATGGCGGTCGACGCAGAGTTACGCAACGGCCACATCGATGCCAACGAATCGCGCAGGCGGCGCGCCACATTGGAGAGGGAAAGCCAACTTTATGGCGCGATGGATGGCGCGATGAAATTTGTGAAGGGCGACGCCATTGCCGGGCTGGTGGTTATCTTCATCAACATGCTGGGTGGGATTTCGATCGGCCTGCTCTCGAAGGGCATGTCGTTCGGCGAGGTGCTGCATCACTATACTCTGCTGACGATAGGTGATGCGTTGATCTCGCAGATTCCGGCCCTGCTGCTCTCAATTACGGCGGCGACCATCGTCACTCGCGTAACTGGGGCTGCAAGTTCCAACCTTGGTACGGACATAGTCAAGCAACTCACCGCCAGTAAGCGAGCATTGCGGCTGGCGGCCTGCGTCTTGGTTGTGATGGGGTTCGTTCCTGGTTTCCCCCTGCCCGTCTTTCTGATCTTGGCCGCAGTCTTCGCCGCGGCAAGCATTGTCAAGGGTGATGTGCCGGGCGCCGGCAAGGTCGATGCTGGAACTGCAGCGCCAGTAGAGAAGGAAACCGTCCCTGCAGAGGCATGTCCGATCGCCTTCTTCCTTGCGCCGAGCCTTACGCATGCGATCGACCAAGTTGAATTGCAACAGCACATTGCACGCGTTTCGCAACTAGTCTCAGCCGATCTCGGCATTGTCGTTCCGCGCATCCCGGTCGCGGTCGACCAGCAGCTGCCCGAGTCGCAATTCAGGATAGATGTCGAGGGCGTGCCAGTCGAACAGGATTTGATTAATCCGACACAGCTCACCCTCACAGACGATCTGGCGAGCATTGAATCGAGCGGCATCCCATTTCGGCATGATCCAGAAATGGACAAAATCTGGGTCGAACAAAGCCATGCGCCGGCTCTCAATGCCGCCGGCATCGGGCATCACCGTCCCAGCGAACGCCTCGCGTTGCGTATCCATGCGACCTTGACCCGCTATGCACCGCGCTTGGTGGGCATCCAAGAAACCCGCCATTTGCTGGGTCGCATGGAGCAGGAATACGCTGATCTGGTGAAGGAGGTGCTGCGCACCACGCCGATCCCTCGGATTGCCGATGTGCTGCGCCGCCTGCTGGATGAAGGTATCCCCATCCGCAATACCCGACTCGTCTTGGAGGCATTGGCCGAATGGAGCGAACGTGAGCAAAACGTCGCACTGCTCACGGAATACGTTCGTTCTGGCATGAAGCGGCAGATCTGTCACCGCTATGCCACACACGGAATCGTGCCCGCCTTCGTTATCGAACGTGAGACTGAGGATTTCATGCGCAGCGCCGTTCGGGATTCGGCCGCAGGCCCATATCTCGTGTTAGAGGATCGGCAAAGCGAAGCGCTGCTGTCACAGATGCGTCAGATCCTTTCCAGCGCAGCACCGGGTCAGACCCTCCCTGTCGTATTGACTTCAATGGATGTCCGACGTTTCGTCCGCGGTTTTCTAAGCCGAAACGGGATCGATCTTGCTGTTCTGTCTTATCAGGACCTCGCCTCCGACTTCACGATTCAGCCCGCCGGATCGATCAAGCTCCGACTGGAACCAATATTGGAACGTCACGGAAACCGCGCAATATCGGCGTTGCCGCCAACTGACAGCCAAAGCGCTCGATGATAGGGAAATCCAAGCATGAATTCACATGAGAATGCAGTCGCTGTCGCTGCGCCGTACTCAGTTCTCTTCGCAGTGCTCGCCATTCTGCCTCTCGCGGGTTGCACTAGCTGGAATAAGCCGGGTCTTTCAGTGAAGGAGACATCGCCACCAGAGTTGCTGGGCGCCAATAACATCGATCCGGCTATGCGCGAACGCATTTGGCGCGCAGTCAGTCAGGATTCTCAAGTGCAGGCTTTGCGGGATGATCTGAAGCAGCATCCGGACAATGTCGATGCGGCAATCCGTCTTACGAAGGCCTTGCTGGCGCAGGAACGCGCGCATGAGGCGCTTCAGGTACTCGACAGCGTCTTAGTTGCCGTCCCAGGAAATTTGCGTGCATTGAATGCGAAGGGAGTTGTCTTGGATAACGAGGGGCGGCATGACGCGGCACAAGCGCTATACCGCCAAGCTCTCGAAGCAGAGCCAGAGAATCAGATGTTGCACCATAATCTCAACCTGTCGCTAGCGTTTGACGGGAAGTCCAAACGGAGTGCGTTGGCACCATCGCGATAGAGGCATAGCGGGAGCGCTGTACGCGAGCTGTGACGGCATTGGACTTACACAAGCAGACACAGCAGGTATGCAGGCGGTGTTACGTTAACTGGCGGTCAGCTTTTGGAGCATAGGGCGACAGGATGAACGGTTCGCCCGTTAGCTACAATGTAAGCGGTGTTCTCAGGCCACGGCCTTGAGCTCGGGCGCCGTGATGTAGGCCCAGGGCAGCAGGTCGTCGATCTGGCTATTCGGGTGGCCACTGACGATCCTGGTCAGGACATCGGTGAGGTAACCGAGCGGCTCGACGCTGTTGAGCTTGCAGGTCTCGATGAGCGAGGCGATGACGGCCCAGTGCTCGGCGCCTCCGTCGGAGCCGGCGAAGAGTGCGTTTTTGCGGTTCAGCGCGATGGGTCGGATGGAGCGCTCGACGGTGTTGGAGTCGATTTCGACGCGGCCGTCGTCGAGGAACCTGGAGAGCCCTTCCCAGCGTGAGAGCGTGTAGCGGATGGCCTCGGCGAGCTTCGTCTTCTGGCTGATGAGGCCGAGTTTCTCGCGCAGCCAAGGTTCAAAATCGGCGACGACCGGACTGCTCCTTTCCTGACGCACGGTGCGACGCTGCTCGGCCAATCGGCCGCGGATGTCGTCCTCGATCTTGTAGAGCTCGGCGATCCGCCTGAGCGCCTCGCTGGCGATCGGCGCCGGACCGGCCGCGGCCAGTTCGTAGAAGCGGCGGCGGACGTGTGCCCAGCAGAAGGCAAGCGTCACGCCGCTTTTGTCGGCCAGCACGCGATAGCCGCCATAGCCGTCGACCTGCAGGATTCCGGTGAAGCCCGCGAGATGAGCGATTGGCCGCTCCGCCTTTCGATCCGGCGCATAGACATAGGCCACACCCGGCGGATCGGCGCCATCCCATGGCCGGTCGTCGCGGGCATAGGCCCAGAGTTGCCCGGTCTTGGTTCTACCGCGGCCGGGATCGAGCACCGGCGCCGTGGTTTCGTCAGCGAAGAGCTTCGGTGAAGCCTTCAGGCTTGCAAGCAATCTCTCGTGCACCGGACGCAGATGCCAGGCGGCGCGGCCAACCCAGTCGGCGAGCGTCGAGCGATCGAGATTGATGCCCTGCCGGGCGTAGATCTGCGCCTGACGGTAGAGCGGCAGGTGATCGGCATATTTGGAGACCAGAACCTGGGCAACCGTCGCTTCGGTCGGCAAACCGCCCTCGATCAGCCGGGCGGGCGCCGGAGCCTGCACGACAACGTCCTCGCAAGCGCGGCACGCATATTTGGGCCGGCGAACCACGATCACGCGCAGCTGCGCCGGCACGATGTCGAGCCGCTCGCTCACGTCTTCGCCGATCCGATGCAGGCCGTTGCGGCAGCACGGGCAAGCATGGTCCTCGATGTCGACGACCATCTCGACACGAGGAAGATGGGGCGGCAGCGCGCCCCGGTTGGCCCGGCGCTTCGCAGCCTTTGCCAGACGCTCGGCGGGAGCAGACTGATCCTTCGCCTCCTTGCCGGCGGCCTCGATTTGCTCGGCCTCTTCCAATCCCAGCAGAAGCTGATCTTCCGGCAGCGTCTCGGCACGGCGGCCGAAGCGGTGACGCTGCAATTCCCTGATGATCTGGATCAGGCGGGCATTCTCAACGTCGCGCGCCAGGACCATCGCCTTCAGCGCGTCCGGATCGTCGGGAAGCTGGTCAGCCGTCATCGCCATGACTGGATCAAACCATATTCGCCGACACCGGGCGACAGCAGAATCCGGGCTGATTCACTTGGTCGCGGATCAGCCGGCCTGAACCGGAACGCGTGTCCGGTGCGCCTCGTGGACCCGCCGCCAGTCCAGTCCTTCGAGCAGCGCCGACAGCTGCGCGGCCGTCAGCCGCATCACGCCGTCCTGCACTTTCGGCCAGCGGAACTCGCCGTCCTCCAGGCGCTTGGCGTAAAGGCAGACGCCGGTGCCATCCCAGAAGATCAGCTTGATCCGGTCCGTCCGCTTGGCGCGGAAGACGTAAATCGCGCCACTGAACGGATCGGCGCCCATCGTCTCACGCACAAGTGCGGCCAGCCCTTCCGCGCCCTTGCGGAAGTCAACCGGCTTCGTCGCCACCATTACCTTGACCGCCCCCGTCGGTCCGATCACGACGTCGCCTTCAGCGCGCGGATTACTGCCGCGACCGTCTTGGCGTCGGCGCCACGGCCAACGCGCATGGCGACGCCGTCGATCTCCAGTTCGATGACGCCGGCGTCTCGGGCAGTTTTCCGTTTGCGTTGCCTTGGCGGCCGCGTCGCCGTCGGTTCCGTCGTCGGAGCCGCCACCACCGCTGGCACGAACAACGATTCCGACATCGCCACCCTCGAGGCCGCCGGCTGGCGAGCGGCCCGACGCCAGGTGAACAGTTGCTGCGGAGACAAAGCGTATCGGCGCGCGACAGCACAAACCGTCTCGTCGGTCGCGTAGCTTTCCGCCACGATCCGCGCCTTCTCCTCCAGCGACCATTCGCGCCGCCGGCCGGAGCCTGTGAAAACCTCGAACCGCCGCACCGGCTCCAGATCGCTGGACTTAAGCGTAAACTCTGAAATCGTCATATGTCGAAGCCCTCACAGGCTTCGAACATCGTCCCTCACAGCGCGATCCGAAAGGTGCGGTCAGAACACCGCTTACGCTACAATCGCCACCGCCGCCCGAGGTCATTGCTCACGCGGTCCGGCTTTATTCCGATTTCCGCTGAGCTTGGGTCTGGTTGACGAAATGCTGCTGGAGCGCGGCATTGTGGTCCCCTACGAGACAATCCGTCGTTGGGTCAGGAAGTTCCGGATCGAGTACATTCGACGACTGAGCAGGCGATGATCGACAAAGTACTTGAGACGGTATTGCAGCGCGGGGCGGCGGCTCTTGCAGCGAAGCGGCAATCTGCTGCGGCGTCCCCGCCCTGGTGGTTATGCGGGGCGCATCTATGATGCGACATGGCGCGGCACAAGCGCTATCTTGGCAAGCTCTCGAAACAGAGACGTTGCACTCCGGGAAGTCGAGCGGAGTGCACTGGCACGATCGCGGGCGCGGCGGCCGTGGTCGTTCCTGATCCTGCATGCTGCGGCCGAGCCGTCGGGCACATTCCATCCCCTTTGCTAGCCTCACGAGGCGTGCACGCGAGAAGCGATGGCGCTGAGGCGAGCACCGCATGTGCTCGAGCGGGATGCCGGAACTGCACCTGATGTCGAGACGATCTCTTCCATGGCGGGGGCGCTTGTCACGTGGTGGGAGCAGGTCAGATGGGGGGCTTGAGGCCAACGAGGTGGCGGCCGTCGAGATCGGCACGCCTGTCGCCGCCGGAACCGAGATCCACCGGTTCGGTGGCGCACTCCGGGGAGCGTATCCGGCAGCCCTGCGTGGGTCACTGTCTGGCGTGTGCGTTCCGGCAGGACTCACAGCCGACACTGTTTATGGCCCCTCTCTTGTTGATCAAGGCTCGCAAATTGCAACCCTGCCATGAATTTCCTCATTGCTCTGACAGCTGGCGCTTTCGAGAAGCCGACGAGTCGAAGGCCGTCGAAGGCCAATGAGGGCCGCGGTGATTTGGCCCTCTGGGCGGGGGGACTGCGGTCGAGCATCCGGACGACAGACTGACTTCGCGGGCCGCGCGGTTCAGCACAAGCGTCAGCGGCTCGCCCGATTGCACAATTTACTCGTTGCCGTTCTCGCAGCTCGCGCTCCGTGTTGTCGGGTTTGTCGCGTCCCAAACAGGGTGTGTTTCAGTCGGCATGCCGCCGCACTCTCAGTTAAGCCATTGAATAGACATTCGGAACGGTTGTTCTGAGGCGCTTCCTGCGCGGGTTGGCATGACTCTTGAGGTTCTCATTGTGCTGCGGCACCTGCCGCGGACCGGCATCACGGATTCATCGTCCTATTTGAGCTCTAGAAAGGAGACAACAATGAGGGCGGATATGTCAGCTTACGGTTTGACCGAATTATCTCCAGAAGAAGCCTCTGCAATTTCGGGAGGGCTATTCTGGGGAGTAGTTTGGGCAGTTGTTACGTTCCTAGCGTTTGTAGCTGCCACGATAGCCGAAGGGGCAGTGCGTGATAGACACGGATAGAACAAGTTAAATACGCTTCATGCTGTATATATCCGAAGTTCCTTTGTTCCTGAAACAGACAGCTCCACCGCAGCGAGGATCCTCTCGCAGCGATCAGGACGATCTTTCGTAATCTATAGTTATCGCGTTCAAAACAAGGTGATGTTCGGTCGGCGTGCCGCCGTACGTCAGTTAAGCTTAAACATGCGGAACGGTTGTTCTGAGGCGCTTCGCGCGAGTGGCATGACTCTTGAGGTTCTCATTTTGCGGCGGCACACGCCGCCGACCGGCACCACGGATTTATCGTTTTATTTGAGCTGTAGGAAAGGAGACAACAATGAAGGCGGATATGTCAGCTTATGGTGTGACCGAGATAACCCGTGAAGAAGCATCTGCAACCTCCGGAGGGTGGTTTTTTTGGCTAGTTTTGGGCGCTGTTGCTGCCGGACTCTCGGGGCAATAATCACTGCGAGTATTTTTCTTGCAGACGCCATGAGGCATCATAAGTAATTAGGCGATAACTAGCCAATGCGTGAACGATATCTTACTTCCGCCTGAAATAGCCTGCTACACCGCAGAGAGCATCCTCGCCCGGCGATCAGGGCGAGCTTTGGTCATCTACAAGGTGGTTGTGCTCTCTGTGGTTGCGGCATTGGTGTCGCTGCCACTCATCACCATATCCGTGTCTGTCCAAAGTGCCGGTATCATTCGCCCCACCGTCGAGAAGACGCCCCTGGTCGCGCCCGTCTCCGGACGCATCTCCCGCATCCTCGCCGTTGAGAACGATCTGGTTGCCGAGCGGCAGGAGGTCCTCGCCCTGGATGATGAGGTGGTTGAGGAAAAGCTCAGGGCGCTTACAGGCGATATTCGCGTAAAGAGCGATCTTGCCCGTGACCTCGAAACCCTAATCTCCTCCGGCACGCAAGCCAAGGACCCGATCCACCTCTTGACCGAGTCCGCTATGGCCGAGCGGGCGCATTTCCTCAACCTGCTGCGGGAGAACCGATATGCCCGCCGTAATGCCGCCGAGGAACTCGACCGCGCTAAGCGACTGTTCTCCGCTGCTGCAGCGCCCGAAACGGCAGTTGAGGAAAGGGCTTTCGCCCTCCAGACAATTGAGGTTCAGGGTGATATTCTCGCCCGGCGCAAATCCGCCGAATGGAACCAGCAGCTCTTAGACGTTAAGCTGCGCCTCAGCGAACTCACGGCCACCTTGCATGAGCTCGAGAACGAACGGGATCTGACCCGCATTCGAGCCCCCGTATCAGGCTCTCTCGAGCAATTCTCAGGCCTCACCCCCGGCAGCTACGTCCAGGCCGGGCAAACCGTGGCTTGGGTCTCGCCGGACGCCGAACTGGTGGCGGAAATCTACGTTTCCCCCAGCGACATCGGCTTTGTGCGACCGGGCCAGTCGGTTCGTCTGCAAGTGGATGCCTTCAACTACAATCAATGGGGTGTCATTGACGCGACAGTGCTCGACGTCGCGCAGGACTTCACTCTCCATGACCGGAGCCCGGTCTTCAAGGTCCGCTGCGCGCTCCTTCGTAGCCGTCTCGCGCTCGAGAACGGGGTCATCGGTCACCTGAAGAAAGGCATGACCGTGACGGCCCGCTTCCTCCTGGGGGAGCGAACTCTCCTGCAACTCCTCTACAATGAGGCCGACGGTTGGCTAAATCCGCTCCTGGCGGGCCACTGATCCTCATTTTCCAAACAGTCAGCGAGCCGATGTCGAGCAAGATCATCAACTTCAAACAGCGCGACATCACCGATTGCGGGGCCGCCAGCCTTGCCTCTGTCGCGGCCTTCTATGGCCACAAGCTGCCATTGTCGCGGATCCGCCAGTATGCCTCGACCGACCGCTCCGGCACCACTGTGCTGGGCCTCATGGAAGCGGCCCGCAAGCTGGGCTTTATTGCCAAGGGGGTGAAGGGTGGCTTCGACAGCCTATACAAGATCCCCAAGCCCGCTATCGCCCACGTAATCGTCAAGGACGTCCTGCACCACTTCGTCGTAATCCAGGCGGTCGACGCTAGGTGGGTCACCGTCATGGACCCAGCCTATGGCGAAGTCCGCAAGCTGTCGCACGAGGAATTCAAAACCCAATGGACTGGCGTCCTGGTGCTCCTGGTTCCAGCAGACGCCTTCAAGCCCCGCGACGAGACCACCTCACCCCTAGCTCGCTTCGCGCGTCTGCTTGCGCCACACAGGGCGGTGATGGCGCAGGCTCTTGTCGGGGCGCTGGTGACGACGATCCTCGGCCTCTCGACGGCCATTTACGTCCAGAAGATCGTCGATCATGTGATTACAGCTGGCAACCGCAACCTGCTCAACCTGATGAGCGTCGCCATGCTGCTGATCTTGGTTGTACAGGTCCTGATCAATCTCCTCAGAAACCGGCTCGTCTTGCAAACCGGGCAGAAGATTGATGTCCAGTTAATCCTCGGCTACTATAATCATATCCTAAGCCTTCCCCAGAACTTCTTCGACAGCATGCGCTTGGGCGAAATTATATCCCGCATGAACGACGCGGTGAAGATCAGGAACTTCCTGAACGACGTCTCGATCAATATGTTCGTCGACGCCCTAATGATCCTGTCCTCGCTAGGGATGATGTTCATCTATTCTTGGAAGATTGCCTTGGTCGTGGCGGTCTCCATCCCCTTGTACCTCTCGGTCTATTGGATCATCAACCGGCTGAATAGAAAGCGCCAGCGCGCCATTATGGAGAATGCCGCCGATCTGGAGGCGCAACTGGTGGAATCACTCGGAACTGTCTCCACGATCAAGACGTCCGGCCTAGAGAGCTTCGCCAGTTTAAAGGTGGAGGCCCGCTTCATCAAGATGCTGCACTCCGTCTACAGTTCCGGTCTCATTTCGATCTTCGGAGACAGTGCCTCGACCTTCCTCGCTGCCCTATTCACCATTGTGCTGATGTGGTTTGGAACGTCGCTCACCCTCGATCAATCCATTACGCCCGGTGAATTACTGTCCTGTTATACGCTGCTCGGCTATGTCACCCGGCCAGTTGACAGCCTGATCCAGACCAACCGGATCGTTCAGGATGCACTGATCGCGGCGGATCGCCTGTTCGACATCTTCGACTTGGAGCCGGCAAGCGGCGGCGGCATCGATGCCACCAAATCCGACATTGGCGACATCCACCTGGAGAAGGTCACGTTCCGCTATGGTAGCCAGATCGAGCTTTTCCAGGATCTTAGCGTCACCTTCCGCCGGGGGGAAATGACAGCGGTGGTGGGGGAAAGCGGCTCGGGCAAGAGCACCCTTGCGGCGCTGCTGCAGAATGTCTACCAGCTTGAGGGTGGACACATCCGGATAGGCCGTTTTGCCCTCCAGGACCTCTCGACCGTATCCCTGCGCAAGGTTGTCGCTGCGGTGCCGCAATCGATCGACGTGTTCTCGGGCTCGGTGATCGAGAATATCGCCCTCGGCGAGTTCGAGCCGGACATCGAGAAAATCATTCGAATCTGCGATCAAATAGGGCTGCGGGAGTCGATCGAGCGCTGGCCCGGTGGCTTCCACGCCAATCTGGGCGAGAACGGCCTACGCCTATCCGGCGGGGAAAGGCAGCGTCTTGCGTTGGCTCGGGCTCTGTACCGGGATCCGGAGATCCTCATCCTCGACGAGGCGACCTCCTCTCTCGACTCTTTGGCAGAAGCGTTTGTGCTAAAGCTGGTTGAAGAACTGCGTCGAGCCGGCAAGACTATCATCGTCATCTCTCATCGGCTCAGCACCATCTGTGGGGCCGACAAGATCGTGGTCTTGGACAAGGGGCGGGTTGTTGCGGAGGGAACGCATGCTGATCTGCTGACAGCTGAAGACGCCTACGCTCGCCTGTGGCGAGCTTGAGCGCATTCTCCTCCTGGAGCCGCATCGGCCTTGCATTTCGCGCCGTCTCGACGAATAGTTAGCGGCGCTAGCCGTCACGCCTGCGGCCGCTCGGTCGGCCCCGGATGAGGGCCTTCAAGATATGCACAGATACATGTTCCAGGAAAGCCGAGGTTCGATCCGACGCTGACCCGTCGGCGGGGGCTACGAGCCGGTGCCGGACCGAACCGTCTCAGGCAACGCCACGTATCTCGTCAAACATTGCGGCATCGGCGCGGCTAAATTGTGGCGAAACCGTGTCACATTGTCACCAATCCCAACACCCTCAACGTGACAGGACGTTTCGCAAACAGCGCGGCGCCCCCCTACTGGCCGGGCTAAGGACGGCGTCGAAAGGTTTACCGGCCGGCGCTTCCAAAAACACTGATCCAGTCGTGCAAAAACGACAGACGAGGTAGACGTTTGAGTCCGCATACCTGCCTGGCCAAGCAGTTCGCCGGCCTCACTGCCTGACCAGCATATCGCAATGTCCATTTTCTGGGTTTGAAATATATCCTTCAACGAAATTCACAGAGACTTAGCGCAAAAAATTGTCGGCAATGATACGCTCGCCACAACATCCAAGTCCCTGGCGGCAAAACCCTGACTTGTTTCATATGTCCGGCCGCCGCGCACATTTAGTCTTCGATTGAGCGAATGCCAAGAAGAGATCTCATCCTGGTTGAAGGAGATGGAGTGGCAATGTTTGCTTATGCTACCCGGATTGGTGCTGACCGATGATGACACTGGTCAGACGTCTGCGGACGGCAGCGCATCTTGATCGCCTTCGAATCCTGGGCCTTTGCGCGCATGCAGACCTAACTGTCTGCGAGCTGGCGGAGATTATGGGTCTGCGTCGCGAGCACGTTCTGCGACACCTTAGGCTGCTCGCCAGAGCCGATTTTCTTTGGTGCGACGATCAACGTCGGTCCTACTATCTGAAAGCAGGAGGCAAGGACGGCGGGCTGGTTCAATTCTTGGTCGATCTCCTGCCCCCCAACGATGGCCATCATAAACGAGACCTCCAACGCCTCGAAGCGACGATGCAAGACGCTCGGGCGAAGGGGACCTCCTGCTTAATCGTCGAGACAGACCAACCCAAAAAAGCGGAGCGCGAAACTATCATGGACAACTCCGCCGACGGCGCCATCGCGCAGCCCGACACCTACGGACGGTCTCCCTTGGCCGCGGTCGATTGCCGCGTTCACGAACTGCTTATAAGACAGGAGCGGCAGGAGCGCACGACGCTCAAACTGATCGCTT